>CAYNFB010000037.1:0-17869 GCA_964396355.1 uncultured Leptospirales bacterium | reverse complement strand
TCCGCTTGAATAGAGAAGCTCGAATATAGTCTTATCTCTCAGCTCATAACAGTCTTCTTCTGATATTGAATTAAATAATTTATCAAGCTCATTAACCGTTAAAAAATCAGGAAGACTTTTTTCAACATGGGGGGTCTCAATTTTTTCTGTCGGATTATCAATTGCAGTTTCGGTACTATCTGACATAAAATTATAAAACTGTCTTATCGCAGCAAGCGATCTTGCCAGAGTTCGGGAAGAATTATTTTTACTGTTTTTTTCATACTTAAGGAACTGCTGAATATCATCCCGTGTGGCAACAAGAATATCCTTATTTTTCAACTCCAGAAATTCACTGAATTTTTTTAAATCATAGGTATATGAATAAATTGAATTCTGTGAAAGTCCCTTCTCTACCTGCAAAAACTTTTTAAATCGTTTTATAGCTACAACTTCTTTCACCAGATTACCCCTGAATTTTTTTTTCTGCCCCCCTATGATTTTGCAATCTTAACCAGGAATGAAAAAAAATATAGATAATAATTACATTTATAGTATCGGACATGGGGAATTATGTCTTAATAGAGGCACTGCTTTTTATTAAAAAAAGACATAATTTTTTAATAAAAAGGGATTACAGCAGGAAAATCACGATTTCTTAGTTGTTTTTTTAACCGCTTTCTTTTTTTTCACAGGAGAATCATCTATA
Source organism: uncultured Leptospirales bacterium (assembly GCA_964396355.1). GTDB lineage: Bacteria > Spirochaetota > UBA4802 > UBA4802 > UBA5550 > CAYNFB01. The sequence continues at coordinate 17,181 of CAYNFB010000037.1, read as the reverse complement.
ATTTCACCATCTTTAAAGAGAACCATTCTATCGGAATATTCAGCAACATCAGCCTCATGAGTGACCATAATAATAGAGATACCAGTTTCCCTGTTGAGCCTGGTAAACAGAGTCATTATATCTTCAGTATTTTTTGAATCAAGATTTCCTGTTGGTTCATCAGCAAGAATAATAGCAGGGTCATTTATCAGGGATCTTGCTATTGCTACTCTCTGCTGCTCCCCGCCGGAAAGTTTGTTTGGATGGTGCATATAACGTCCGGAAAGACCGACCATATCAAGAATTCCTTTTGCTTTAAGATTTAATTCCTTAGTTGTCATACCACCCTTGTAAAACATAGGAAGCTCAACATTTTCTATGGCAGACGTTCGTGAAAGAAGATTAAACCCCTGAAAAACAAATCCTATTTTTCTATTTCTTATCTCAGCTTTCTGATCACTGTTAAGAGTGCTTCCTTCAATACCGTCAAGCATATAGGAGCCTGAAGTAGGTGTATCAAGGAAACCCAGAACATTCATGAATGTAGACTTTCCTGAACCGGAGGATCCCATTATAGAAACGAATTCCCCTCTTTTAAAATCCACAGTGATTCCTTTGAGAGCTCTGACATTTACATCTTCACTGAGGTTATACACCTTAACCAATTCTTTTATTTCAATAATTTTCTTTGTCATAATTATATACGATATAGTTTTATTTAATCTCTTTTATTTGAATAAGGACTTCTTTTTTTTCATCTATACCTTCAACTATCTCTGTATACATGTCGCCGACCAACCCTGTTTTTACTTTAACTTTTTTATAGGGTTTCCCGTCAAGCAGCCCGGACTTTTCCCATATTATTTTTTTAGTATCACCTGTTTCAGGATCATCTCCGGATACAACAATAAAGGCCGGATTAAGAACCCTCAAAACATCTTTTTTATGATCAACAACAACAGTTGCAGTTGCCGTCATCCCGGGTTTCAGCAGCAGTTCACTGTTGTCGCACATAACAAGTGACTGATAGATTACAAGACCTCCGGATTTAACAGGATTTATTCTTACCTGATTGATTACACCTTTAAACTTTTTATCAGGAAAAGCACTTACAGAAAAGATCACCTGCTGACCTTTCCGGATATTACCGATATCAGATTCATCAATACTAATAGTAAGAAGCATCTTCTTTAAATTCGGAGCAAGAAGTGCAAGGGGCGTATTTACTCCTACTGGCTGGTCTTTTTCTTTGTATAAAGCGATGACTATTCCATTTATTGGAGAATAAATCCGAGCAAACTTTCTTTGTCTGACCGCTGCGTTATAATCCACTTCAATCTGTCTGAATCTGCTTTTAACAGACCTGTAATCGTTTTGAGCCTGCTGCATCGCCTGTTTAGAAATTAGATTATCCTTATAAAGATTTTTTTTCCCTGCAAGTACGTTTTCTGCTGATGCGACCTCAAGTTTTCCACTTTCAAGCCGACTTGATATTTTAAGAATATTCTGCTCAATAGCAGTCGAATCAATTTTTACGAGAAGGCTGCCCTTCTTTACATTCTTATTAAAATCAGTGTAAATATTATCAATTACACCGTTGAGCTTACTCAATATAGTAACAGGATCAACGACATCAAGTGAACCGGTTACGGAGATTGTTTCTTTAACATCACCCCTGGTTACAGGCTCAAAAATGTACTCCATCTCGTCATTGTTTCCACAGCTCTTTATAAAAAAGATAAAGAAAGAAACTAAGACTAAGGTGAGTATAATTACTGCTGATTTTTGTTTATATTTTTGCATATCATATCTTCTCCGACACCGACGATCTTAATTAATTTTGCGACAGTTAAAAAATAATTATATCTGGCTTCAAGAAAACCCATCTTAGCCTTGATTACACTCAACTCTGCATCCTGAAGTTCAAGGAGAGAACCTACCCCATTTTCATAACTGCGGTTAGCAAGAAGGAGATGTCTTTCTGAATTACTTATTATAAGCCTGGATATTTCCATCTGCTTTTTTATTTCACCAAGACTTTTATAACTGTTTCTAATCTCATTTCTGGAATTTATCAGGGTTTCCTTTTCTTTATAAACAAGAGTATTATACTTACTCACTGCGATGTCAGTCTTGGAAGAGATAGATCCTCCGGAATAAATAGGGATGGAGGCCTTGAACAATCCGTAAAAGACAGGTTCCCAGTTTTCATTTTTAAAATTATTATCAAAATTAGAAGCCCCGTAGAGTCTCTCATCTTTGTATCCGAAGCCCATCAGAAGATCAACCTTCGGATAATGAGAAGCCTTTTCCTCTGCAATTTTCATTTGAGCTATTTTTTTTTCAAGTTTTGTTTTTCTAATGAGAGGGTTAAATACTTCAGAAAGCGTATAGAGCTCGGACAAAGGACAGCTCAACTCCGGTAATGAATCAAAATCTGAGGGAAGTATATTCATTTCTTCAGATTCCTGCAGCCCCATTGCATGAAAAAGATTCAACTTCATCTTCCTTTCATTATTTCTCGCCTTTTCATTCTGCATCCGGGCATCGGCAAGATCAACTTCAGCTTTACTTACATCAAGAACAGGTCTTGCCCCGTTTTCAAAAAGCCTCCTGGCAAGTTCAGCCTTGCGCTTATACTTAAGAGACATCTCATCTCTTACTTCAAGTGTTTTCTTTGCAAGGAGATATCCGATATAAGCCTGCCTTACACTATACTGAATATTCATCACAGCATTCTGCTGATCCACTTTTGATATATCAATGTTTATTTTCGAAGTTTGCTCCTGCTCATTGCTCTTGGCATTATAAAGGTTATATGCAATCGTTATGCCGGCAAAAAGACCTATATAGCTGTCTACACCGGGAAGAGAGACACTCGAATCTGTATCATCGTCATCCTTATCAGTTTCAATTGTCCTTATCTCACCGTCAATTATTACACTTTTCAACGCTCTGGCAACCCGATAGGATGCAACACTGGACTTATATCCTTCATTAGCAATAAATTTATCAGGATGATTCTGAAGTGCTATTTCAATACACTCAGCAAGATTAATCGGCCTTTCTGCCGTTCCTGCCGACAAGGGTACAATTAGAAATAAAATTACAAGAATACTTAATATTTTATTAGAAACCATAAATACCTGTTATATATAAACGAAAATTTTCTGTCACATTAATGATAAAATTATTTATAACCGTTGAACCGCTATATCTGTCAAGACATAAAATATTTACAATATCAATTAGATCATACGTTAAAAGATACACTGTTCCCAACCGGATTTTATTTTTTTATAAAAAAATAAAAAAATTTATTGACACTTCCTCTATATAAAATTATTTGTTACCTCGATGACGCGCTGGCGTAGCTCAATAGGTAGAGCACTTCACTTGTAATGAAGATGTTGGGGGTTCAATTCCTCTCGCCAGCTATAACAAAGGTGAGGTTCCCGAGTGGTCAAAGGGATCAGACTGTAAATCTGACGGCGTCGCCTTCGAAGGTTCAAATCCTTCCCTCACCAAAGAAAATCAGCTGAATAGCTGATTTTTTTTGTTTTAAAATAACTTTATACTTAATTAATCTACTCTGTTTTAATTCCTTTTATCAAGACTTTTATTATTGAATCCACGTAATCAGTAAGCTCCCGTGATACTCCATAAAGAAGAGCGTTTGTCGCAATATAATCTGCCGTGCCGATAACCATTGAAGTAACAACCGTTATATCTATATCTCCAATAAATTCACCGCTTTCAATACCCTCCTTGAGTATCGCCGGAACCCTGTGAAAAAAACCCTGGGCTAGCGTATGCGCCTCTGTCTCAACAAATTTTCTATTCTGCTTGTAATTCAGAAGAGATATTGATGCATAATCTTTATAATTCTGCCAAAACCACATATAGTGATAGAGATAAGCCCTGAGCCTTGATTCGGCACCTGTAATATGCTCAAGAATAAAATCAATCTCCTTTTCCTGGTCGGATGTCCTGACTATAGCAATTGAGAAGAACAGGTCTTCTTTTGATGAAAAATATTCATAGATCGTACCTTCCGAAAGTTCCGCAGCTTTTGCAATATCAGAAATTGTTGCATCGTGATATCCTTTCTCGGCAAAAATCTTTTCAGCAGAATAGAGCAGGTGTCTCCATCTTGTTTCATTTTTTACATTTGGATTCATCTAATATATACTCCTTTTGATTACACAAATTATTATTTCCGGCTTGAATATTAGTCAAATTATTTTTAATATATTAATTTACTCTTTAATCAGGTAATTATCACTAATTAAATCAGGCCTGTCTCATTATTTTTGAGATATATTAAATTGACAAAAAAACAAATCTTATGATAAATACAGCAAAGGATAAAAAATAATATGATTACAAAAAATGATATCAACCGATACAGAAGACATTTCAGCATAAAGGACTGGGATCAGCATACTCAGGAAAAACTGAAATCTTCAAAAATTTTTATTGCAGGCGCCGGAGGACTGGGCAGCCCTCTGCTGCTCTATCTTGCAGGAGCCGGAGCCGGGCATCTGACTGTCTGTGATTACGACAGTGTAGATCTGACAAATCTCAACAGACAGATTCTATATAATGACTCAGACATCGGCAAAAATAAAGCATCGGCTGCAGCAGATGCACTTAAGAGACTCAACGGAGATATCGAAGTAAAATTTATAAATGATGCTGTTTCACTCAGCATGGAGTCAGAAATTGAATCATGTGATTTAATAGTTGACTGTCTTGATAATTTTAAAACACGTCATATACTTAATGAGATTTCAGTAAAATCCGGCATTCCCCTCATTCACGGCGGAGTATCAGAATACTACGGTCAGGTGACTTTTATAAAACCGGGAGAGACGGCATGCCTGAGCTGTTTCTCTCCAGACAGTTCAGATAAAAGCAGTTCAGGAATTTTAGGTGCAGTGGCCGGCACAATAGGCTCGATACAGGCTCTTGAGGCCGTTAAATATATAACACAAACCGGAGAATTGCTAAAGGACAGACTTCTTTTCTTCGACGGATTAAAAATGGAGTTTACCACACTTAAAATTTCAAGAAACCCAAAATGCAGCATTTGCTCGCATCTTTACGGAGGTCAGTGATGTTAAAAAAAAGCAGACTCATAATTATAGTACTGATTCTATTTCTTATTGCAGGGTTATATCTGTATTTCAAATTCTACTTCACCTATGAACAGAAAAACGTTACCCAGCGTCAAATAGAAACAATTACCGGCCAGAATCTTACAATAACAATATTCGGTTTCGACGGCAGAATTGTTAAACGCTGGACTAATATCAAAAAAATATCAGCAGCAAAAGATCAGAGAAATTACACATACTTCTATACCAGTGACGGAAGATACGTTCAGATTCCAGATTCAGTCTGGTACATCGCCGAAGAGGAATAGACTTGCACACTGCTCCAGTTACCGCGATAAAGGGTGTAGGCCCTGCAAAGGCCGATGTTCTGAAGTCTGAGGCAGGAATTGAGACTGTAGAGGATCTTCTATACTATATTCCCCGCAGATACATTGACTGGTCAACACTGAAGAAAATAGCTGATTGTATTTCTGATGAAGATGTAACAGTTTCCGGAACTGTTACATCCGTGCAGCTCATACCTGCGAGAAGGAAAATACTCAATGTTGAAATTGACGACGGTACAGACACTCTCAGAGGCGTCTTCTTCGGAGGATTCGGATTCCTCCGGAAAAAATTCACGCCCGGAGAGACAGTCCTCTTCTCCGGAAAAATAAAAGAGTTTAGAGGAAAACAGATTGTACACCCTGAATTTGACTTTATAGATCCTCTGGATCCTGGGAAAAGTATAAATACCGCCGGGATAATTCCTCTCTATAAATCCAGCGAAGGACTTAAGAAATCAGGATTCGATTCACGTGGCTTCAGAAGAATAATACGTGCGGCCCTGGACAACTATCTGGGTTCAGTCAGGGAACCGCTGAACAGCGAGGTTCTTTCATCCAGTAAACTGATCGGACTGGAAGAGGCTATTTCCGCAATACACTACCCTGAATCATTTAATGAAGCAGAATCTGCAAGAAGAAGACTGGCCTTCAATGAGATATACTTTCTCCACTTCTACATGGAGCTTTCAAAAAAACATATCAGAGCCTCCTGCACTGCAAATCACAAAACATATGACCTAAAACAGATTGATGAATTTAAGGCAGGACTAAATTTTAAACTAACCGATGATCAGGTTAAATCGATAAAAGAAATCTCGGCTGACTTAATGTCTCCCTTCCCTATGAACAGGCTTCTTCAGGGCGATGTAGGTTCAGGTAAAACGGTTGTGGCTCTTGCAACTTCACTGCTGCCTGTTTCGGCGGGCGAACAGGTCGCAATAATGGCTCCAACCGAAATACTTGCAAAACAGCACTTCATGACAGCGGAGCAGGTATTGGGCGATTCTGTGCGTCTGAGACTGCTTACAGGAAGCCTCAGGCCAAAAGAGAAGGAAGCTGTGTATGCTGAAATATCTGCCGGTGAGGCTGATATTGTAATAGGCACCCATGCATTATTTCAGAACGCTGTCGAATTCAAGAATCTGTCCTATATAATTATTGATGAACAGCACCGATTCGGCGTAGAACAGAGAGCCAGACTCAGAAACAAGGGGCGTGATACAGATCTCCTCATAATGACAGCAACACCAATACCAAGGTCGCTGTCCATGACCGTCTACGGCGATCTCGACGTTTCAAACATCAGGACAAAGCCCTCAAACAGGCTGAGCGTCAAGACAATGGCATTCCCGGAATCGAAGATAGGAGGAGTCTACAGATCTATTGAAAAATATGTAAAACAGGGAAGACAGATCTACTATATTCTCCCCCTCATTGAAGAGTCAGAGAAGGTTGATCTTAAATCTGCAGTAGAAACACATATAAAACTAAAAGAAATATTCCCGAATTTCAAAATTTCACTCATCCATGGAAAGTTAAAGCAAGCAGAGAAAGATGAGACAATGCGCCTCTTTGCCGAGGGAAAAATTGACATTCTCGTCTCCACCACCGTTATTGAAGTAGGGATTGATGTTGCAAATGCAAGTATCATAGTAGTTGAACATGCCGAACGGTTCGGCCTGTCCCAGCTTCACCAGCTCAGAGGCAGAGTCGGACGGGGTGAGCATCAGTCATTCTGCGCACTGGTCTATCAGGGAAAGATCTCGGGCGATTCAGGAGAAAGGATCAGAATTCTTACTGAAACAGATGACGGTTTTAAAATATCAGAAAAAGATCTTCAGCTCAGGGGAAGCGGACAGCTGATTGGCACGAGACAGCATGGTGATTCCGATTTTGAATTTACAGATCTTGCAAAGGATTTTGATATCATAGAGGCGGCAAGATCAGAAGCGCAGAAAGCTGTATCCGCTTTTACTGAGATAAATCCTGATTATTTAACCTCTGAGAACGCAGGGCCGGAAAGACTGCTGAATGGTGTCCGGAAAAAAAGGGTGCTGTCCATTCTTTCATAAAAAAAGTCCGCCTTAAATAAGACGGACTTTTTTATATATTATCATTTACTGATATTTTTATTCATCTTCTGCTTTTACTTCTTCTTCTTTTCTCTTGTCAACAGATGTCTTGCCATTGCCATTTTTACTATTATCAACCGGAGGAAGAGGGCTTCCAGCCATAATCAGTTTTATCTCGGCTGCATCAAGAGTCTCCCGCTCTATGAGATTTTTTGCAAGTGATGTAAATTTCTCCCTGTTATCAAGAATAATCTGTTTTGCCTCACCGAGACAATTTTGTAAAATTCTCGTTACTTCCTCATCAATTATCTGAGCCGTTGCCTCACTGTGATCCTGATGCTGAGCTATTTCTCTGCCCAGGAAGACCTGCTCATTCTTCTGACCAAACGCAATGGGACCGACCTTCTCGCTCATTCCCCACTCTGTAATCATCTTCCTGGCAATGCCTGAAGCCCGGGCAATATCATTGCTTGACCCGGTAGTCACATCACCAAACTGGATTTCTTCTGCAAGATGTCCTCCAAAGAGTATCTTGATCTGATCAAGCCAGTGTTTACTTGAATGCAGGTGCTTCTCTTCTGTAGGAAGCTGCATGGTAAGCCCAAGCGCCCTTCCCCTGGGAATTATGGTGATCTTGTGGATCGGGTCTGATCCTGTTACAAGGCCGATTATTGCATGGCCGGATTCATGATAGGCAATGATCTCCTTCTCCGAATCAGTAATCAGCATAGACCTTCTCTCTGGTCCCATGAGGACCTTGTCCTTGGCATCCTCCATCTCATCCATACCTACTCTCTTCCTGTTGCGTCTTGCAGTAAGAAGAGCACCCTCGTTAACGAGATTGGCAAGATCAGCACCTGTAAATCCGGGAGTTCCCCTTGCTATTACCTTAAGATCAACCTCTCTTGAGAGAGGGACCTTGCGTGTATGAACTGCCAGTATTTTTTCTCTTCCCTTAATGTCAGGAAGGTCAACCATTACCTGTCTGTCAAAACGGCCTGGTCTAAGCAGAGCAGGATCAAGTACATCGGGTCTGTTCGTTGCTGCAATTATGATGACGCCCTCATTCTTCTCAAAACCGTCCATCTCAACGAGAAGCTGGTTAAGAGTCTGCTCACGTTCATCATGTCCTCCGCCGAGACCTGCACCTCTGAGTCTTCCAACTGCATCAATCTCATCTATAAAGATAATACATGGTGCACTCTTCTTTCCCTGTTCGAAAAGATCTCTCACTCTCGAAGCACCAACACCGACGAACATCTCTACAAAATCAGAGCCGCTTATTGAGAAAAAAGGAACATCGGCTTCCCCTGCAATTGCTCTTGCAAGCAAAGTCTTTCCTGTTCCCGGAGGGCCCACAAGAAGTACTCCAGTTGGAATTTTTGCGCCTATATTTATAAATTTTTTGGGTTCCTTTAGAAACTCAATTATCTCACCCAACTCCTCCTTGGCCTCCTCTGCTCCTGCCACATCAGAAAAATTCACCTTATTCTTGGTGTCGGGACTGAGTTTTGCCTTGCTCTTGCCGAATGCCAGAGCCTTATTCCCGGCCCCCTGAATCTGTCTGAACATGAGAAACCAGATGAAACCGAAAAACAGAAGCCAGGGAAGAAAACTTAAGACTCCCTTAAGCAGCGCATTATCATCATTATCAGAACCCTCGACAATAATACTATTTTTCATCAATGTCTTCATCAGTTCCGGATCTTCATATGGAATCTGAGTAGTGAAGTCAAAATCGTCACCAGCTGACATTCCGGGTACATTGCTCTTCTCTGAGTTTTTATACTTACCTACAATTTTCTTTTCATTATCAATTCTAACCTTGGATATTTCACTGCTTCTCACCTTTTCGAGAAACACGCTGTAATCAAGATTAACCATCTCTGTGCCGGTTTCATTTAACCTAAAAATAGCCATGACGATCAATCCGATAAGCAGGAAAAAGGCTATCTGTTTTGTTACTTTATTCATTACTTACTCCTGATAAAAAATGACATTTACTTAAAAATGTTTAAATACTAATACATGTAAAGTTAAGATTGAGGAACATATATGACAATCATTTTTTTTGTGTCTTTTGTGACCCAAAAGTTACGTGAAACTCTATTGGATCCGGCAAAAACTGCTCCTGCCAGATATGCGGCAACTGCTCCGTCGATCACTATCAGCGGTACCCTTTTCTTGGTGTCACTGTCAAGTTTCTTTTCAATCATCAGATTTTTAATTTTTTTAGCACCAGCTTCAAGTATGATCCTGTCGCCCGGACGTCTGTTTCTTATTACAATATCACAATCATTCTCAGGTAATGCTATATAAACCCTGTTTTGATCTGATTTAAGTTCACCTTCAACATAAGTATTTAAGCGTTCAAAAACTATTTTACTTTCTATTTCAGGGATATACACAGAGCCGTAATCATCAGCCGGCAGAGTACACTGATAATTTTGAGGACTCTCCGCCTTGTCTGATTTTTTGTATGCGCAGATCATATTCCTGTCTTCAATAAATTTCCGTTCAATTAAAATATCGCTATTCTCATAAAGTATAATATTTGATTTTGCAGAAGTACTTCTCTTTAAAATTTCATCAAACAGAGAAACCGAAAGCCTGAAATTAAAGTGATCACCTAGTTGCCTGGCAAGAGCAAACTTGAGAGCCTTAATATTATTACCGAATTTTGCCGAATCAATTATCAGTTTTGTTCCGTCAAAATATGCATATTCACCGGCAAGTGAATGAATAAAAGATTCAATCATCCCGGTATTTTCATCTGCGTGGGCAGATAGATTAGTTATATTTCCCAGTGCATCGGGGAAACGGCTTACAATAAGAGGCCAGAGAATATTCCGTATATAATTCCGCTGATAGTCAACGGATTGGTTCGACATATCCTCCCGCCATTTTATATCATTCTCCCTGAGAAATGAATATATGTCCTCTGCGGAGAAAGAGAGTATTGGACGGAAAATATTATTTCTGCGGCAGGATATTCCTCTCAGGCCGTAGATCCCGGTGCCTGAAAAAATTCTCATAAGAACCGTTTCGGCGTTATCATCACAGTTATGAGCAGTGGCAATTTTATTATAATTATATTTCAGGCATATTTCTTCAAGCAGAGAATATCTTACATCACGGGCTCTTTCCTCAAAGGATTTACCTTTATTGACGGCAGAGTCAAAATTATATTTTTCGGAATAAACTGGAATGGCGGCACGATCGGCGACGCTCTCAAGAAAAATCTGATCCTGGTCTGATTCCCCTTCCCTTGTCATGTGATTGAGATGAAAGATTCCCAGTTCAAGTTGAAGTTCCCGGGCGAGGAGAGTCATCATATGAAGGAGAAACATTGAATCCTTTCCCGCAGAGAGGGAAAGAAGCACCCGGTCTCTCTCACTGAACATCTCGCCTGACATAGTAAATTCTCTGAATTTCTGATAAAACCTAGTCATGAGATCTCTGCTTAATGAGGTCATATGCAGTCAAAAATTTTTTCTTCCAAATCTGACATTATTTTTTCTTCATCTTCTGATTTTTCATGGTCAAAACCCAGAAGATGGAGAATTCCGTGAATTACAAGACGTTTTAATTCATCCCGCACAGACACTTCATACTCAATTGACTGTTCATAGGCCTTCTCAAGGGAGATGTATATGTCACCAAGATTCTCCGTCTCATCTGCTGGCCCGGGGAAAGGTTCATCTCTGCTGACAAAGCTGATCACATCGGTGGGGCTGTCTTTGCCCCTGTACTCTGAATTGATTTTTTTTATTTCTTCATTATCAGTCACTATTATTGCTGCTGAAACATTATTCTCTTTCTGATATTCAAGAGTTTTAACCGCAATGTTTTTTAAAAAATCACTATCCGCATCATGGAAAGGCAGATCGGCAGTTCCTTCAGCAAAAATATCCACTTCTATCATATTTATAATCCAGTGTCTTTTTCTAAAGCCAGTTCTTTTTCCAGCTTCTTTACATCATCAGTGTCAGGGTATTCTATTCTTGTATGAAAAATACCGTAGAGGATGCGGAGAAAAACGCTCTGTACCCGTTTAAGTTCGATCATGGAAAGCTCAGAGTTGTCCAGATCGCCGTCATTGAGCTTATTATAGATTATCTTCCTCACCATACCGTTGATCCTGTCCCTTGAGGGATTCTTCAGTGATCGGGAAGCAGCTTCAATTGCATCAGCCAGCATGACTACGGCTGTTTCCTTACTGTGAGGCTTCGGACCCGGATACTGGAAATCGCTCTTATTGATTTCTTCATTGCCGTTTGTACTGGCATTCTCCAGAGCCTGATGGAAGAAAAAAGTCATTGTTGAATTACCGTGATGCTCACGAATAAAGTCTATAACCGATTCAGGAAGCGAATGATCTCTTGCTATGCGCACACCCTTGCTTACATGGGATATTATAAGTTTAGAATAACCTGCAGGTGAAAGTATTTTCGATCTTGGATCGGAAATACTGTTTTCTATGTATAAACCTGAATCCGGGATCTTGCCTATGTCGTGATAAAACGCACCTACCCTTGCGAGCATGTAATTTGCATCAATCTCTTTGCAGGCAGCCTCAGCCATGGTAGAGACAAGCAGCGAGTGATTATAAGTGCCTGGTGCATTAAGAAGCATATTCTTGAATATATCCGCATTAAGATCTGAAAGTTCAAGAAGTTTGAATTTAGTAGTAATATCAAAGACGTGCTCATATACGGGGAAAATCCCAAGGACCAGTATGGAATTCAATATTCCATTTGCAAGAGCAAGCTCTACATTGGTAAGAATAATTTTACCAGGTGAGTTTTCAATATAGGAGATCGCTATGATGATAAAAGCATTGACTAAACCCAGAATCAGCCCGCCCTTGAAAAAATCAGATCTTCTCTCTACATTGATATTGATAAAAGTTCCCATGATCGCAGTACTGAACACAATTATCACAGTCTGAGTATCCGCTCCTACCATCATCAGGGTAAAGAAAACAAGATAGAGGCCGCCGAACAGCGACAGATAAATATTATAGAGAATAGATATCATCATCGTGACAAAAGGAATGGGCATTAATAGAATATAGGATATTTTTGAAGTAGCAGCCAGCTCAAAATTATCAACGAAAAATGAGTACAGCACAAAGAACAGAAGAAGAGAAAAAACCACGAGTATTCCCTTCCTGTCGGGGAAGAAATATTTTTCATATCTGAAACCGAAGAAGCTCAATATTGCAAGAAATATAAGCTGAAGAAAAATAAGGCCAAATATAAAATTAACATGAGATGTCTTAGCATGCTTGTTTAAAATATTAATTTTATGAAGGGCATCATTGGTAATTGTATCGCCCTCCCTGACTATGGTCTGCCCCTTTTTCAAAAGTCCTCTAACAGGTTTTGTCTCCTTTACCTTCTCATCTATTCTTCTTTTTGTCTCCTCAGGATTAAAGGAGAGATTAGGCCTCAGACTGCCCCGTACTACAGAAGAAACCGCCCGGAGAGTATCCTGGGGAAGATAGGGAGCAACAGAATAACAGATAGAGTAGACTCTGCCCTTCACCTTGTCTATTGTAACCAGATCATCAATTACACCGGAAATTTCATCGTCGACATCCGGCGAGTTAATATTTCTCACTGATATATTTTTATTGCCTATCTTCAATGTGTTTTCATAGGATCGGTCGAGTATGCCCAGGCCCTTATAATCATAAAGATATATCTGTATTTTTGAAAAAGACCTTTTCAGAAATCTGGAATTCTTATAGCTCAGCAGGCTGTGGAGTATTTTGTCATTATACTGAAGATATTTAGGCAGACGGGATTTCAATGCAGCGACCTGAAAAGTAAGGTCACTTGTACCAATAGGAGGATTCTCATCCAAAGTCTTAATTACACTGTTTAAGAGATAATCAGCAGTCTTAAGGTTTTCCTCAAGCACGCTGGAGTCCTTATCAAAGACGAGACTTACCGATTCGGCGACCCTCTTCTTCTCCGCAACAGTTTCAAGCTCCTTAACGTAGTGAATATCTCTTGGCACTCTAATTTCAGATTCAGTAATATCTCCTATACTATAGGAGTAGGTCTTATCTGTCACCTTAAGTGCGAGAATTGCAGTAGAAATAAAAATCAGCAGGATTATAAAAAAATAGTACAAACGGATCTTCCGATCCGTAAATATTCTTGAAAAATTCCCCTTTGATATGTCGAACATATACTTCATAGGCTTATTTAATCACTATACCCGGCCTTCTCATAAGCTGCAACTATTTTTTCTACTATGGGATGCCTTGAGATGTCCTCTCTGGAAAAATTTATAAAATCTATTCCCTCTATTCCCTGAAGCAGTTTCCGGCTCTGAAGAAGTCCCGACAAAGAAGGTTTTGCCAGGTCAATCTGTGTAACATCGCCGGATATTACTATTTTTGAGTTCTTTCCGAGTCTGGTGAGAAACATCTTCATCTGTGAGGCCGTTGTATTCTGTGCCTCATCCAGAATTATATAGGCATTATTAAGGGTTCGTCCTCTCATATATGCAAGAGGGGCTATCTCAATGGAGCCCTTCTCAATAAGAGACATGACCTTTTCCATTGACAGCAGTTCAAATAAGGCATCATAAAGAGGTCTTAAATAGGGATTTATTTTTTCAGTCAGATCGCCGGGAAGAAAGCCCAGGCTCTCTCCGGCCTCAACAGCTGGTCTGGTGAGTACAATCCTGTCCACCTTGCCCTTGAGAAAGTAATTTATTGCCACAACAACCGCAAGATAGGTCTTTCCCGTACCGGCAGGTCCGATTCCAAATGTAATGGGAGATTTGTTAATTGATGAGATATAATCAGCCTGATTAATAGTCCGGGGAACGATAGTCCTTCCCGAGTCGGGAATATGAATCTTAAGCCTGGTTATATCATCAGGCTTAAGTCTGTTCCCATTATTGATTGTTGATGTTATATATTTTACTTCAAATTCATCAAGCTCATAGTTCCCATCCTTCCTCTGAAGAAAATCAGACAGAAGGTGGAGTACATTGAAAGCTTTTTCCGCATTACTGTGAGACTGAACAATAACGGTATTGCCCCGGGGAATCAGAGTGAGATTGAGAATTTTTTCAACTTCTCTGAGATTTTTATCTTTAAAACCGCAGATACGCTTATAAAGAGAAGTATCTTCAACCTCAAATATCTGATTATCCATTACTTCTTAACCGTTCGGATTGAAAGCTCCTTCAATTGATCATCTGAAACCGGAGACGGAGCCTCACTCATCAGACACTGGCCCTTCTGAGTCTTGGGAAATGCCATGACCTCACGGATCGAATTTCGGTTAAGAAGAATCATCATTATTCTATCAAGTCCCAGTGCCAGTCCGCCGTGTGGAGGTGCTCCGAACTTCAGAGCATCTAGGAGAAATGAGAACTTACCCCTGGCCTCCTCTTCACTCATGCCGATTATACTGAATATTTTAGACTGTATTTCTGTATTGCTTATCCTTATAGAACCGCCGCCAATTTCAACACCATTGAGTACTATATCATAGGCCTGAGCCTTAACTTTGCCGGCATTTTCCGGAGTCAGACTGTCAAGCATGGAAAGATGCTCAGGAAGAGGGGAAGTAAAGGGGTGATGAACGGCATAGTATCTCTTATCCTCATCGTCATATTCGAATAGAGGGAAATCTTTGACCCAGAGAAAATTAAGCTGTTCATCATCAATCATATCAAGATCCCTTGCTACCTTAATTCTCATATGAGCAAGAGTTGCATTGACAATTTTTTCGCTATCTACAGAGAAAAACACTACGGAGGGTTCCTTGAAGCCAAAACGTTCAATGAGCTTCTGTTTTTCATCTTCACTTATAAATTTGGAGATTCCGCCTTCAAATTTCCCATCGTTTACCTTAAACATAGGAAAGCCCTTGGCTCCGAACTTCCTGACGTAGTCAGAGTAATCATCAGTAATCTTTCTTGAGAGCCTTCCGCCGTCTTCAACTGCGAATCCCTTTATCACACCGCCGCCTGAAACGGCAGATGAAAAGACATTGAAGGTTGAATCCTTAAAAATATCGCTGCAGTCAACAAGCTCAAGTCCTACCCTTGTATCAGGAGCATCGGTGCCGTACTTACTCATAGCTTCATCGTAATCAATTACCGGAAAGTCGTATCCTATTTCTTTGCCTGTAATTTCTTTAACTACCAGTTTGAGAAGCTCCTCGATAATTGACATTATCATTTCAGGAGTAATAAATGAAAGCTCCATATCAACCTGAGTAAACTCGGGCTGACGATCATTTCTCAGATCCTCATCTCTGAAACATTTTACAATCTGGAAATATCTGTCGAAGCCGGCAACCATCAGAATCTGCTTAAAAAGCTGAGGAGACTGAGGAAGTGCATAGAACTCTCCCTTATTTATCCGGCTCGGTACAAGGAAATCCCTTGCTCCTTCTGGAGTGGACTTATTAAGCATTGGAGTCTCTATTTCATAAAATCTGTTGTCAGAGAGAAACTGCCTGGTGATCTGCATCATCAGGTGGCGCTTGATTATCGCATCTTTCATCTCCTCTCTTCTCAAATCAAGGAACCTGTATTTCAGGCGTATTTCTTCACTGAGATTATCCCTTGTATCTATCTGGAAGGGAGGAACCTCTGATTTATTTAATATTTCTATATATTCAGCAAGAATTTCAATATCACCAGATGGAATATTCGGATTGATGGTCTCATCACTTCTCTTCCTGACCTTTCCTTTTACAAGCACTACATATTCACTTCTTGTGCTGTCAGCTATATCAGAATTTTCAACAGACATTGACGAGTCAAAAACAGCCTGAATCAGGCCGGAAACATCTCTGATCTCAAGAAATATAATCCCCCCAAGGTCTCTTTTACGGTCGACCCATCCGGATATTGTCACTTCATTGCCGATTTCTCCATGAGTCAGTTCACCACAGTAAGCTCTGTTACTAAACATATTTCTCCTCAAATACGATATTTATATTATATAATTACTATACACATACGAATATTCCAAATAATAAGAATATTAAAAAAAACAAAAAATACTTTAATGAATAATTTTTTTTACCAACTATTTGTCAAGCGTAAAACTAATGTCCAGAAGTGCATGTTCCCGGTATAATCAGATGCTTTATCTGCATGAATGATTTATTTTGCAGGAGGGGGTACACTGAAAGAGCAGATCCTGAAGTTCCAATTGAAAAAAACTCAGGACCCGGCTGTTCAAATTCTACAAAAGAGGTTTTACAGTCTTCCCGGCATCGGCGTAGCGTCTGTTCATATCCTCGCCCAGAGCAATTAATCCGCTCAGAGGCCTGACCAGAACCTCAAAATTTATAATCTGGCCATTATCATCAAACTCTATAAGATCAACGCCCTTGACAGTTCTGTTTCCAACCTGAGCACTGAACTCAAGGGACCAGTTCCTGCCGTCAATAAACTGACGATGATATTTAAAATCCTGCAGAACCTGAATAACATTGCCTAAAACAAAGACAGCTTCTTCTTTCGTTTTCTTAGGTCTGAAAACAACAGGAGAGTAAAATGTAATGTCGTCAGATATTAATTCATTAAGCAGCTCAAGATCCTGTTCAAATACAACCTTGTGCCATTTTTCAAGAAGTTCTTTATTTTTAAGGTCCATTTCTCCTCCGGATATTATACTTTATTTAATAATTATAT
>CAYNFB010000036.1:14629-18057 GCA_964396355.1 uncultured Leptospirales bacterium | reverse complement strand
ATATTTTAGAAAGGATTACAAAGATAATTTATCATTTCTTGAAAAAACAGGGGAGAAGGAAATGAATAAAGAGAAGAAATATAATAGCTACAGCGATGATGAGCTGAAGAAAAAACTCACGCCCCTTCAGTATAAAGTCGCCCGTAAAAACGGTACAGAGCCTGCCTTTAAAAATGAATTCTGGGACAATAAGAGACAGGGAATATATGTAGATATAGTTTCGGGAGAGGCTCTCTTCAGCTCTACTGACAAGTATGTTTCAGGAACCGGATGGCCGAGCTTCATCAGACCTATCGAAGAAAAAAACATCGTAAAAAAATCTGACAGAACCTTTTTCATGGTCCGCACTGAGGTAAGAAGCGCAAATGGAGACTCTCACCTGGGTCATCTCTTTGACGACGGGCCGGCACCAACCGGGCTCAGGTACTGTATAAATTCTGCATCACTGCGGTTCATCCCCAAAGATGATATGGAAAAAGAGGGATACGGGAAATACCTGAAACTCTTCGAGAAATAAAAATCCGATTATTCCGGATTATGATCACCGGGTTCCTTCGGATCAAAGAGCCCGGGATTTTCCTCTTTAGCCTCATCGAACCAGTCCTCATCCCCATAGAGCTTCTCCATACATTCAGGACATATGCTGTGGCTGAATTCAGCCTCTGAATGCCTCTCAATATATTGTTCCACCTGATTCCAGTATCCTCTGTCATCTCTCACCTTCTTACAGCTTGAACAGATCGGCAGCATGCCGCTGAGGGTCTTAATCTTTTCTCTGGAACTGATCACCTGACTTAAACTATGAAGAAGCATTCTTCCCAGAAAAACAGTAACAATGAGGATAATGACCGAAAAAAAGACGTGAATCAGCAGTATATTCCTTCCGGTTTTCTCCATTGATTTGATATACGATTCAAAGGGCAGCCGGATACTGATCCCTCCCCTTATATCTCCCACATTGTAGCCCTGCTTCCTGTGGCATTTCAGACAGGATTCTTCTGTTATCAATGGCGCCATATATCGGAAAAATATCCTTTCCCCCTCTTCTATTGTGTAGAGTTCTGTGTCTCCTTTCGCAAACTTTGAAATAGCATCAATTTCCCATGAATCCGCCATATTTCCCTTGTTGAGAGGCCGGTCACTTGTTATGTGAAATTCAACAGATCTGTCCTTTTTCAACACCTCTGAAATCATTCTGGTCATATAGGCAGGATTAATCTTCGTGAGTTTAACACCCTTCGTAGTCACAATATCCCTGTCCGGAATATCAAGATAGGGATTGGGACGGACAGTTTTACTCACAACCATGTACACACCGCCATGGATTGAATCCCACCGTCTTGTTGCCACTATCTCGGTAAAAAGCGCCCTGGCATTCTCTGCGGCTGCAGTCAGATACTGTTCTCTCATATTCTTCCTGTTGTAAAAATATGAAATCAAAACAAGCACAACAAAGAAAACAAGAAACGAAACAATAACAATTTTCACCCGTCTCAGCATATTTGTCCCCTTCCCTATAGCCTGTTAGTAGAATAATTGGAAATAACAAACATATTATATATCTACATATTTCTTTCTGTAAAGAAAGTTACCGTTTCCTCTTCGATTTATATATATTTTAACTTTGTCTGAATTATTCTTGTAAAAAACCGGCAAAAGGTATTATAGTTATTTTATGATATTATTGAGTGAACCTATTGTAAGCGAAGAATCTCAATGCCCTTATATCGAAGGGAAAATGTGGAGGTTTACCTATTTCTTTGCAAGAGAGGTCTTGGACAGCGAACTCAGCGAAATACTGGCCAGGGGATGGAGAAAATTCGGATTTTACTACTTCAAGCCGGTTTGCCACGACTGCAATGCCTGCATCCCCATCAGACTTCGAACAGATGAGTTCAGACCGACGAAAAGCCAGAGAAGAGTAAAAAAGAAATGCAGCGAAATACGGGTCCAGTTCAATGATCTTGAATACAGAGATGAGATCTTCGAGATATATAAGGATCATTCAATGGCAAGATTCGGCAAGAAAGCAGAACAGGATGACTTCATAAATTCATTTTATCTACCTTCATGTCCGGCAATACAATCCGAGTACTTTATTGAAGACAAACTAATGGCAGTCGGTTTTCTCGATCTTTCATCAGATTCACTGAGCAGCATATACTTCATATACAATTCAGATTACCTGAAATACAGCCCCGGCACGATGAGTGTCATCAAAGAAACCGAATATGCAGCATCTCTGGGTCTGAGTTACTACTATCTGGGGTACTATATCAATGAGAACACGAGAATGTCCTACAAGAACAGCTTTCACGTGAATGAAAAAATGGACTGGTCCACCGGTCAATGGATCAAGGAAGGAATCTCCCCGGAATAATATCCTCCTAGTTGATCCTTATAAGCGAACAGAGATCACCAGTACTGTCTGATGATGACTCCGGATTGAACATATCGGGCACCCACTCACCGTCGATAATGAATTTATACCGGTATTCTCCCGAAGTAAGCCTCTTGTCTACTCTCCAGACCCCGTCAGCCCCTCTCTTCATCAGATCATTTTCAGGATTCCATCCGTTAAAATCTCCCACAAGAGAAATTATTCTCGCATCCGGCTTATATATTCGAAACTGCACCTTGTCCCTGGTGACGAGTTTATAGGAAAGCAGTTTTCCCTCCCGGGGCTCGCTGTTCTCAGCAATTGACACGTATGCCCCCCGCCTGTCGTCTGCTTTGCTGTAATTAGCAGGATCCTCAGTCCAGAGACCGTCTACATTGAATTTATATTCGATTTTGCCGCTGAAATCCTCATTGGCCAGGAAGTAAAACCACACACCATCCCTGCCTCTGCTCATGGGCCGAATCTTCCATGATGAGAAATTACCCCCGATTCCTACTCCGGAAGCCTTTCTGTCCTTGTATGTAAAGAGCATACCCTCTGAAACAACAGAACCGGCCATGTTATTAACACTGATAAGTTTAATCCTCTCAGGCGGTATTGACTGTTTGAGCTTTGTCAGATTATAATAATATTCTGTGCGCACATTATAGGGCATTGAGGCGGTCACGCTTAATGTGAGCACTATTATGATCATTTGTATCCAGATTCTCATTTGTTCTCCGTTAACATGAAAGTGTCTTTACAAACAACCGGAACTGTTCAATAACTATTATTATTGTTATTTATAACTTTTCAGTTCAATTGTATATTTATTATGTCGATATAAATAACAGAAATATTTATAATGAAATTTTAATTGATTTTTTTTTATTACAAATATTAGCTAAATTATGTCGCTTTAGCATCATTCAATTTAATTTCCGGAATAATCGATGGTTGATAAGAAAAACGAAATCGTATACACCCCAGAGGAACTCGAAGAGATAAACCGTATTGTCGGTGTTATCAGCGGCGAGGATACAGCCAG
>CAYNFB010000036.1:14246-14570 GCA_964396355.1 uncultured Leptospirales bacterium | reverse complement strand
TTTAGGATATTGACTCTGTTCTCCCGTCAGATCTGGACGGCATGGGGGAAGATCTGGATTCTTTTAATGCAGATATTGAAGATATAGATGATTTCTCCCTCCCTGATGATAAGGAGGAGGGGAACATAGACGACCTGCTTCATGAAGACCTCGCAGGCATTGATGATGACGGCATAGAGGACATTACTGATATAATACAGGATCTCGAAGATGAAGCTCCCGCCGATGAGGTAATGCCTCTTTCCGACAGCGACCTGTCTTTTCCCGATGAAGAAGAATCCATACCGGACGAATTATCTGAAGATATTTCTGATGATTTTTCTC
>CAYNFB010000036.1:0-14236 GCA_964396355.1 uncultured Leptospirales bacterium | reverse complement strand
GAGATAAAAGACGTAGATTTTGATGATACCGTTTCACCCTCAGAGGGTGTGCAATTAGACCAGCTGGATGATTTTGATATTCCTGATCTTGATGAACTTTCAATTGAAGACGCAGCAGATATCCCTGATGCAGAGGATTCGGACATACCGGCAATAGATCTGGAAAACCTCGACAATGAAATGATAACCGACCCGGAAGAATCATTCGATATGGACGATATATCTTCCGATGAAATAGATATAGAGCCTTTCGGGGACGAGACCGCCCCGTCTGACAGTGAATCCAGCCCTCTGGATGAGCTGGATTCCTTTGATGAGGATGCCTTCGATGATATTCCCGATATGGACGATTCAATAGAAGATCACGTCACATCTGAAGAAAAAACCCCCGTCAGCATAAATCTGGAAGAAGACCTGGAGATAGACTCACTTACTGATGCTGATCTTGACCATGATTCGGGATTCTCGGATTTTGATGATGACTCCCTTACAATTGAGCCTCTTGATGATGATATTCTCAATGATGATAAGATAATTGATGCTTCAGAACCAACCCAAAGTGAAACAGGAGAAGAAACGGAACTTGAGCTGACGGACAAGGAACTTGCAAAGCTGAAGAAAGCGATCATACTCTTCAATGCCGGCGTACGGCAGGCCATAAAAGACACTGTGATAAACGACAGACTTTCCCCGGGAGACACCAGACGTCTCATCGACATGATACTGACAGGAAAGCCTGAAGATAATATACATAAATTTCTTGAGAAGCGGCTGAACAAGAAGATTAATCTCATCGATGAGACGAAGGTCTCACGAAGAAAAATAATTACAGCAAGGCCCGAATATACCCTGGAAGGACGGGAAAGACAGAAAAGACTTCTGAAGATAACAAAAATTTTTGGAGCCTCCACTATTGCAGCATTCTTTATTACGATTCTATCATACCAGTTTATGTACAAACCCTATATGGCAAAAAAACTCATACACAAAGGTGTGGAGATAATCGTCAACAGCGGAGTTGCCGGGGGCAGATTCGACAGAAGGAAAAAATACGACGAAGCAGAGAAGCTCTTTCAGGAAGTAGACAGAGACTATAAGAAGGACTACATATACGGCTACAATGAATATGCCAGAGCATATCTGGAGAACAAGGATTACGCACAGTCTCTTGATAAGCTGAACAGGGCATACGTACTGGACAGGACTGACAAAGATACTCTGAACAATCTGGGATACTTTTATGCGCGAATCGAAAAAGAATATTTTAATTCTCTCAAACCTCAATTGGGACGATGGTACTTTGCAGAAAAGAAGGATCTTTCAAATATAAAGACAAGTCTGGATCTCTCCATAAACTTTTATAGAAGAGTGCTGCTCCTGGACAACAAAAACATAAGCGCACTTCTGGGAATCGGAAACGCTTACTTCTATCAGGGTCAGTACGTCCAGGCCAAGAAGTACTATGAGAATATTCTCATGGTTAATAAAAAATCAATTGTAGGATATTCTGGACTTCTTAACCTGTTTATCGAACGGGACGCATTTCCACTTACAGCAACGCTCCATGCGGAAATACGGGAAAGGGGACTGCTGCCGGAACTCCCATCCCCTCTGCTTTCAAAACTTGCAGGCTACTATCTGAGTAAAAGAGCCAGAGGAGATTCAAACATAAGAATCGACTACGGCGCCACAACTCCCAGACTGAAGGACCAGAACGACAACACCTATCCTGCAGTAAGGGAAGTCCTCAAGGCCCTTAACCAGCGGGATCCCGATTATCCCCAGCTTCAGATACAGTATGCAAAACTTCATATGGCGCAGAACAATCTGATGGTTATGAAGAGATATATAGATAAAGCGCTGAGTCTTTCACCGGATTACTTCAGCGCCCTTCACCTGATGGGAGAGTATTACTACAGGACAAAGGAACCTGTTCAGTCATATAAATTTCTGAAGCGTGCAGTTGAAAAATACGGTAATCAGCCGAAATTCACCAGGGCCGACTTCTACAGTGAAACTGAAAGCATCGGCAGCACAAACACCTACCTGGGCAATATATTCTACTACTACTTTGACAAAGTAAAGAGCAGAAAAGGTGCCCTGGATGATGAGATGGCAGAGAATGAAGTTGAAAAGATGGCCAACTACGTCATCGCCCGGGAATATTACGTGAAGGCTGCAAATATGGGATATGACTCTTCTGAGCTGAATTACAATCTGGGGAGAATATACTATCTGAATAAAAACTACACTATGGCTCTGGACAGATGGCTCCATCTTTATGACGACTTTGTCAAATCACCGGAGATAATGCTTTCCGTGGGCAATGCCCTTTACCACCGGTCTACTTATGACTCTTCGAAAGGGGAGTTTCTCAAACTGATATCGGTGATGGAATATGAGGCAGAAAAAATAAACACAGTAGATCCTGCAAGGAAGAGCCACATCAAGCTGTTCCAGACTCTTTCATCTGCATATAATAATCTGGGAGCAGTTTACCAGAATCTTCAGGATTACGAAAAGAGAGATCTGGCATACTGGAAGTCAATTGATTACTCCAGGAGACTGGGCAGAGAAAATGAATACGGAAGAGTAAATCTTGCAAGGTCCCATAGAAATGCCGAACCTATTCTTGATGAAGGCATTCCATACAGCATAGACATCTACAGCGAGGACATGAGAGAATAGCTGCTGAGGTCTTTACTTCAGAAAAACCTCAGCTCTTCTCTCTGTGTTTATATATTGCATATTCGAATCCGTCTGCAAGCACACGAAACGAAGCATAGTTGATATTCTCCGACATTGAATAGACCTTCCAGAACTGTTCACCATCAGTAAATATTATTGTAACCTCAACCTCGGTGCTCGTGCCTCTCTGTGAGGCTATAATCTTTGCGTGTTAGTCCACCAGTTTAATTCTTCCCACTTCTGGAAAAATGGGAGAAAGAGACTGCCTCAGCACATTTTCCAGCGCATCAACATGGCCGCTGCCGTTAGAGGCTTCATGGATTTCCCTGTCCTGTGCAAAGACGTGAACTGTAGCCTCGGGAGAGACTCCATTATCTATCAGCTTATATTCACCTGCCACTCTGAATGGCGGGACGTAAGAATTAAGAGCTCGTGCAAGCCCCAGAGCCTTTGTTCCATCCTCAATAGTAAAATTAAGCATAATCCCCCTTTATTACTTTGACGGCATGCCTGTTTCCAGACTGACATCTTCAGTCCTGCCGTCAAGATATCGCAGAGAGATACTATCCCTCTTTATAATATATTCATAGAGATCCTCAAGAACAGGATGATGCCAGATTTTGCTGCCGTCATCCCTCCTGACCTTAATCAGATAAAAATCATCCTTTGAATCTATAAAAATCAAAAACAGATATTCCCCGAAGATCTGACTGAGATAGGATTTCCCCGGAATTTCCCATCGGGTGGACCCGTCTGCCCTGTCAACCGCAAGAAAAATACCGCTCTTCTCATCCGATTCGAAGGCCAGGTAGAACATCTTATCATCCTCAATTGCATTGATAAGATGTCCTCCGTCGGGAACTTTCCTGATCCAGATATTCCTGTTATCCGAAATCCGCCTGCAGAGCATTATATCAGTACTGAAATCGTACTGAATAACATGCTCCGTCAGTTCAAAAACAAAAGAATTTGCGTTATCCATCTGTACTAAAGCAGCTTGAGATTATTCATGGCATCGGCAATGCTTTTTGCCGCTTCATCAGCCGTCATTCTGCCGGCATTAATAATCATATGATAGTTATGAGTATCATTATTATCAAATTTAACAAACTCCTTAACGTAACTATCCCGTTCTTTTGTCTTTTCAGCAATAATACGTTCGGCTTCTTTAGTACTAAAGCCGCAAATTTTACTGATTCTTTCGGCCTTCCAGGATACCGGAGCTACTATTCTCACGTGAAAGCCGTTTGCCAGATCTCTTGTCATCATATTACCGGCTCTGCCCACAATTACGACATGTCCGTTAAAGGCAAGTGTTCTGACCGTTTCGGCAAGTTTTCTATAGACTGCCACCTGAGGCGGGAACTTGCTGAAACTTGTCTGAAAGAACTCGGTAAGTTTTTTATGAGCATTGTTCGTCAGGGTATCCATAAGAGACTCCGACAGCCCCATATCCTCACCAAGTTTATTGAGAAGATTGCGGTCATAGGCTGCCCAGATAGGTTCGGGATTATAATTTTCATTTATAACCTCGACCAGTTTTTCGGAAATCTCAAATGCACCGCAGCCGTATTCACGGGAGACTGTAACAAATGATCTCCCCTTCCCCGGTTTAGACTCGAGAGAGTCAATTGCTTCCTTCTGATGATTCCAGAATCGCACCTGACCGTTTATGTATTTATCCATAGACTTGTGGTATGCCATAAAACCCCCCATTTATTTAATAACCGAAAATCATTTAAAATTTTTATAATCATAATATAGTAAAATTAAAAATTCAAGACCAATTTAAAGAACAAGGCTGATTTTAATACAAAACTGCTTATAAAATTCTATTCTTTTAATTTAATAAAATTATTACACAGAGGGCTTTTTTTTTGAAAAAAATTACTTCTTCACTATTTTACCGATGACATCCCCGACCCGAACCATTTGGCCCTCTTCTATTCCTGAGATTTCGGCCATTCCCTCTTCAAAAAGTATAATAACAGTCGATCCCAGATTGAACACTGCGATTTCGTCTCCCCGGGAGACCTGAGGCATTTTGCCTTCTTCATAGAAGAATTCTTTTCTACGCCTGAAAAACTTATTCGTAACTGAATTATCGTATGAAAGAGAAATCTTTCCTACATTCAGGGCGCCGATCTTGCACACTGCAGTCATTCCCCTTCCTGTATCGATGTATGTAATGAGTCTTTCGTTTATTGCAAAAAGGCCCCTTAATTTTTTCACAAGCCATTCCTGGACAGTATAGAGCTTTCCGGGAATATTAAAAAATCCTGTAATTCTGCCGCTCACAGGAGTGTGTATTCGATGATAATCCCCGGGAGAGAGATAGAGAGTGACGAACTTTCCGTTTATGAAGCGCTCAGCCATTTTTGAGGGAATCAGCTCACCGAGAGAATACTCAACACCCTTTGCCTGGAGCAGTGTATCACCGCTGATTGTGCCGAACTGATCTACCCTTGAATCTGTTGTTGCCACGATATCATCATCAGATCCTTTAACTGTAAGTACTCCTTCCTTAAGCTTCCTGGTAAAAAACATGTTCAGAGTTTTAAATCCGCCATCAGGAACCACAGCCTCATCAATAAGCACACCGTATGTCTTAACATACCACTTAATTATCCTCTGAAGGATGAAGGCCGGAAAGGGAATTAGTGAAATATATCCGAAGATTCTTGAAAAAAATCCCTTGGGGAGAATTTTAAAAAGCATTACTTTCATTATATACCATCCATAAATCATAATTGTCCTGTATTTAAGCTGACAGGTACGCCGGATAATGTAAAGAAAAAATCAGAAGTACTGCCACCCGATAACCGGTGCAGGTAAAAAATATGGTTTTTTTCACCTGCACCGGCATAACAGTTTAAAATCGCAATATTTTCACCTCTTTTTATCAAAAAATATAACCAAAATCCCGGTCGAACAAAATAATAACGCATAATTTTAAATTGACATATATTCAGCCAATCCCATCTTTATATAAAAAAATGAAATAAAATTTTCTCATATCAAAGAGGTTATATAATGACTGAAAAATTCAATCTGCAAAACAGAGATCCCGAGGTATTCAGCGTAATCCAGTCTGAAAACAGACGGCAGGAGGAGAATCTCCTGATGATTGCCTCTGAAAACTACGTATCACAGGCGGTTCTGGAGGCATCATCATCCACCCTTACAAATAAATATGCCGAAGGATATCCCGGCAAGAGATACTACAACGGCTGCACACATGCAGATGAAGTAGAAACACTCGCCATAGATAGAATAAAGAAACTCTTCGGCGCCGAATCTGCCAATGTACAGCCCCATTCAGGTGCACAGGCAAACATGGCCGTCATGATGTCCATGCTCGATGCCGGCGACACCTACATAGGAATGAATCTTTCCCACGGCGGTCACCTTTCACACGGTTCTCCTGTAAACTTTTCAGGAAAGTACTTCAATGTAGTTCCCTATGGAGTGAAGGAGGGGGACAATCTGATAGATTACGATGAGCTGTATAAGCTTGCAAAGGAGCATAAGCCGAAGCTTATCATAGCAGGAGCATCTGCATACCCCAGAAAAATCGACTTTGCAAAATTCAGTGAAATAGCTAAATCAACCGGGGCCAAACTTATGGCAGACATAGCACACATTGCCGGACTCGTAGCGGCAGATGAGCATCCCACTCCGGTTGGTCTTGCAGATTACGTCACAATGACCACCCACAAGACTCTCAGAGGCCCCCGCGGTGGTGTAATACTGACCAATGAAGAGAATGAAAAAATTGTAAATAAATTCATGTTTCCCGGAACTCAGGGCGGACCGCTGATGCACACCATTGCAGCAAAGGCTGTTGCATTCGGAGAGGCTCTTAAACCCGAATTCAGGGAATATCAAAAACAGGTAGTGAAAAATGCAGCGGCTCTGGCCGAAACACTTATGTCAGGCGGCCTCAACCTGGTATCAGGCGGTACGGAAAATCACCTCATACTGGTTGACCTGAGGAACATTGATCTAACCGGAAAGGATGCCGCAAACAGACTCGATGAGGCAGGAATTACATGTAATAAAAACGGTGTCCCCTTTGATGATAAATCGCCATTTGTAACAAGCGGCATCAGAATCGGAAGCCCTGCTCTCACGACCCGGGGACTGAAAGAGGATGAATTCAGAAGAGTAGGAAAACTGATTCTGGATATCACCGGCAACATGAACGACGACTCAGTACTGAAGAGAGTAAAAAGTGAAGTAAAAGAAATTTGTGATTCATTCCCCACAGATTTTCTAAGGATCTAATCCTTCATGTCATCCCTGTTCAGGACAGCCGGATATATGATTCTACTGACTGTGTTAATTCTTTTGAGCTGCACCGCAGACAAAAGAGAAACGCAGTCGGTACGTTTTGCCCTCATATCGAACACCTCCCCTGAATCACCATTTACCGGATTCACGGAAAGTCTGGGGAGGGTTTTTACGGCTGCACGCGCAAGGAATCCCGATCTGGTAATACACACAGGAAATATCATATATGGAGGGGAGTCATTCTCCGGCATAAGAAAAGAGGATACAGAAAGACAGTATGGAGTATTTTTTTCTCTCATAAAAACTTTCCACTGTCCGGTATACACCGCAGCAGGCGACCGGGATTACTTCGACGGGTCACTGGATGCATACAGCCGCCTTTCATCCCGGGCTCCCTACTACTCCTTCAACTACGGAACAGTACACTTTATAGTACTCAATACAATTGCCAGCGGAACCTACCTGATTGATACCAGTCAGCTCAAATGGCTGAAGAATGATCTGCAGTCATCATCAGACTCAAGTGCGGTCATTGTAATAACTCATCATTCCTTAAACCTGGGAAAAAATTATCAAAGAAAGAAAAATCCGGCAGAATATCTGCATAAACTTTTTTTAAAACACAGAGTCAAAGCTGTTATATCCGGAGAGGGCAGCAGATTCAGACATGATAAAAAGGATTCAATTGAGTATATAAATGCCGGATGCGGCGGATACCTGAAGAAGAAAAAGCATTCCGTCAATCAGTACTATATTGCAGTCTTCGATCAGAGCGGCATAAGGATAGAACCATACAGAATATCAAGATAAGAACAATTTCAGGAGAATTCCCATGTCAAAAGATATAATTTTTGATTCATCAGATGAATTTATAAGCGCCATGAAAGAGATGAATATTCAGAAGGCTGCATTTTCCGAAGTAAATGAAAGGAGAGCCGAGCACACGGAAAATGATATGCTGGAGGTTATTGTTGTGCGAAAAGCGGACATCATCGCCTATAAAGATTCGGTTATATACAAGTACAGCGAAAAGTCAGACAATCTGGACGAACTCTACAATAAACTTATAGATGAAGGTTTCGAAATAAAAAGAATAAATAAAAACATCATATAAACTACTTCAGCCGCCCCGTTAAAGGCGGCTGAAATAAGAGCATCATATTGCCGGTATTTCTAGTATACCAGATTCAGATGATAAGTGTTCTTAATAACACTAAGAATTGCGGGTATAAGTGTAGGATTTTTCTCTTCTGTATCCTTGAGAATATTTACGATATCCCCTCTGGTTAATTCGATATCATATTTTTCAATTCTATCGCAGAATTGTTCAAATTCCATTTTCTGGTTACCAAAAGTAACGATATTTCCTCTCATCATAACTTCCTCCATATGATAGAAAAACTAAATTCAACACCATAATATAAAGCAGGATACATGCCAAAATCTTTAAAAAATTATTTTTTTATAATTAATTTATCTCATTTAAAGTATCTTTACACAGCATTAATCAAAAAAAAAGTGTTTTAATTAGTCAAAACAAAGGATGATGTTATCTTTTTTATTTTTTAAATTTCTCCGTTGCCTATAGTTCCTCCTGAATGATTTTTATCAGTAAATCCCTGTGTGATAAATTAACATATGTATCATTAATGCAACAAATAACATCCCCCTCTTTCTCTGCTACACCCTGTAGTTTTTATGAAGATTTTTGAATGTCAGAGCCTCAAGCAGATGCTTCCTCTCGAGATCTTTTTTCCCCTCAAGATCTGCGATTGTCCTGCCTACCTTCAGTATCTTAAAAAATGCTCTTGCCGAGACGTAAAGCTTCTTAAGAGCTCCCTGAAAAAACTCCTCATCTTCTGCCTTAATCTTACAGAACTGCCGGATCTCCGTCTGCCCCATCCCTGAATTATACCTTACTGCAGAATCGGAAAATCTCTCGAACTGTATCTCCCTTGCTCTGATTACCCTCTCCCTGATTACATCGGATGACTCGTTTATTCCGAACTCCATTAAATCTTTATAGGGAACTCGGTTAACCAGCACCTCTATATCAATTCTATCTACAACAGGTCCTGCTATTTTTTGAAAATAGTTGGAAACCTTTGCAGGATAACAGGAAGATTGTATATCATCACCGAAGAGATGACGGCACTTAAAGGAATTACTTGCAGCGATTAACATAAAGTCAGCCGGGAATACTGCTGTTCCCGAAGCCCTTGATACAGTTATCTCGCAATCCTCAAGCGGCTGGCGCAGAGACTGAATAACATTATTCTTAAACTCAACAAATTCATCAAGAAAGAGGACACCATTATGAGCCAGGGAAATTTCCCCCGCATTGGCAACTGTCCCGCCTCCGACCAGAGCAGCCTCGGAAGCTGTGTGATGAGGAGAACGAAACGGAGGTGAATATATAAGCCCCTGCCCCTCTCTCAGCTGACCGCATACGGAATGAATCATTGTAGTCTCAATTGCCTCTTCCTGATCAAGTTGAGGAAGTATAGAGGGGATCCTCCGGGCAAGCATGGTTTTACCCGACCCCGGTGAACCATAGAGCAGGATATTGTGATGGCCCGCAGCAGCAATTTCAAGGCCCCTTTTTGCGCTCTCCTGACCCTTTACATCGGCAAAATCATAAAAGATATCTTCACCAGGACAAGTCACCAAATCAGATTTAAAAGGCAGCATGCCTCCATTTAAAACATCTACTGCCTGCCCTATGTTTTCCACAGGATAGACATTGATTCCTCCCACAGCTGAAGCCTCGAAACGATTCGCATGAGGAACTATAATTTTTCTATACCCGAGTTTATACAATGATATAGCCATCGATATGGCTCCCCTGACCGGCTTAACCTTTCCATCAAGAGAAAGCTCTCCCACCATAGGGATCTGATCTATCCCGCCTTCGATCTGCCCTGTTGCTCTCAATATAGAGACAGCAATGGGAAGGTCAAAATTAGCCCCCTCCTTTCTGAATCCCGCAGGCGCAAGATTTACAATATAGTTTCGCGGAGGAAATTCGTAGCCGGAATTTTCAATGGCAGACCTTATTCTTTCTCTGGACTCCCGGATTGTGGAATCCGGCAGTCCGACAATGATAAAATTAGGAAGACCCCGGATAAGATCCACCTCTACATCAACCTTAACAGCACTGATGCCGTGAAGAGCAAGAGATATAGACTTAGAAAGCATAGCATTCCCCTTTTATACGTACTACAACTCATACGGATAAGGAGAATCATTCTTTAAAATATTTTTATTAAATTTTATGAGAAATTAGTTAAAATTATACAATTGTACGGGAGGGGTAATCATTTGCCGAAAAAATAATAGCAGTTGCGGGGGATATTTTTTTTCCCTGCTGCGGTATCAATCCCTGCCTGCCATCCGCTGACCCATGATTTACCGCATTGTGCCCCGTTTTTTTTACACCAGCTATACCCGGTTTTATACTGTGAGGAATCACTCTTCACTTTTTTTATACCGTAATCATATGCAGTCAGCCAGCAGCTGCATATCATAGATTTAGTTTCACCATATGACATTGATGTAGAATTTAGAAAAAGTAAAAGGCAAGCTACCATAATGAAATTAAAAGAAAGTATTTTTCCCATTGAACCTCCTGATGATAACAATATTTATTCACTCTAAGATATCGTGTCAATAAATATTACAAAAAGAGTCAAAAAATGAAAATCAGCGTTTCATTTTATAAAGTTATGCGTAACATTAACATATTTTTTGAATTTCCCGCAATTCAGATGGAGGAAATAATTCGCACATTCTCAGATAGGTATTCATCACATCAGCTAATTTTACATAGCTGATACCGGCATCAAACAAAAACATCTCTATGGCCCAGTGAACAATTTCTTTTTTTTAAAAAAATTTTACTTTTAAGCTTGACAATTCCGCTCATGTTTCTATGAATAGAAACATGAGCGGAACACAAACATATAAAATTTTCTCAACAACTTCTGCATGGTGGTGGTCTGCTACATAGACCTTTGCCTGTATAGTTGAAATAAAGAAAACGCCAGGCTGAGCAAGTCTGGGGTTTAATCAGTAAGAGACCGCAGAGAAGCGGTCTTTTTTTATTATATGGAGGATGAAAATGACAGGAACTGAAAGACTAAACAGCAGCATTAACAGCACTACAATAAATGAAACAATACTCTCCGTACTCAACGGTGAAGTGCTTAATTCATTGAAAAGTGAAGAAATATTCGAACATCTCTTTTCAGGGCAGCTTTCGGAGATAGAACTCAGCGGAATTTTAACAGCCATGAAGCTTCGGGGAGAGAGCTCCGAAGAAATATGCGGTGCGGCAAGATCTATGAGAAAATTCTGTACTGATATTGATCTCGGTTCTCCTATGATTTTCGATACCTGCGGAACCGGTGGAGACAACTCGGGCTCAATTAACATATCATCATCGGTATCGATAATACTATCGGCTCTGGGAGTGCCCATAGCAAAACACGGGAACAGGTCAGTCAGCGGAAAAAGCGGATCAACCGATTTCATGGAGGCCCTGAACATACCTACATCTTTGACCGGAGAGGAAAGAGACAGATATTTTAAGGAAAATAACTTTTTATACATGGCCGCACCAAATTATCATCCTGCCATGAAATTTGCAGTGCCCGTTAGAAAAAAACTGGGAGTTCGGACAATATTCAACTATCTGGGGCCGATCACAAATCCCGCGGGAACCAGACGCCAGGCCATTGGATTCTTCAGCCACGAACTCCTTGAAAAATATGCCGAGACGGTGAAACAGATGGGCTTTGACAGAGTACTGGTCTACTCCTCTCTCGACGGGATGGATGAGGTTTCGCCCTATGCTACGACTATTGTCTATGAAGTATACAAAAACTCAATGGGGAAATTTACAGTTGAACCGGAAAAGTACATATCAGCCGCCGAGGCATCAGAGCTGCCATCTGATCTTTCCCCGGAGGAGAATGCCGCACTCTTTACAGAAACAGTTTCATCGGGACAGATAACTCCTGTTTCCAGACTCCTTGCAATGAACGGCGCTGTTGCCCTCTATGCCTATGATGAGAAGACGTCAATTGATGAAAACTATTCACTCATACTCGAAGCCCTTACGGACGGAAGAGCGGCAGAAAAACTTTCAGCCCTGAGAGAAAAATAAAATGAGTAAATTTTCTCTTCAACAGATGAAACTATTAAAGAAGGAAGAGCTTCCTGAATATAGAAGAATTGCCGAATCAGGGAAAAAAAGATCAAGATCCCCTCTGAATATTCATGATTTTCTCAACGACAGAATCAATATAATTGCCGAGGTGAAGAAGAGCTCCCCCTCAGCCGGCGTAATCAGCAGGATAGACGCGGTATCAGATATCGCATCTGCATATGCCGCAGGAGGTGCATCGGCTGTCAGTGTACTGACAGAGAGAAATTTTTTCAACGGATACATGGACGATCTGTCGGCAGTTTCAGAGAAATCGAAGATCCCCGTTCTCTGTAAGGACTTCGTATACTTTGATGAGCAGATCGATGCGGCCTATATATCAGGTGCAGACCTCATCCTTCTTATAGCAGGAACTCTTGATGACGGGGAGCTGAAAGGCCTCTACACCAGGGCCGTGGAGACCGGACTCACTCCTCTTGTTGAAATTCATAAATCAGAAGAAATAGAAAGGGTTGCCGGTCTCAACCTCCCCATTGTGCTGGTTAATATGAGGAATCTGGAGAATCTCTCTATAGACTTTAAAACCGGCATTGAGACGCTCAGCAATCTCCCTCAGGAAATAACCGCAGTATCAGCAAGCGGCATAGAGGCCAAAGATCAGATAGAGAATATTTACCACCGGACCGGGAAATCCACGTTCCTCATCGGCACTGCCCTGATGAAAGATGCCTCTCCTGAAAAGACAATTAGAGAGATGAAAGATGTTTATTAAATTTTGCGGATTTACCAGAGCCGCTGATATTGAAGCAGCAAGAGCACTTCCTATATCAGCAGCAGGATTTATATTCTACAAAAAATCAAAGAGATATATCGCCCCCGATAAGGCAGCCCCGCTCACTTCAATGCTCAGAGGCACGGGTATAGCGAGTACAGGAATTTTTGTGGATGACAATGCAAAGACAATCAGAGAAACAGCCGAAACTGCAGGCCTCGACATTATTCAGCTATACGACCATAAGACAGCCCTGGAACTTCAGGGGTTCCGGCCTCTTATAATATGCAGCAGAATAGGCAGCGGGATGGCAGCAGAATATCTGCCGAAACCTGATCACGATCAGATGATGCTCTTCGATACATATTCAGAAAAGAATGCCGGCGGCACAGGAGAAAAATTTAACTGGGATATCCTAAAAGGCTACAATCATGCTGACAGGCTCATAGTTGCAGGGGGCCTGAACGCCGGCAATATAAAAGAACTCATCACAAAGATTAAACCCTTCGGCGTAGATATTTCATCAGGAATTGAAACATCCGAGGGAATTAAATCAGAAGAGAAGATGCTTCAAATAATAAAATCAATCGAGGAGGCAGGATATGCAAAACATGCCTGATGCAAGAGGATACTTCGGAGAATACGGCGGCCGTTTCGTACCGGAAACACTGACCAGAGCTCTGACAGAACTAGAAGAGGCCTACAAATCATTCATGGCCGACAAAGGGCAGCAGGAATATCTGGAACGGCTTCTGCACACATATGCAGGCAGACCAACTCCCGTTTACTACGCGGAGAACATGTCAAAAGACACCGGAGTTGAAATATACCTGAAAAGAGAAGATCTGGTCCATACAGGCTCCCACAAGCTGAACAATGCCCTGGGCCAGATCCTTCTGGCAAAATATATGGGGAAGAAAAGAGTGATAGCAGAAACAGGTGCAGGTCAGCACGGTGTTGCCACGGCCACATGTGCGGCCCTCATGGATATGGAATGTCAGGTATTCATGGGCAATGTTGATATGGAAAGACAGCTGCCCAATGTAAAGAGGATGAAACTTCTGGGCGCCTCTGTAACTCCTGTCTACTCTGGAAGCATGACACTGAAGGATGCGATTAATGCGGCCATGCAGGACTGGGTAGCTTCTGTTCAAACTACCCACTATCTTCTGGGATCTGTTGTGGGGCCCCACCCCTTTCCGACAATAGTAAGGAACCTTCAGTCTGTCATAGGCAAAGAGGCAGTCATTCAATTCAGAGATATGACAGAGTCCGACCCAGATGCTGTAATCGCATGTGTAGGAGGAGGAAGCAAT
>CAYNFB010000035.1:17822-18121 GCA_964396355.1 uncultured Leptospirales bacterium | reverse complement strand
TAATATTCTAGTCCGGAAGAGGTATAGTTCCCGGAGTCTGTCATGCCGGTTTCCCTTTAGGGAATACCGGCATCTCATACATTTTATTCAGGGTATTTATATGCCCTGATTGTATCAGTGTCCGTTATTTCAACGCCACCACCGAATGAAATAACTGAGTTAAATGATATAGTATACGTCCCATCACCTTCATCTGTAATTGTTGCATCGAGATTATCGGATGTTGATGTATACTCTGTGCTTCCCTTTATTATCTTTACTGTATAAGATGAAGATGGCAGATTTACAGAACTAGGAAT
>CAYNFB010000035.1:0-17793 GCA_964396355.1 uncultured Leptospirales bacterium | reverse complement strand
GCTTCCCAGTAGATCTTAAGACTGAAATCGTCGTCTCCGCCGTCGTGCTTGTCGTTTACTGCTATTCCAACATAGTTTACATCAGAAAGCTCGTTCTGGTAGATTACAGCATTGCATAAACCTTTGCTGTTATCAGAGCAGGCAGGCTCTCCACCTATGGAGGCAAATGAATAATTTTTTACGGATATATCCATTCCATCCCACTCATCAATATCTACGTAGCCTG
Organism: uncultured Leptospirales bacterium; assembly: GCA_964396355.1. GTDB lineage: Bacteria > Spirochaetota > UBA4802 > UBA4802 > UBA5550 > CAYNFB01. The sequence continues at coordinate 17,567 of CAYNFB010000035.1, read as the reverse complement.
TATCCGAATCACTTGATGAGCTGCTGCTGCACGATAGAGCAAGTCCGGAAATTGATAATAATATTATAAAAAATACAATTTTTTTCATTCTAATGAAACTCCTGATAATTTTTATCTGTGAGGCACAACAATAAAAGGCAATGCTGGATTGTAAAGAATTTAATTATACTTAAAATTAACCTTTACTTGAAACACTCTCTAAGTTTCTTTGTATATAAAAAACAGGAAATGTAACAAAAAAAGGCGAAAAATGAAGAGTGAAATAGAATTAATTGTAAGGGGTTATCATCTGGATGTATACGCCCATGTGAATAACGCAAGATACGTGGAATTTCTTGAAGAGGGAAGGTGGGCATCAATTGATGATTCCAAGGCAGTGAGAGATTTGATGAAAAAAGGATATGCCTTCACTGTGGTAAATATTAATATAAGCTATCTGGCTCCAGCTGTTCTTGGTGATGTGCTGCTTCTGCAGACAGGAGTTAAAGAAGTGGGAAATAAAAAAATAGTGCTTTTTCAGAAAATGTATAAGAAGAGCTCTATGGAGGCAGTTGTAGATGCGGAGGTGACCTTCGTTATGGTGGATACCGGAACAGGGCGCGCTGTTGTAGTTGATGATGATATAAGAAAAAATGTTTTTATTGAATAGTCAAAATCTTTTAACAGTGGTGAAATCTTTTTCTTGACTAAAGACCGTTTTAATGTAAATTTGCAGATAAGTGAATTCTTTTTTTTAAAGGAGATTAAATTGAAAAAGTCATTATTTATTTTTATAATATTATGCTGCTTTTCTACAGCCTCATACGCCTCCTTTTATATCGATGCCATGGGTGTCTACGTTGATACCGGGGATACAAAGACACAAACAGGTGCGGGACTCGGTCTGGGATTCGGTATCACTAATGAGGTTAATTTTACAATTCGTTCACTATACTCTGAAACGACAGAACATGAAGATGCTATTGATGAAACCGGCTACGCATATATATCAGCTTTCGGCGGCATAGAGTATACACCTTCTATCCCGATACTCTCCAGATACAGGATGAACTGGACAACTTCACTTTTAGCAGGATATTCTAATTCAGAAGCTGAATTTGAAATAGACGGTACCGATGAAAGTGCTGATGGCTACGGTATTGCTCTCTGGACGGGGATTAAGTATGATGCAACTCAGAATATATCTCCATTTTTCGAAATAGGATATCACAAATCTTTTTACAGCGGGGACTTTTCCGGCGCCTCTATTCATGGACTGCAGTTTGCCCTTGGCGTGAGATTTTTTCTTACAAATCAAAGGAAGTTTTCAGATAATTATTAAGGTGTAATTAATTGATAAGATATTTTAATCGAATACAAATTTATTGAAAACAAGGAAGCTCAGGTCTAATGCCTGAGCTTTTTATATCTTATGATTTGACAAATGTTATTTTATTAGTATTTTTAATATAGGGAATGTCTTAGGAAAAAGAGTTCGAATATGAAGACAGGCTTAAACATAGGAATTAAACAAACCCAGAAGCTTGTGATGACACCGGCTTTAAGGCAGTCTATTGAGATTCTGCAGATGTCTACAATAGAACTCTCCGAAATGATTTCCCAGGAATTTCTTGAAAATCCTATGCTTGAAGAAATTACATCATCTCAGGATGAAAATGTTATAGAAGAGAGACTGAATCGAAATCTCAGCGGCGACGATAGTGTGGAAATCCGTAAAAGTTCAGAAAATGAAATTTATGAGAATTCCAGCGACAGCGGAATAATCGGTTCATCTGACGATGAGGATAGAAACAGACTCTATATAGAGAATGCCGTGACAGTGAAGGAGAGCCTTAAAGAACATCTGCTGTGGCAGGCTAAAATGACAGTGATGGATGAGGACGAACTGGTTCTTTATGAGGAAGTAATAACTTTTCTCAATGATGACGGTTTTCTTGAAAAAGAACAGAAAACCAGACTGGAGGCTGATTCCAGTCAGATTGAGGAAGTGATCAGTAGAATCAGTCAATTTGATCCTGTGGGCTGCGGAATGGAAGATTTGAGGCAGAGCCTTTCCGTACAGGCCAGATTTTTTTATCCGGAAGATGAGATTCTTCATAAATTAATTGATGAATTTTTTTCTGAACTTGAAAAACTCGATTATAATTTAATATCAAGAGAGATGTGCATTCCTGTAGCAGATGTTATCGAAAAAAGCAAGATACTCCATAATCTGAATCCTTTCCCGGGCAGGTTATTCTCAACACGCGGGGTCAGGTTTATCGTGCCTGATATAGAGGTGAGGCTTGTGGATGGAGAAATAATTGTATCTTTAAATGATGACTGGATTCCGGGCATAAAGCTCAGTTCCTATTACATGAATCTTCTCCGTAAGAAGAAGATGAATAAGGAGCAGCATGAATACATGACCGGAAAACTTCACTCAGCCAGAGCTCTCGTAAAGAATATTTCAAGCAGGAGGGAAACCATCAGCAAAGTCGTTCACTCAATAATGGATCATCAGAAGGAATTTCTCGTAAAAGGGCCAGGTCATCTAAGGTATCTGACCCATCATGATATAGCAGAGGAGGTAGGTGTTCATGAATCGACTGTTAGCCGTGTGGCCAGTAATAAGTTTGTTCAGACAAGCTGGGGTGCCTTTGAGTTAAAGTATTTCTTTGTTTCACGGCTGAAGACTCCCTCGGCAGATGAAAATGATGATCAATCTTCCGATAGAGTGAAGGGGATGATTCAGCAGATTATAAGCAATGAAAACCCGGAGAAACCCTGCAGCGATGAGGAAATAGTTGGTCTCCTCAAAAACAACGGGATTACAGCAGCACGAAGAACAGTTGCCAAGTACAGGGAGTCATTAAGTATCCCTTCTTCAAGTAAAAGAAAAAGAATAAATATGATTAAATCCTAGGAGTGCTTATGAAGATAAAAATCACAGGAAGACATATTAATGTATCAGATAATCTAAGAGAGTATGCAGAGAAAAAAGTATCAAAGCTGGAAAAGTACTTTCAGCAGCTTATCGATACACATCTGATAATGTATGTGGAGAAGCTTGATCATGCAGCAGAGCTTGTGATAAATGGTGATGCAGTCCAGTTTCATGCAAGGGAGAAGGCTGCTGATTTTTATTCGGCTATAGACCTGCTGATTGATAAGATGGAAAGCCAAATTGTAAGATATAAGGAGAAAATCCAGTCCAGGAAAGGGCAGGGAGCTGAGAAGTCAATTTCTTTTGATATTACAAGTCTTCAGGGAAAGGAGGCTGCATTAAGTCAGGTAAGCACTAAGCCTATAGATAATATAGAAGCTTTTCTTCAGATGAAAATCGATAAAAAAGATTATATTCTCTTCAAAAAAGGTGTAAGTGAAGTTGAGAGTAGTCTTGATTATTCAAATAAAAACTATGCTTTGATTTTTAAAGCCGATGATAAATTCAAGCTCGTTGAGATTCCCTTTGATAAAATTAAGGACAATGAGTTTAACTGTGATACTTTCCTCGAGTATGAACTTAATGTCCTTGATGAATCGTCCTCAAATCCAAAAATAGAATTTAACAAGACCTCTTCATGTAATATTGAAAAATTTACTCTTGATGAGGCTATGGACACAATCGAAGGAGATAGCAGTGAGTTTATGCCGTTTTTTATCTCAGACACCGGATATTTTAATATTCTGTGTAGATAAGGTGCAGAATTCGAGGTTATTGTTCCTGCATTCTAGTCTTCAGCTTTACTGTTGATATTTTCGGGCAGGGCTTAAAAGGCCCTGTCCGTGTAATATTTATGTTTCTATCATTAATTTAATAGTTTTTTATCAGTCATAATTTTTTTTGCTGGAAAGAAATGCATCTATTTTGATAATTCTACCATGGGAAAAATAACAGTTAGATACTTTATAGACGGCAAAGGTAGAATCGACCTTCAACTGCGTCTTCTGGCAGGTGAGGGCGGACTTGACAGGGAAATTCGTTATGGTGAAATAAACAGGCCCGGGCTTACTCTTGCCGGTTTTTTTGATTATTTTGCATATGATAGAATTCAGATTTTCGGTCAGGGTGAGACTGCTTATATGAGCAAGATGACTCAGGAGGAGCGGGAGAATACTTATCGAAAATTTTTCAGCTATGAGGTCCTCTGCTGTATATTTACACATGAATATATGCCTGATGAGCTTTTCCTCCGTTATGCAGATGAGAATAAAGTACCTGTTTTTCTTTCTAAACGTGGAACTACGAGGTTTATTACTCTTTTTGTTCACGTGATAGATGAAATGTTTGCCGAAACCGAGACGATTCATGCCACTCTCGTTGATGTTTTCGGAGTAGGCGTACTTCTCATGGGAAACAGCGGTGTTGGAAAGAGCGAAACGGCTCTTGAACTGATAGAGCGGGGACACAGGCTTGTTGCAGATGATATGGTTGTAATAAAAAAAATTGATGAATCCCTTCTCATGGGGGCGGGTTCTGAAATGCTGAAGCATCATATCGAAATCAGGGGTCTTGGCATAATAAATGTGCGTGAGATTTTTGGAATAAGATCTGTCCGTAACCGGAAAAGAATTGAGCTGGTTGCTCTTCTGGAGGAATGGGATTCCAGCAAGGAATATGACCGGCTCGGTCTGGATGAAGAAAAATATAATATAATGGATATAGATGTTCCGTTTATTACTGTGCCAGTACGACCGGGAAGAAATATTCCTATAATAGTTGAGACAGCCTCGCTGAATCAGAGACTGAAAAAAATAGGTGTAAACTCGGCCCGTGAACTCGATGAAAAGATAAAAAAGTGGATTATTGATAAAGGTGGAATTGGATGATAGAGAAGGAAGTTGTCGTAAGCAGTGATGCAGGAGTTCACGCCCGTCCTGCAATGATGATTGTTCGGGAGGCTATGAAGTATCCATGCAAGGTTACCCTTGTAAAGGATGATGTCGAGGCGGTAAATCCATAATGTCGGTTCTCGGTCTGGCAATCATATCCGGTTCAAAACTTACAGTCAGGGCTTTAGGAGAGGGTGAGGGAGAAGTTGTAGATTATATTGTAAATCTGATAAACAATGATTTTAAATAGCAGCCATTAAAAGCGGATAAGATTTTGCCTAATGAAAGAAAAGTAATCAGTGGTAATTCACTTCAGGATTTTCTTTTTCTGATAGGAATAATCGTGTTCTCTTCAATCCTCATTATCGGTCTCTTCCCGGGGCGGTCTGCCGCGGGACTGGTCGATGAACATTTCTTTATAACAACCGTTATGACAATTCCTATAATTTCAGGCATCTATTTTATTGTCATATCTTTTCGAAGAAGTCTGAATATTAAATCAACTGATATAAGAGAGAGTCTTCGAAAAAAAATCACTCTGGCTTTTGTTTTCATCGCAGTACTTTCTGCAATGCCTATTGTAATAATTTCGAGTACCTATTTTAATCAGAATCTGTCCAGAATGTTCAAGGGCAGCACTCTGGAAGCTCTCAGTGCATCAACCGAGCTCGTTCATGACAGTTATCAGTCTCTGGGTAATGATGTTGAAAACAGACTCGAACGAATCAGGCTGTATATGCAGGATAACGGCAGCGGAAACATCACCAATGCATCTCTGGCTATATTCTCAGGTTCTTTTGCCGAGAGAGGGTTTAAACTGTCAATTTTCGAAAAGAACAGGCCTGTTCCGGGTATGTCCGATGAAGTTTCAAGGGCACTCTTCGGGTTTTATAATGAGCTGTCTGTAAAAAATATCAGGATAGACCGGATTGTAATAGGAAGTGAAGATCTTGTTGCCGGGGCATTTCGATACGGTAAAGATCTTGTTGTCCTCAGTAAGGCCATACCTTCTGTGCTGAAAGAGAGAGAAATTCTTTTTGCCCGAGCCTATCATGACTACATGGAAGTCCGTAATTTTAAGGATTATTTCGTTAGTGGTTCAGGTTCTTTTTTAATGCTGCTCTCTATTTTAATAGTCGGCCTGGCATATCTTATAAGTCTTTATATGTCTGGTAGTATAACTCTGCCGATTCTTGACCTGGCAAGAGCATCCCGTGAAATTGCCAGAGGTAATTATAACACATCGGTAGAGAGAAGGAGTGATGATGAGATCGGCGAACTTGTAGATGCATTCAATGTTATGGCAAGAGATCTCCGCGACAATCAGAAGATGATGTTTCAGAAACAGCGTCTGGAGGCATGGAATGACATGGCTACAAAACTGGTTCATGAAATTAAAAATCCTCTCACTCCGATAAGGCTCTCTGTGGAGAGGATGAGAAAGATGGTCCGTGAGGGTAATCCCCGAAGAGATGAGGCTGTCCTTGCAGGTACTGAAACAGTGTTGACTGAGGTAAATTCCCTTCTGGAACTGGTTGGTGAATTTAATGATTTTGCCCGTCTTCCTGAAATGAGAGCTGAGCTGTCAGATATAAACGCTTTAATAAATCAGGTTGTATTACTTTTTAGTGCTCACAGAGAAATTGTAATAACACAGAATCTTGAAGCAGGACTGCCTGATATAATGATGGACAGGCTGTTGATTCGGCAGGCTTTTAATAATTTGATAACAAATGCAGTACAGGCAATGGGTGAGAAAGGGACCCTGACTATAACATCGCGAATTGATAATGATAAGAAGTATATATGGATCTCCATTGCAGACAATGGCCCGGGTATCTCCGGTGAAGATATTGATAATATATTTGAACCCGGGTTTACTTCAAAACAGACAGGATCAGGGCTGGGGCTGGCAATAGTGGAGAAAATTATTTTAGAACATGACGGAAAGATTTCCTGCAATTCTGCCCGCGGAGAGGGAGCTGAATTTGTCATGGGTCTTCCGGTTTAAAGGGAGAGTCTCTATGGCGAAAATACTGCTGGTTGATGATGAGGAAAATATAATAGTTTCGATGGCTCCTATCCTTCAGGATGAGGGGCATATTGTTTTTTCTGCAGGTACAGGCTCCGGGGCAATGGATTTATTGGTCAAGGAGGAGGTCGATCTTATTATTCTCGATGTCTGGCTTCCTGATACGGACGGCACTGAACTGCTCGTGCAGATTCAAAAACTTTACCCTTCTACCTCTGTAATAATGATAAGCGGTCATGGTTCTATAGATATTGCAGTTAAGTCTACCAGACTTGGTGCATTTGACTTTATTGAAAAGCCACCCTCCCTTGATCGACTGGTAACATCTGTCAATAATGCTCTTGAACAGGTTCGCCTGAAAAAAGAAAATATACAGCTTAAAAAAAAATCTTTTCTTGAAGATGATATGATCGGTGATTCTGACCAGATTAAAGAAATAAAGGAAGTTATAAAACGGGCAGCAAAGACTAATGCCAGAGTTTTTATCACCGGTGAAAGCGGTACCGGGAAGGAGCTTGTGGCAAAGGCTCTTTATCAGATTTCAAACAGAGCTGATAAGCCTTTTATTAAGGTTAACTGCGCTGCAATACCCGGCGAGCTTATCGAAAGTGAACTCTTTGGGCATGAAAAGGGAGCATTCACTGGCGCAGTTGGGAGGAGAATCGGTAAGTTTGAACTTGCCGATAAAGGAACTCTCTTCCTTGATGAAATATGCGATATGAGTCTCTCTGCACAGGCAAAGGTTCTCAGAGTTCTTCAGGAGCAGCAGCTGGAGAGAGTGGGAGGTAATGAGTCGATCAATGTTGATGTCCGTGTAATAGCGGCTACCAATGTGGATGTTAAGAAGGCCATTGAAGAGGGAAATTTCCGGGAGGATTTGTACTACAGACTCAATGTTATACCGATAGAGGTTCCAAGACTTACAGACCGTCGTGATGATCTTGATATTCTGGTGGGATATTTCCTTGATGTATTTTCAAGAGAACACGGCACCGGTGAAAAAATATTAAATGATGATGCGATGAATTTTCTGAAGAAAAATCCCTGGCCAGGAAATGTGAGACAGCTGAAGAATATAATTGAAAGAGTAGTTATAATGGTTCCGGATAAGGAAATAGGCGTTGAAGATCTTAAAAAAAACATGGGACATGAGGGCAGAGCCGGAGATTTATTCATAAACAAGTCTACTCTTAAAGAGGCCCGGGAGACCTTCGAGAAGGAATATATAATTAAGGCTTTGATAGATAATAAGAAGAATATTTCCCGCACAGCTAAAAGTCTTGAAATAGAGAGAACAAATCTGCACAGAAAGCTTAACCAATATAATATTGAAGTTGAAAAAATTTAAGATGAAGAACCGAATCTCTGAACTGCTTTCAGGTGAACTCAGTAATGGAAATACTCTGCTTTATCGAAATGAAAAGGAGAGGGAATTTCTATTTTCATGGCTGCGGAAATCAAAGTTACAGGAACCTGTCGAAGGTGTCGTCGATGTTGATGCTCTGATTGCAGCATGTGATAAATGTCCCGGAGTTGTGAGCAGAAAAAAAGGATTCGGCAGCGGCAGCAACCGGGTAATGATTATACTTAACTCGCCGAAGATGGTCAACAATGTTGAAATAAGCATTCATAGAACTGAATCTGCCGATCTGCTTCGTAAGATGATCAATGCCATCGGACTTGAACTTCCCGACTGCTACACAACTAATCTTGTTAAGTGTGAATGTCGTGATCTTCTCTTCAAGCCAAGTGAAATGGTGAAAAATTGTCTTGAGATTCTTCAGGCAGAACTTGATTTCAGAAAGCCCGTTATTGCAATTGTTATGGGTGAAATTCTGCCTCTTCAGAGTATAATACGTGAAAGTGATAATATAAGCTGGTTCAATACTGACCATACTATTTCTCTTATCCGAAATCCTGAACTGAAGAGGGGAGCATGGGAAACACTTAAAATAATTAAAAAGAAATATATGGAAGTTAATAAATAATGCCTTATAAACACAGAGGTGCTTCATCCCTCTTTGCTGAAGTCTTCGTAAATACGCCTGTGGACAGATCATTCACATACAGAATCCCTCAGGGGATTCATGTTGAGCCAGGAATGAGAGTAACGGTCAACTTTTCAGGGCGCAATATGACCGCATATGTTTCCCGTATCCACTCTGATGAGCCTGATGGTTTTGAGGTTAAGGAAATTACAGGAGTTATAGATCAGGAACCGCTTTTTGACAAGAGGCTGATAGATCTTGCCGCCTACGTAGCTGATTCCTATATCTCATCAAGGGGCGAGGTTTTTGGAAAGGCACTCCCTTCGGGCAAGAGCTCAAAATCAAGATATAAACTGCCTGACAGTTTCGAGGCTACGCTGGAGGATCCTCAACTGACCCCGGAACAGGAGGCTGTTTTTAATAATATTCTCAGCTCTTCAATGAAGGCCCATCTCCTCTTTGGTATTACCGGAAGCGGGAAGACTGAGGTATACGTTAAGATCGCCAGGCACATGATGAACCAGGGCAGATCAGTTATCTTCCTGGTCCCGGAGATAGGGATTTCTTCGCAGATTTTTGAAAGGCTCTACCGTGTTTTCGGAGATCAACTCGTCCTCTATCACAGCCAGCTTACTGTAAATCAGAGGCTCAATAACTGGAAGAAATTTTACAAAGGCGAGGCTAAAATAGCAGTGGGAACAAGGTCTTCTGTTTTTATGCAGTGTCCGGATCTTGGACTCATTGTCGTTGATGAGGAACAGGACAGTTCCTACAAGGAACAGAGTTCTCCCCGGTATAATGCCCGCAGGATCGGCTTCTACAGATCTATGAAGGAGGATGCTCTGCTTATACTCGGTTCAGCAACACCGTCAATAGAGACACTTTATGCTGCAGAGAGAGGAGGAATTGTCCTCCACAAACTTGAGAACAGATTCGGAAACAGTGAGCTGCCAGACATTGAAATACTTCCTGTAAAAGGGAAGGGTGATGAAATATCATCCAGACTGAAAATCTTTACACACAAGGCTGTGCGGGAGGGGCATCAGGCCGTATATCTTCTGAACAGGCGCGGCTTTTCACCTGTTATTATGTGTGAGGACTGCGGTGAGGTCCTCGAGTGCCCGGACTGCAGTATAGGAATGAATTATCACAAGGATAAGGGCCTGCTCTGTCACTACTGCGGTTATGCCTGCGAAATGCCTGAAGCCTGTCCAAAATGCGGTGCTGATTCTCTCATCCGTATAGGATCGGGGACGCAGAGAATTGAGGACATTGTTCAAAAGGAATTTCCCGAGTACCGAATATTCAGGCTTGATCAGGACAGTGCCCGAAAGAAGGATAAAGTCTATGACCTGATCGGTTCAATGGAGAAGGGGGAGATTGACATACTGCTTGGAACCCAGATGGTCTCCAAGGGCTTTGATTTTCACGGTATCACTGTTGCCGGAATAATAATGGCCGACATCGGGCTTAATATGCCGGATTTCAGGTCGGGAGAGAAAATTTTTTCTCTCCTTGTGCAGCTTGCCGGCAGATCGGGGCGCGGTGAGAAGAGAGGAAAGGTCCTTATCCAGACTCTGGATGAAAATCACTATATCTATCAATTTGTCAAGAGACAGGATTTTTATGGTTTTTATAAATCTGAACTTGAGATGAGAAAGGCTCTGAACTATCCTCCTTTTTCAAGACTGGCGAGACTTCTTGTAAGAGGTAAGGACGAATCTGCAGTGGAAAAGAGTGCAGAGAAATTAGGTGAAGCCCTGAGGCAGAATATAGAAAGCAAATCACTTAATGTGGATGTACTTGGGCCCTCAGAGGCTCCGGTATTAAAGGTCGGAGGGAATTTCAGATATCATATCATCTTAAAATCTTCTGTCCTGAACCATCTCACAGAAGTTATCTGCGAATCTGTTCCATCTGCAAAAAACAGGTCTATATATATAGAAATAGATATAGACCCGGTTGATATGCTTTAAATTTTATTTTTTTGATAATTCCTTTTCAATTACAAGATCCAGCATTTCCTTTGGCGGAACTCCGACCACTTTTCTTCCTGCAATATAGAATGTAGGAGTCGCTTCAATCTTGTATTTTTCTGCAAGCTCTATATCTCTTTCTATCGATTTACTATGTTCTTTATTGTTCTCCTTAAACCGCTTGAGAAATTTTAAGCGGGACTGACGGGGCAAGCCGAAACTTTTTACGGTTTTTTCAATATTCTGGAAAGCTGTTTCTTCTTTAAATTTTGATTTGTAGCTTCTGTAATTTGAAAAATGAGTATAGAAGTATTCAGAGAAAACACCGCTGTCTGCTGCTGCCTCCATTGCTCTTGAGGCTATGCATGAATTTTTATATACCTGATCATCCATGTACTTGTTGCATTCTGAATCCAGAGGATAGTGATAGTATATTATCTGCACTTTGTTTTTATATTTAGAGAGAATGAATTTTTCAGATTCATACAGCTTGTAGCAGGCTGAACAGAGAAAGTCTGTGAAGGCGTATATCTTTACCGGTGCATTTTTATTTCCTACAATGAGACGGCTTTCAGGAAATGCAACCGCTTCGGGTTTTTGTCTGTAGAAATCTTTTACAAGATCTGCGAGTCTGGCTTGAGGGATTGTCTTCCCCTCCGCCCTGACTTTCAATATGTTATTAGCGGCAAAGACAGAGAACGTTAGAAAAAAGAAGAAGAGAATAAACAGAGACAGTGCCGCCTTTTCGTCTGAATTTTTAGGTCTGACAAAGTTTATGAGTATTTTCTTTATTTCTGGGATATCTGTATTGTTTTTTATATAAATGTATACAATAAGGAATGTGAGAATGTTGACAGCGTAGGTGCTGATGCAGAGCATGCATATTTCACCCAGATAAAGAAGGATAGATCCAAGCACAATGTCTGCAATCAGTGAAGATAATACAAACAGGGCTGTAAATATCATGAATGTTTTATAGTATTTATCTTTTGCATAATCGGCGATAAGCATGAGAAATGCAATAATCAGATAGTAGGCAATACCGATGGCAGCAAGCGGTATTCCGAATATTGAAGAAAAATCAGACTGGCCGACTGCGATGCAGTCATTTACTATTCCCTTGCCGCAGGATATGGGACCCAGTTCAAGATCAGGGAAGTAATGCTGAAACAGAAGAACTCCTGATAAAAATACGCCCGTTATTGATAACAGCAGTATGCTGTTTATATATCGCCTCATTGATTCTCTCCCATTGATTTAAGCTCAATCCTGGTGCCGCAGATATTCAGGTAGTACCTGCTGTCCGGCCCTTCCTCAAGTCTGTCAAGTATGTGAAATGATGGTGATCTCCTGAATTTTGCCGGCATTTTCCCGTCCATGACTGTGCAGTACAGGGCATTGTTGGATTTAACGTAAAGAGTTGATATGTCTAGCTCTTCAGTTTTTCCTGCGGAAGTATTTATCTCTATACTCTCAAAATCACCGAATCCTTTGAATACAACGCCTGTTATAAAAACTGCCGTATCTTCAACATTTATAGGATAGGTATAGTTGCCATAGTGAATAACGTACTGTCCGTCTGATGTGATATTGACAGATTTATTAAAATAATCGATAATTTTTTCATTTAAAAATTTTTCTCCATTGTGAAACCAGAGGCCTTCTTTATCCAATGTTATATTATCGATTTCTTCCCCTGAGTCTATCATCTTCCTTATATATTCAGGAAGTTCAGGATAATTGTTTTCCATGATGAAACTGCTCCTATACTCTGATGAACGGGTCTGTGAGTTTGCTGTGTTCTTCAAGTGCGAAACGGTCTGTCATGCCTGCGATGAAATCGGTCACAGTAAGTATCAGGCCGTGCTCATGAGCTTCTTTCTGGTAGCGTTCAGGCAGTGTGTCCGGATGTTCTGTATAAATACGGAAGAGATCATTTATAACTCTCTGCGATTTAAGGGACATCCGGGTTACCCGGTAATGCTGGTACAGCTTCTCTTTCAGGAATTTTTTGAGTTCCACATTTGCCCGTCTGGTATCTTCTGAAAATCCCACAAGCTTTTCTTCTGCCTTCTTTACGTCTGTATATTTTTTAATTCTGTTTTTCTCTATTTTATCCATTGTAAATCCGATCAGATCTGTCACAAGAAGATTTATTATAGTTCTGATGATTTCACGTGATATCATTTTTTTGGATTCAGGCAGTTTCCTTCCGTACAGGTCTTCTGCCATTTTCCATATTTTAAGTTCTGTGATCTCATCAAAGTCAAGCAGACCCGAGGCTATTCCGTCATCAAGATCGTGGTTGTTGTAGGCAATTTCATCGGCCATATCTATAATCTGTGCTTCAAGAGAAGGCTGTTCTTCAGGAAAAAATCCCGAAGTTTCAGGTCTGTCATATGTTCCGGAATGCTTTATTATCCCTTCTCTGGTCTCCCATGTCAGATTTAGCCCGTTAAAATCACTGTATCTTTTTTCCAGCACCTCAACAACCCTGAGACTCTGCCTGTTATGCTCAAAGCCTCCATGATCTTCGAGAAGCATATTCAGTTCTCTTTCTCCAACGTGTCCGAAGGGGGTATGTCCAAGATCATGGGCAAGGGCAATGCTTTCGGCGAGATCTTCATTCAGTCTCAGAGCTCTTGCAATTGCTCTTGCAATCTGTGAAACCTCAATGGTGTGAGTGAGCCTGGTTCGAAAGTGGTCGCCCTCGTGATTTATGAAAACCTGTGTTTTGTACTCAAGTCTTCTGAAAGCCCGGCTGTGAATTATTCTTTCACGGTCTCTCTGAAATTCTATTCTGTAGGAATGACTATTCTCTTCGTGATCCCTTCCGCGGGATTGAGATGATCGGGCGGCGTAGGGAGCCAGTCTTTCTTCCTCCATCTGCTGGAAGTAATTTCTGTCTGCTATTGTCATTTTAATTTATCCAGTTCCTCTTCATATGCCTGAGACGCTGTCTTTCTGTTTATGCGGATTTCCTCGTTGGATGGGGCTTCCTCTATTCCTCTTGTAAATGCCTGTATGGCCTTCTTATGCTTCTGCATCTTATAATAGCTCTTGCCTATGTTGTTGTATGCCTCTGCTATGACCTTGCTTTCTCTGGAAGATTTTATCACCTGGTAAAAAGTTTCAATGGCCTTTTCGTGCATTTCTTTTCTGGAGTAGATTATTCCCAGAGCAAGAAGAGCTTCGGAATCTCCGGGCTTCATCAGCAGCGCCTTTCTTATGCGGTCAACTGCAGTGTTCAGTGACTTATCATCTGATGCTGCTGCCGATCCTGCAATTGCGAGATTGATGTATGCCTTTCTTGCATAGTCAGTTCTTTCATCGGCTTTTATGACCTGATTGTAGGCCTCCCGGGCATCGCTGTAGTTCTTCTGCTTATGATAAATTGTTCCAAGCTTAAACAGAGATTCCTGGCTGGAGGGCCATTTATAGATTATATTCTGATATTCCTTTTCTGCAAGATCAAGATGGCCCTGATCGTAGTAGTAATCTGCTACGGCTATTCGGGGCTTTATATTCTCGGGATTGAGACTCGATGCCTTCTTCCATGCATTGACTGCAAGTGCGGGCTTCTCCGAATGTCTGTAGGTAATTCCCATGTTGTAGTATGCCAGTTCATCATCGCCTTTAATGGCAAGTGCCGATTCGTATGATTTTACTGCATCATCAAATTTCCCGGTATCATCAAGTATATTGCCCATATTCAGATAGGCTACTCTTGAATTCTCTGTTGCCGGTTCGATACGGGTGATCTTTTTATATGATTTATAGGCCCGGTCCAGATCTCCCTGGGAATAGTATATCTCTCCAACTCTTGCGAGTATGCGCACATCCCTGCTGTTCTTCTCCAGAATTTTGCTGAACGATCTCAGACTCCTGTCGTAGTCCTTAAGGGAGAAGTATGATTCTCCTATATTTGCAAGGAGCGCCGTATCGGACTGGCTTAACTCTTCCGCCTTCTCCAGTTCCTTCAGCGCCAGATCCTCTTTCTTCTGTCTCAGGTAGGATACCGCGAGATTGTATCTCGATGAGGGGTCTGATGGTCTGAGTGAGGCTGCCTCTTTAAAGTATTTTTCAGAAAGATCGAACATATTTGATGAAAGAAATTCTGCCCCGAGACGGGAGTATGACTTGAATGCAATATCTCCCAGTTTGTCAGCCTCTGCCGCTCTTTTAAGATATTCCAGTGCGGGAAATCTTTCTCCTTTTTTGAACAAAGTGATTCCCGTGTTATAGAGAAGGGCAGGGTTCATCTTGTCAATGTCAAGGGCTCTGTTGTAATATTTTATAGCATCGTCATATTTCATCAGCTCATAGCTGATATTTCCCAGAAGTATGAGCGAATCTGTCTTCCCGGGAGAGATGGCGTGTGACTTCTCAGCATTTCGTACGGCATTTTCGAAGTCTTTTATCTTCCTGTAGGTTCTGGCTGTGTTGAGGTATAAGTCTGAACTGTTTTTATCATACTTTAGCCCTCTGTCAAAGTAGTTCAGGGCTCCTTTGAAATCACCTTTATTGTCGGCCATAATCCCCAGATATAAAAGAGCAATAGCCTTATCTTTGTCGGGGGCAGCGGATTCTACTACGGAATTGAAGCCTGTAATGGCATTTGCCGTGTATCCGCCGGAATAATCAGATATTGCCTTCTGCAAATCAGGATTTCCTGTCTTAACATTACTCTGTTTTAAAGACTCAGAATTTTCTGCGGTGCCTGATATTTTCTCTGAGAAGGGCCGCATCTGTCCTGGTTTATTGTAGACGAAGTTAATTAATAGCAGAACAGTAACAATTGCCACAGCTGCAAGAGAAAGTATAATTATAATATTCCGCTGTGACCCGGACTCTTCTTTTATACTTTCTATTCCGCTGATTCTGTTGTGTTCAATATGTTCATCAAGGGATGATTTCTTCGGTCTTTTTCTGATAATTTTCACGGGGTATGTTAGCCCTCCCGGAGTTTGTGTTTTTTTACAGCGTCCAGTATTCCGTTAATAAACTGCCCTGAATTTTCTCCTCCGAATGTTTTGCCAAGTTCTATACTTTCATTAATTGTTACAACCTCCGGGATTTCATCCATGAATACCATCTCATGGATTGCCAGCCGCAGTATTGACCTGTCTATTACAGTCAGTCGTTCAGGTTTCCAGTTTCTGGAGTATTTACTTATCAACTCATCTATTTCATCGAGATGTTTTATTGTTCCCTCTATAAGCTGTGATGAGAAAACCTTCATCTCCTCACTCATCTGCTTATCGAGCCATTTAAAGTCTACTATTGATTCAAGCGGGGTTTTCCCTATTTCGTGCATGTAAAGCCCCTGAAGAGCATGCTCTCTTGCTTTTCTTCTCTGTCCCATTATTTTAACTGTTTAAATAAATTTGCCATTTCAATTGCTGTCATTGCTGAATCAAAACCCTTGTTTCCCGATTTTGTTCCTGCTCTCTCTATTGCCTGCTCTATTGAGTCTGTTGTCAGTACTCCGAATATTACCGGAACATCTGAATTCATACTCAGGTGGCCTATCCCCTTGGTAGCTTCTGCTGAGACGAAATCAAAGTGAGGAGTGGAACCTCTGATTATTGCACCAAGGCAGATTACTGCATCGTATTTTCCTGACTGAATGAGTCTTTTTGCTGCAACAGGTATTTCAAATGCTCCGGGAACCCATGCAACTGTAATGTCATCCTCTTCGGCGTTGTTTCGTTTAAGGCAGTCAACGGCTCCGCCCAGGAGTTTTCCTGTGATAAATTCATTGAACCTGGCTACCACGATTCCGAATTTTAAACCGGAGGCATCAAGTTTTCCTTCAATAGTTTTCATTTATTTTTCCTTAATCTATTATTGTTTGTCTGATTTTTAGGAATGTATTTTAATTATAGAGAATGTTTAAAAGGGGTAACCGTCAAGCTTTTTTTATTCACTTAACAAACCTGTAAATTCGTGAAGTCCTCGTTTAATAAACCGGGACTTCACGAAAACTATTGCTCTATGACCAGCCCTATTTCCCGCCTGTCATCGCTTTCTGTACCATCTCAAGCACTGCTCTTACCTGAGAATTCTGAAGGCATTCGCACAGCGGGTCCTGCCAGTTTTCATTGTCGAGTCTTTGTCTGAGAGATGCTGCTGCAGGCCTTCTCTGGCCGTCTTTTAATCTTATAAATGCTCTGGCAGGAAGATTCATTAGAGAGTTTATTTTTTCTTTAGCTCTTCCAATGAGTTTGTCTGCTTCAATAATTTCATCGATATATCCTTTTTCAAGCGCCTGAGTAAAATTCAGCATATTCCCTTCAAACATTACGTCTCTCACATCTCTGTTGCTGTTGACTCCGAATCTTATCAGCTCCATTTCGGCAATGGTGAGGGCAAGGCCGATTTTAATCTCTGTCATGCCCATTCTGGGTTTCGGGTGATCTGTTGCAAATCTATAGTCGCATCCCATTGCAGTGATGAAGCCGCCCGCAGCACAGTGACCGTTTATAGCAGCAATGACGGGCTTCCGGCATGTGAATAATTCGTAGAGCATTTCTTCTTCAACGTTAAAGAATTCGAGAACTTCATCCCTTGATTTAAATGCGAGAAATGTTGGAAGGTCAAAGCCTGAACAGAAAAATTTTCCCTCTCCGGTGAATATCAGCCCTTTGACAGACTCCTCTTCGTTTACCCTTTTGATAGCCTCTCTTATCTTCACGAGGCTTTCAAAGGTCATTGAGTTAGTTGGTGCATTGTCAAACCTGGCAATGAGAATGT
>CAYNFB010000034.1:5739-18179 GCA_964396355.1 uncultured Leptospirales bacterium | reverse complement strand
ACCGGAGAGGTTATATATGCCTGAACTGAAACGCCTCCACATCTATGAGAAGATTAGAGGACGCTACACCGACGTTATGGACGTCAGAAGAGAAACACTTACAGAAATTGCCAGAATGATTATAAACTATGAACCACCCGAATACGTCGAGATGATCCCCTATAATATTATAAAGAAGGACGTGCCCACATTCAGGGACTCGGTCTTTGCAGAGAGAGCAATCATCAGGGAGAGGGTAAGGCTGGGATTTGGAATGGGCCTCAAGGAATTCGGAAAACACAGCCCGGTGGTATTCGATGTTCATGAGGCGCTTAAAGAGGATAAAATTCTCGAGAAGCCCATTGTAAATGTTATAAAAATTGCCTGCGAGAGATGTCCTACGGAATCCTTCATTGTCAGCGATATGTGCAGATCATGCCTGGCAAGACCATGCACTCTGGTATGTCCCAGGGAATGCATTGAGGTAGGAGAACACGGTGCGGTAATTGACCAGGATGCGTGCATTAAATGCGGCAAATGCGCTCAGGTCTGCCCCTACAATGCTGTCATATACAGGGAGAGACCCTGTGAAGTGGCATGCGGAGTTAACGCTATCGGATCGGACCAGTACGGTTTTGCCGAGATTGACTATGACAAATGCGTCAGCTGCGGACTCTGCATTGTGTCATGTCCCTTTGGAGCCATTGCTGAAAAATCTGAAATAGCTCAGGTCCTATATGCCCTAAAGGCTGCAGCAGAAGGAGGCCCGCCGGTCTATGCAGAAATAGCACCAAGTTTCGTCGGCCAGCTGGGGCCGGATGCCACGCCCTCACGGACTTTGGCCGCCATCAAAAAACTCGGGTTTGAAGATGTAATGGAAGTTGCCTTTGGTGCAGACATTGACATTCTCAACGCATCACACGAACTTATTGAACTGATTGATAAAAAAGAAAGTACAGAAGAGAGCAGAACATTCATAGGCACAAGCTGCTGCCCCTCCTGGGTGGAAGCTGCAAAGAATAACTTCCCGGAACTGAAGGATAACATAAGCGAATCATATACACCTATGGTTGAAACGGCAAAAAAGATCAGAGAGAAAAGTCCCAATGCCAGAATAGCATTCATCGGCCCCTGTATTGCCAAAAAAAACGAATGCTTCGATCCCAGAGTTGAGGAATACGTAGACTTTATTATTACATATGAGGAACTGGCCGCACTGATAAAAGCCGCAGACATTGAGGTGTCATCTTTGCCTGATGATGGGACTATTAATGACGCCTCATCTGCGGGGAGAAACTTTCCCGTAGCAGGCGGTGTGGCCTCTTCCATAATTGAGCAGGCCAGAGAAATTGCAGGATACGGAATAGATATACCCTATGCGAATGCGGACAATCTAGAGGACTGCATGAGACTTCTCCGGGATATTAAGGCAGGCAGACTCAAGCCGGCGCCTCTGCTCATTGAAGGCATGGCCTGCCCCTTCGGCTGTATCGGCGGACCGGGAACAGTATCTCCCCTGAGCAGAGCAAGGAAGGATGTGAAAAAATTTGCAGACAATGCAAAATACAGGAGGCCATCTGACTATATCAATACAGAAGATTAAAAAACAGTAGACATTTCAAAAAAACACAGAATTGATAGATCTATAAAGAGGAGGTTTCAATATGCAGAATGTAAAACTACTACTGATATTCTTTGCAGGTATTGCAATCAACATAGCAGGCTACTGGATAGCCATATGGACCAAAGCTCCTCTGTTCCTCGACAGCACAGGCACAATTCTCTCTGCGGCGGTTTTGGGTCCGTTCCTGGGTGCACTTACAGGACTTGTTTCCAATCTGCTCAATGGAGTCATGCATAATCCGGTAAACATTCCCTTCGCAATTGTCAATATTTACATAGGAATAATAACAGGCCTATTCGTAAAAAAATGGGGCTTTTCTGATTTAAAAAAAATTCTCCTCTGCGCTCTTTTCCTTGGAGTAACATGCCCGCTGCTGGGCACCATTGTGGCCGTTTTTCTCTTCGGAGGCACCACAGGCGGCCCTGTGGATATACTGATTCTTACAGTTATGAAATCATCAGGCAACAAAATTTTCTCAAGCGCATTCCTTGCCCGTCTCCCGATAAACATTATAGATAAACTCCTGAGTACCGGACTGGTTTATCTTGCCCTGCTCTACATGAACAAAGACTGGAAGGGAATCTCAGCAAAAAACAATGAATAAACATCTGGCCTGTGCTTCGGTCATCACCATTTTCCTGTTCCTGTTTCTGCCTCTAAAAGGAGAGACAGTGCAGGAAATCACAGTTGCAGGTTTCACCAGCATCGCACCACTTGAATTCATTGACAATAACGGCATTGATATCGGCCAGGTCGTTGCCACCAAGAAAGCGATACGTCGATCTCTGGAAGCAATGGTCTGCAAAGAGCGGCATAAAAGTCAAATACGTAATTACAGATAAAGATGATGCACTGAATCTTCTTCGCTCAGGCAGGGCTGATGCAGTAATGGGATTGAGGAGAAAAACAGACAAAATATCCCTGTCAGTACCAGTCTACCGCAACACACTATACATATACTACTACAGAACTGTTGAAAATATAAATGAGATATCCGATCTCAATCCGTTCATCATAGGAATAACCTCTCTGGATGCCGAGGTGCATCAGGTGAGAGAATTCTACAGCGACCTCAAATTTTCCCGATCTGCAGATATAAAGGAACTGGTTAATTCTGCAGTAAACGGCAGAACCAGAGTATTCATAGCTGATTCTGCCTCGGCCTGGTTTGAGATAACAGAATCCGATATGTGGAGAAGTTTCAGCAGATCATCGGATCCGGTTTTTACAAGCGACGTATTTGCGGCTGTACGTTCAGACAGAGCCGGTCTTCTTGAACAAATAAATTCCGGATTTACAGAGATGACCGATCCGGAAAAACAGATTATAGAGAAATCCTGGACAGGTGAATCTCTGGGATTCAGCATTCCATGGGTGATAATAAGCACAATAATTATAATCATTGTAATCATCAGCGGAGTATTAATATCGGGATACTGGAATTTTCAGCTTCAGAGAAAGGTTTTTAATTCCACCGAAGAGCTGCGCCGCAGCAGGCAGACATTGACAGACATTGTGGACTCCATACCTTCCATACTGTTTCTTTCTGATTCCAACGGGCTGATCATTGACGGAAATTTCAGCCTCCGAAAAATTATTTCCGAATCAGGTACAGACAGCAGTCCGGCCGGAATCACATCAATTCTCCCTTTCATGAAAGATCACATGAATCTGCTCAGCCGGGCTATTACAAAATCAGAGCCCGTTGAAATGAGACATGTAAGAGTCAGTTCAGGAAAAAACACCCCGGATATATTCTATGACATATCAATATATCCCCTCTCCACTAAAAGTATGGGAAGCGCAGTTGTGAGAATTGACGATGTCAGTGAAAATATAATCAGAGAAGAGCAGTTAATACAGTCACAGAAAATGGAGACTGTGGGAACTCTTGCCGGAGGACTCGCCCACGACTTCAACAACGTACTTGCGGGAATATACGGCACAGTATCTCTCATGAGATTCGAGATTGAGCGTTTTAATCTGACAAGAGAAAACACTCTAAATTATATTTCGATAATAGAACAATCTTCCAGAAGGGCAGCAGCCATGGTCAAACAGCTTCTCACTCTGAGCAGAAAACATGAATCGGAAATGGAGCCCTGTGATCTGAACAAAGCTGTTGAAGAAGTCGTCAGAATATGTTCAAACTCCATAGATAAGACAATTGCGATTAAGACAGCATACAATGACAGTCCGGCAATTGCCAGAGGAGACCTGCGACAGCTTGAACAGGTGATAATGAACCTGTGCATCAATGCATCTCACGCCATGACAATAATGAGACAACAGGGAGAAAAATTAGGCGGAGAACTGGATATAGCTGTGACAGGAGAAGAGCTTGAAGAATCCGACGTGGATATTGAAGGCAGGATGATAAAGGCCGGCCCCTACTGGCATATAAGAGTATCAGACACAGGAACAGGCATCCCTCCCGAAGTGCTTCCAAAAATTTTCGATCCTTTCTTTTCAACCAAGGATGAGAAAAAAGGCACCGGACTGGGACTTTCCATGGTCTACTCAATTATAAAGGAGCATAACGGCATAGTGAAGGTTGCCTCACCTGGAAGAAGCGGAACAGGAACGGATTTCAGCATCTACCTCCCCGCTGTCGATAAGCCCTTATCGGAGCAATCCGGCATAAAAAAAACAATGCATAAGGGTTCGGGCCACATCGTATTTGTCGATGATGAGGAAACAATAAGGAAAACAGTAACATCGATGCTTAAACTTTTAGGATACAGTGTCGCAGTATTTGCCTGTGCGGATGAAACAGTTAAATATCTCAAAAATCCGGATTTGCCCATTGATGCAGTACTTACCGATCTTTCCATGCCTGGCATGTCTGGCAGAGAACTCTACAGCTTAATAAAAAAAACGGCTCCGGGAATTCCCATAGGCCTCACCTCGGGATACAGAGACGACAGGAGAATTATTGAACTGCGTGAAGAAGGCCTGCTTGCATTTATTGAAAAACCTTTTTCAATTGAAGATCTGTCAAAATTTATACTGTCACTCACAAATCCAGAGAATTTATCCTAAAACAGCTTCCTTTCGGCAATCAGGATGTTTCAAAAAATTTCTCTCAGGCCGGTTAATTATTGACAGCAATATGTAATATGAAAAATCGAACTCGTACAATTTAAAAAAATTCAAAGAAGTGCGGCAATGAATAATAAACAGAACAGACGTGAACTTGATATACTTGAGTGGCCCATGATTGAGAGTAAGCTCAGCTCGCTGTGCTACTCCGAACCTGCGAAGAAATTCGTCTCTAAACTGAGTCCCCTGCCCGAACATAAGATATCCATGCAGATGAAGAAAATATCTGCAGTTAAGGATATAATGATTCTGGGAGAACGGGCTGATTTTTCCGGATTCAGCGACATATCTATGCCGGTTAAAATTGCAGAGAAAGGCGGCATGCTCAGCATGGAGGAACTCTTCACTGTAAGAAAATTCACATCAGCATCTGAAAGAATCGGAAAATTTCTGTCTATCAACAGGGAAGAGTATCCCGTTCTTGATGATGAATATTCACGCCTTAATCCGCTGCCGGTGCTTATGAAAATACTCCAGGAATCTGTTACCGATGAAGGCGAGCTGAATATGTCGAAGTTTCCCCAGCTCAGAAGAATAAGAAAGGATATAGCCTCGGCCAGACAGAGAATGGAGAAGAGCATCAACAAGATAATCCACTCTCCCCATAATGAAAAAACCCTCCAGGAGAAGACTTTTACAACTGTAAACGGAAGATACGTCATACTGGTAAAGTCCGGGATGAAGGGAAAGATAAACGGAAACGTTCACGATGTTTCTGCAAGCGGCGCCACTGTTCTCATGGAGCCCTCGGAGATCACGCCTCTCAACAACAGCATAATAATGATGGAGAGGGAACTGGCTCTTGAAATAGAGAAAATACTAACGGAGCTTACAATTTCAGTCGCAGCTCATGCGATGGAACTTCGATCAAATCAAAGAGTAATAACCTACTTCGATTTTATAAACGGGGCAGCCAGACTGAGCATTGAGACAGGCAGCAATGAGCCCATATTGTCACAGGAGCCTGTCCTTAAGCTCTACCAGGCCCATCATCCCCTGCTCTATATGATGTCGAAGGAGACAATCATATCCAACTACGTGGAGCTTGGAACCGACTACAGCTGCCTTATAATATCGGGTGCCAACACGGGAGGCAAGACCGTCATGCTCAAGACGATCGGGCTGTGTGCACTCTTTGCAATGATGGGCCTTCACATTCCGGCCGGACCAGATTCACAAATCGGAATATTCGACGGAATAATGGCAGACATAGGAGATGACCAGAACCTGTCGGAGTCTCTGTCAACATTCTCCGGCCAGCTCACAATCATCAACGACATTATACACAGAGCCGGGACACGCACACTTGTAATAATAGATGAAATAATCGTGGGCACAAATCCCCGCCAGGGAGCCGCTCTGTCCCAGGCGATTCTGGAAGAGATGATAAACACGGGAAGCCGCATCGTTGTGACCACTCACTATACAGAGCTTAAGGAACTGGCAGTGAACGACACGCGCTTTCAGAATGCCTCTGTGAAATTCAACCTGGAAACGCTTCAGCCCACCTATGAGCTTGCCATAGGGATACCGGGTATAAGCTACGCTGTTGAGATAGCAAAAAATTACGGCATTGAAGATTCCATACTTGAAAGAACAAGAGAACTCATAGACTCGAAAGAATCAAGTGTAGAATCACTCATAGAAAAAGTTCAGCTTTATGAAGATGAGGTCAAGGAGGAGAGGGAGAAGGTAAGACTCCTCAACATGGAAATTAATTCCGAAAAGGAGAGACTCCGGATAAAGCAGGAGGAGCTGAACAGGCTCATAGACCAGACAAAGATGGGACGGGGAATTGAATTCATAGAGGAGCTCAACTCATACAGAGAGAAGCTGTCGGAAAGAATTACTCAGCTGCAGACTCTTGATCAGAAGGAGGCAGGCAGCATAAATGAGGAGATAAAAAATCTTCAGGGAGAAATAGGCCTGAGGCTGAAGAAGAATGTTCAGAACAGCTATAAAGAGAAGCTGGGCGAAATGAAAATTGAAAATGCAAAAAAGGGAGACAGAGTATTTATTCCATCCATCGAGACAGAGGCAACAATTGAGGAGATCGACGGCTCGGGAAAATCTGCCCTGCTGCTTCTGGGAGGAACAATAAGATCCCGGTTTAAACTTAAGGATCTTCTCCCCATATCTGCTGCCAAGAACCAGACACTGTCAAATAAAAGCAGACGTCCCGCCGCAGCGGTAAAGGAAGTAGTGGACCACGTGATAGCCACGACCATACAGACATCATCCAACACCATAGACCTCAGGGGAAAACGGGTCGAGGACGGCCTGTCATTCATGGATATGGAGCTTGACCGGATGGACAGAAATAATACGGGAACAGTTATTGTCATACACGGTCACGGCACAGGAGCGATGAAACAGGCTGTGAGGGATGCACTTAAGATGAATATATACGTTTCCGACTTTCGTCAGGGAGAGTCCGGTGAGGGCGGAGACGGTGTTACTGTGGTCAGACTCAGAGGGTGACCTGCTGCCCAATTATGAACTGATGATACATACTCCCGGCATTCCGGTTAAAAGCGCCTGTGAGCATATCAAATTTTGCCATCTTAACAATATCATCCCGCTGCAGTTTCCAGACAGTATATTTTTAATTCTCCAATTTATTATAACGTATAACAGTTCCCCGAACGTGAATAATATCTACTGTGCCTACAATATACAATTTTCTTTCTCTCCACCATCTCACATCGATAAGTGCGTCACCTCCCTTCTTTGCCGCAGCCTCAGCCAGGGCTCTGTTGACATCTGCATGAGGAGTCACCTGAAAAAACCAGAACAGAGAAAAGCTGCTTGCCGTACCTTCCGATTTTCCAAGCTCTTCATAGCTTCGCTGTTCAAGACTCACAGATGAGGCCTCCATCCCCGCAGGATGTATCCGGGAGGAAAGACATGAAGAAAAAATGAACGGTACAGCCAGGATAATAACGACCGCCCGCCGATAAGACCTCATCTCCTCCGCCCCTTCACTTCTCTTTTAAATCCGGATAATCTGACGACATCACCCTTTACAATAACCTCCGTATAGGTAAACAGCAGGAGATACAAAT
Source organism: uncultured Leptospirales bacterium (assembly GCA_964396355.1). Taxonomy (GTDB): domain Bacteria; phylum Spirochaetota; class UBA4802; order UBA4802; family UBA5550; genus CAYNFB01. Next base: position 10,409 of record CAYNFB010000034.1, on the reverse strand, counting down.
TTCTCTCATAAAGACGTACGTTGATCAGAGCCTGGCCTCCTTTTCTCTTCACCGCTTCTTCAATGGCAGAATCAATGTCAGGGCGGCCGATGCTGTATAGTCCCAGGACAACAACGGAGCCGTCACGTCCTTCCGAGGGGCCGAGATTCTCGACAATTTCCCTGTTCACAAGGGGAGTGGATGATGCGGTAAGCCCCAGAGGAGTAACGCATGATACTGCACCAAGAGACACAGATATAATAACAAAAACAGCTTTAAGTTTAATATTCATCTTTTTCTCCATATTAAAATTTAACCTCCACTCCGAAATTCGGTATTACCGACAGTCCGTCCCCGCTCTCCACAGTGGGATTATCATTCCCATAAGGCCTGTCGTATTTCCATATCACCTCATTTTCAGGCTTATACCAGAAACCGTATACATTGATAATCTCAATATACCAGCTCACGTATCCCCATTCGTATCCGGTTCTGCAGCTGTATCTCAAATCAAGTCTGTGATCCACAGGAAAATGCTTTTCATTAATATTATGATTATCGTATAAAGGCGCATAACGCCCTGTACCTGCAGGGGATTCTTCTGATCCGATAATACCGGTATAGGGCATGGATGAATAAAGCTGAAACTTGCTGCTCACAGTATGCCTCCTGTACTGATAGCCCATAACTATTTTTACAGACTGTCTCTGCTCAAAATTTGAAGAAACCCATTTGTCTCCGTTTAAATCATAACTCAGAGGAAGTCCCGATTTAATTTTTGAAGAGGTATATGTGTAGCTTCCCCATCCAAACAGCCCCCCGCCGCCTCCTTCGCGTCTGTCCCTGCGCACCATTAACTCAACACCGTATGTTTTACATTCTCCCGCATTTATGCCCGAGACATCGACTCCGCCCTCTGTGTGAGGATAATCCACAACCATATCGTAGTAGTAATTATAGAAGAACTCGGCGTTAAATGTAATAAGATCTGCAGCCTGTTCAATGCCAGCAGCGCAGTGCCAGGCCTTCTCGGGATCATAGTACTTACTCTGAGATGCCGAGTATGGAGCGAACTGGAAGAAGAAGGGGTTGGTCTGAAAAAATGAACTGTAATGGCCTCCGGCAGCAGACAGAGTGGTCTCTGTGGGAAACTCATAGCTCGCCAGTCCCCGGGGATCAATTGTATAGTATCTGGTATTGACCAGTTTTTCTATCCGGAGAGAAGGCGCAAAAATAAATCCGCCTGGCGAGAATCTCTGTTCGGCGTAGCCTCCCGCTGTTGTATTTCTAAATGTTACATCAAAGGGAATTGCGTTTACTGCATCGGGATCTCCGGGATCGATGAACCCCGATTCTGTGATCTCCAGTTCCTTCCCCTCTGCATCGAAAAAGTAGTGAGTCAATTCCAGACCGCCTCTGATCTCGGCAAGATCGTCAATCCATTCTAGTTTGAAATTATTTTTTAATCCCAGAGTCCATGGAATTGAATCAACGTAGAAGTCCTTAAGCCAGTGATCAGGATATGCAGCCAGAACATCACTCCCGGCATTGACGTAGGTATGATGCTTACTCCATGCACTGTAGACCATGAGCGTATTTCTGAATTTACCACTGTCATATTTGTAGTACAGGCCCTGATTATGAAAGACCTGATCATAGTCAAATTCAAGATCACCAAACAGAGGATCATCCCCCTCATTAACTTCAACATCATCGGGATCGACAAGGAGCTTCCAGTAATCCCGGCTTCCCATGCAGAGCATGGTGATTGAGTTTCTGCTGTTGAGATAAATCTTTCCCTTCACCTGATAGTCCCAGTATTCGGGAAGACTCTGAAGCTTTTCTCCTGTAGTAAGCTCATAGAAGAGGGGGATGAGCAGAGTCAGATACCCCACCCTTCCTGCAGCTATGAGGTAGCCCATATTCTCTTTTTCAACTCCATTCTCTGTAACCCTTTCCCGCGTAAACGGAGACTTCAGGAGTGCAGTTGCGGATATCATGCCCACGTCCGCATTACCGCCGAATTCCTTTACCGTGTCCAGAGTATTAATGCTGATAACCGCTGCAAGGGGGCCGCCGAACTCTGAAGGGAATGAGGAGGCGTAGAGATCTATTTCGCTCATCAGGTCATTGGCAATAACAGAATGAAGGCCGAAGAAGTGAAGCGGATTACCAACAGGCATGCCGTCCACGTAGTACCTGTTGTAGGATGGTTCCGCACCGCGTATAACCAGCGGTCCGAAGAATCCTCCACTGGTTCGTATAACTCCGGGAAGACTGGTCAGAGCATTGACTGAATCACCGAAGGAGGCCGGAACTTCTTTCAGATTCTGAACTGTCATTGTGCGTCTGGATAATTTCTGGATCGGCCTGTCTGCTGTAATAGTCAGAGCACCGCCCCTTACAGTTACCGGCCTGAGGATAAAGTTTTTTTCAGATGAATTTTTAATATACAGTGTTTCCCGGACCAGCCTGTAGCCTTCGGCTCTGACAAAAACTGTATAGGTTCCCTCCTGGTCCACCTCAAGAGTGTAGATGCCGTCCTGATCGGCATGAGTCTTTATTTTCTTATCGGGAATCATGACAAGTGCGAAATCCACGGGTTTCTTTTCCAGGCTGTCATATACACGGCCCTTCAGAACAGCCCCCTGGACTGAACCAGCCACTCCGGCAAAGAAAATAAAAACAGTGAAACAATGAATTATATAATTTTTCATTTTCTTATCACATTCTAATCCAGCCTGAACCGGAGCGGCATTTCCATTCTGACGGGGACACGGCGGCCCTCTACAACGGGAGGAGTAAATCTCGCCCCCATTAAAATACGCCGGGCATCCCGGGAGAAGTCAGCCGAAAGTTTACGTCTAAGCTCACGGGGAAGAGACTTGGATAATCTCACTCCTATGACCTTCACCTGCCTCACCTTGCCTCCGGCAGAAATAAGAATTTCAACATTGACAACAGATTCAACGACCATCTCTCTTGCTGCCGAGGGATAGATCTTTCTGAGCCTTCCCAGCGGCCGGGGAGGCGCGATATTAGGATAGAATGATATATCAACTGCATCAGCATCATCAACTGTCACTCTGGCTCTCTCCACTCTGCTGTTTTCATCATCGCTTGTATGGGCAAGTTTTTTCTCCGTGACTCTCTTTGCCGATTTTATTGTATCTATATTTATAAATTCTATACTCTCGGGGGCAGTAAAATCCTCATCCTTCATGCCTCTAAATGGAGCTGCAAAGAGAATAAGAATCATCAGTAATGAAGAAATTACAGATGAAAATCTGTAGGGATATATTTTCTGGAGCCTCCACAGAGTCTGCGGAATCCGGCTTAATCTTCCTGCATCACTGATCATTTTCAGCTGTTCCTGAAGGCTGCGACATGAACACAATGTTTAAAAAATCCTGATCCTTCAATACATTCAAAAGTTTTGAAACTACTCTGTAATCAATATTCCTGTCTGCCGTCACCGACACTGCCCGATCCTTCTCTGAACGCCTCATTACCAGCCTGTCGCTGATATCAGGAAGGGACGAGGCGCTGCCGTCAATATAGTACCTGCCTGATGATGAGATTGTAATATAAACACTGTCCTGTTCGGCTCCGCTTGTAAATGCAGAGGGGAGTTCAACCTCTACTCCCTTCGGCGGCTCAGTGGTAGTTGATGCCATGAAGAATACAAGAAGCAGGAGCGCAAGATCAGCCATTGCCGAACCTATGGACAGCGGCCGGAGCCTTGAGAGAAATGATTTATTCATAATGCGTTCACTCCTCCCTCAGAGAGACTCTCTTGATTCCCGTCTCACGGGCAGTACTCAATGTATCGATAAAACGGTCGTAGATCAGGCCCTCCCTCATATGGATAATCATCACAGGATCCTTCACTCTCTTACGGTGAAGCAGAAGCAATGAAACAAGCTCCTCTCTGGAAGCTGCCATGCCGTTGACGGAGAAACCGTTCTTTCGGGGATGAACATCGATAATCCGGGACTGCCCGACCTTCACTGCCCCGGCACTATTTGAAGGAAGTGAGAAAAATATTCCCTGACGAAGAATAAATGAACTGGTAACAATAAAGAAAATCAGCAGAAGAAATGCAAGATCACCCATTGCTGAAGCATCAAAGACTCTCTCCTCGTCCCTCATGGCCGCCAGCCTCTTTCTCCGCAATATCCTGAGAATTAATATTTTTTTCTCTTCCACAGAATTACTCCGCATCAAGCCGTTGTGAAAGTCTGGGCAGAGTGCGGCAAAGTTCTCCGATCAGCTCCTCGGCCCGTGCATATCTGTTCTGAATCAGGTGAGTGAACAGATAGAATGCAACCAGTGCAGGCGCCGCTACAAGCAGCCCTCCTGCAGTTGTAACAAGTGCCATCTGTATGCCCACTGCCACGACCTTGGCGTTTACAGTGGTCGCCGCTGCAATGGCTGCGAAGGCTCCGATCATTCCTATAACAGTGCCGAGAAATCCGACAATTGGTGAAATATTTCCGATTCCCGAAAGAAGGGCAAGCCCCCGCTCAAGGCCTCCCGCATAGACGTGGAAATAACCTCTCAGATCATCCTCCAGATCCTCCCTGTACCTGGCACCGGAACCTGCGGCCCTGTCTCTGAGAAGAGAATCCAGTGTTTCAATCTTCCAGACCTTTTCTCTTGTGTAGAAGATTATTCTTTCTATGATAATT
>CAYNFB010000034.1:0-5729 GCA_964396355.1 uncultured Leptospirales bacterium | reverse complement strand
AGCCACGTAATCGGCAAACTCCCGGGGGTCGGCATCTGGCCGTGGCAAATAGATTTTCATTATCCCCGGCCGGTTCATTGATGCTCTCATGGTGAATTTCGGAGGCGATACCTGCTGTCTCCTGAAGATTCACCTTCACCTGCTGACCGGAATTATCCGCAGAAAACACCATTATTCCCGGAGAAATCACAGTAAAAACAAGAAACAATATTACAATAAAAACACCCTCCTCCCGAGATTTCATTATGCTGTTAATCATATATACACCCCCGTTACGGATACAGCGGCTGTGTTCCACCGTAAATTTTCAGACCTCATTTAATAAAGAATAATCAACTTTACATTCCCATAACAGATTAATTACAAAGTTATGTGTTATTTATTGTATAAAATCACTTCAGATCTATATTTCACTCCCCATTTCCGAAAACCGATTTTTTTAACTGCAGCTGTATCATCGGTTGACAAAAATTTTAAATAATATAAGAAAGTTCTTCTGTCAGTTTCTTACTAAAATTTTAATTTCTTTCCATGGAGGAATAATTTGAAAAACAATCGCCCCCTGTTACTAATATACTGTTTAATGCTGATATTCGCCTTAACGCCCTATTCTTCATCAGCGAAAGAAAAGAAATACTCAACAGGTCTTCGTGTTGAATCTCAGGATGAACTCGATGCCAATAAGAGTATGCCCAGGGTCAGGAGCGACAGCAGGAAGCTCCCCTCCAGCGTCGATCTTTCATCAAAGATGCCCCCTGTGGGAAGCCAGGGTTCTCAGGGAAGCTGCACTGCATGGTCCACAACATATTATGTTAAATCATATCACGAAAAAATTAAAAATAAGTGGAAGTACCAATGGGGCAACTATCCCTCCTACACCGGACAGTTAACTGCCGATAAGGGAGTTCACGTTTTTTCACCTGCATGGACCTATAACCAGCTAAACGATGGATCCGATGACGGCATCTGTATCGGCACTGCCCTCCATTTTCTCACACAAAAAGGAGCCGTGCCGTGGAGCGTGATGCCCTATACCGACGAAGACTATCTGAAACAGCCTGACAGCAGCATGAAAAAACTTGCCCTGTCAAAATATAAATCAAAGGATTATGAAGAAGTAGACACATCCGACCCGGAAAATATTAAGAGAGAAATTGCAGCGGGAAACCCCGTCGTGGGCGGATTCGACATGAGTGATAAGTTCATGGACGGCACCTCTGGAAAAGTTTTTGACGATTACACAGGTCCCTTCGATGGAGCACATGCCATGGCTATAGTCGGCTATGACGATAACAAGGTATCTCCCAAAGGGCACAGAGGCGCATTCAAAATTGTCAACTCATGGGGAAATGAGTGGGCAGATAAAGGATATATCTGGATGTCATACAAATGCCTTGCAATGATGTGCAAGTATTCCTACGTGCTCTATGACAGCGATGCTTCTGATATCGAACCTGAAAGAAACGATGAAATTGTTATTAAACCCACAACTATGGTCACGGCCTCAAAGGGAAATTATTCCGATAAAGTTAATATTTCCTGGAATGAAGTAGAGAATGCGGTTTCATATATTGTTGAAAGAAGCTTTGTTAATTCCGACAACTTTTCAACAACCGCAGTGGTAAACACAAACAGCTATAGCGACACCAGCATTGAAACTAATTTCAGATACAATTACAGAATAATTTCTGTTGGAGAGTACGGCAGAAGCAGTACAGAACTCTCTCCCGTTGCTGAAGGTTTTGCACTGGAAAAAAGCATTCCAATGCCCGAGCAGGTAACCGATCTCTCCGGTTCATCAGTTTCAGGATCATCTGTGTCACTGAAATGGAACAAGGTTGAAAATGCCCGATCCTACAGAGTTATAAGATATAATCAGACAAATAAAAATTGGGATTTTCTGAAAGAGGTAAAATCAAATTCATTCACAGACAAAAGCCCTCAGAAAAAACTGCCGAACTTTTACTACGTTGCAGCTGTAAATCAGGCAGGCCAGGGGAAGTGGAGCAGTATTTTCAAGATAAGCGTAACCGCCGTTTCAGGCCCCCCTTCAATTGTTTCCGGGATAACCGCCAGTAATGGAACTTATTCAGACAGGATCAAAGTAGAATGGGACAATGTTCCGTCTGCTGAATACTACGAAATCTACAGATGGAATAACAGCACCGAAGACTGGGACAGGAACTGGACTGTTAAAACCAACGTTTTTATCGATCAGGACAGTGATATACAGGATGGTGAAGAACATTTCTATACGGTTAAAGCCTACAACAAATCAGGAGAATCTGAAGAATGGAGTACCTACGCTGCAGGTTCAACCGGTATGTCGGTGAGCATGGGATCAGGCATAAAAATTTCAGCTCCCGATAAATTCAGGACTGCCGTTAACGAAAAAAAACGGACGGTTTCTCTTTTCTGGAAAAAGTCAACAGCAGCTGCGGGATATAATATATACAGGAAAAAAGAGAATAATAAAAAATTCACACTGATTAAAACTCTTCCGAAGGGAATCAGCAGTTTCAGTGAAAAGTTCCCCGGAAAGGACGGCGATATATTCATGTATTACATCACGGCAAAGACCGCCGCGAACGAATCAGAAAGATCAGAGATATCATCAGCAACAATCATAGAGTTCAATCCAACTGTAATGACAACCTTTGTGGCCGGTGACGGTCTGAAGAATTTCAGAGGAACCTGGCGCGCGACCCATCAGAGGCCGGGCGGTAAAATTTCCAAAATGGAGATAGTGATTGTAAATAAAGGAAGCCGGTTTACTGCAAAGATGAAGTACGGTTCCCGGAAAAGAATAATAAGGGGAGACTATGCTTCAAAGAGCCGTTATCTTGAGGCTAAAAATTTCAGCTTCAAGATGCTCCCGGCCTTTGATAACGATGTGGCAAATGTAGTTATCCCTGCAGGCGTATTCACCCCGTCGAGAATTGTATTGAATTTTGCAAGAGAGAATCAGGACTGAGAGGAGGCCTTACAGTGAAAAGAACAGTAATATTATTAATTACAGCAGCCGCATTCTTTGCATCATCATGTCAAACCAGAAATGTTCCCGGCAGCTGGGCGCCTCTGGATCTAAACGGTCCCAATGCTGAAAATGCGCTGGCCTTTATCAGCAGCGAACTTGCAAAGAAATATCCTGATGTTAAAATCATAAAAATCATCCGGGCTGAAGTTCAGATCGCAGCAGGAAAAAAATACAAATTTGAAATTGAATATACTTCTGATACGAATATAGAAGCCAGGATTATGAAAGTGTATTTGTTCAGGAATCTGAAAAAAAAATACACTCTTAAAGATATTAAATTCGACTAGATTCACCCCTGTTAGAGACGCAGGGCCATGCGTCTCTAACAGGGTTTTCTGTAATTTCCAAAAGAGTATGTTGTTAAAATTTATAAATAAATTGATCTAAAAATCCTCATCGACGTGAAATTTCACAATCTTATCAGTTACAGGATGCCTGAATTCAATTGATTTAGCATGGAGAAAAAGCCTTTCCCCTGCCTGTCCGTAGAGAGCATCTCCGGTGATGGGCGTATTTAAGCCTTTATAATGTGCGGCATGTACCCTTATCTGATGAGTTCTTCCTGTTGCCGGCATAAACTCCACTTTGCTGTAATTTTCTTCTTTACCTGATACATCTAATACTTTGTAGAATGTTAAAGCCTCTTTTCCGCTTTCATAACACACCCGCTGTCTGGGCCGTTCATTATAATCACTTATAAGGGGAAGATTTATCTCCCCGCATTCAGATGTTAATTCACCATCAAGCAGTGCGATATATTTCTTTTTTACTGTACCATTGATAAATTGATTCTGCAGATTCCTGTAGGCGGCATCCGTTTTAGCAATCACCATAATTCCCGATGTTGACATATCAAGGCGGTGAACAATCAGCGGCCCTGTCGCATCTGGAGACCTCTTCTGTATTCTTGTGAAGACAGAATCATCACTTGCAGTACCGGGCGCAGACAGGAGACCTGGAGGCTTATTGATAACGATAATAGAATCATCCTCGAATAAAATATCAATTGTTAATGTCTCGCTATTTATATTGAGATTAGCATCTTCTTCAACAGCAGTTTTGCTCAGCATATGCTTCAAGATGGGCTGACATTTTCCTTTGCATGGAGAGTAGAAGAAACCGTGCCTGCGGACAACAGATTCCGGCAGCTGGCCCCACCAGAATTCAGCCAGAGCCAGCGGTTTCAGATCATTGAGAAATGCATACTGCAGAAGCTTTGGTGCAGCACAGTCGCCGGCCGAGGACGGAGGGACCTTCTGAGGAGTCTCTGCAAATATTTCACAAACTCCCATTTCTTCTTTTGCCTGATTTAAAAAATTATACTGATTAAATATGTACTGCTGAAGTTTTGCAGATTTCTGCTTTCTTATTTTTTTCAGTTTATCAATGTTATCAGTATAGGATGTGCACCTTTTCTGAAGCTCATCAATGCGTTCTTTCCATGATTGCTTTACTGCCTTAAAATCATACTTATCTTTTCTGCTGAGGTTCTGCAGTTCTTTTTCGAGAATGGTGAACTCCTCCTCATTAAGCTCTTTGCGTTTTTCCTGGCGAATCTTTTTCCTGCCCAGCCTGCCCTCTTCTAATGATTTTTTTAATGCTTCCAGTTCAACAGCTGATCTGCTCTGAGCAGATTGAAGATCTTCCACTGCTGATTTATATTCTTCTGACTCTTCAATATCTTTTATATTTCTGTTAATCTCATCAATTTCCTTCTCTCCCATTTTATACTCACTGGTCTCATCAAGAATGTCATATACGGGAGGCACGAAATGAGGGAGAATATTTTTACCAGCGAGAAATCCTGAAAATGCTGAGATGTATCCGATTTGATTTTCTGTATTTTTTACAACAAGAACGCCGAACATCTTACCGAGATTTTTTTCGTTTCTTTTGTTCTCAATATCAAAGTCGTATTGAAAATCACTTTGATTCTTCAGATACCGCTGCAGCTCCTCTGCCGCCAGCTGACAAAGGGGATGAACCGTATGATTATAGGGATTGGGGAAACGTTCAGGAACAGTATATGCTTCTATTGATGATTTAAAATGGGTAAACTTCATTTCTATATTCTTCTGATCGTTCATATTCCATTTTCAGCTTCAGGACTTTTTGAATCAATCATTTTTTTCAGTAGTTATTCCTTAACTTTGTCACCCCGGTTTTACGAACCTGTGCTGAGCTTTGCCGACGTATGTAAATACCGGGGTCTCATAGAGCAAATTAAGGAATCTGCCTTTGAATAGCCGGGTTTTGAGATTAACAATCAGGCCGCAGAGTTCACTGATTTTTTAAGGCCGAGGGATGCTAATATGGATTCAGGCGTTCTGCCACCCCGGCCGAAGTATAGCGCAATACCAGGGTCTCATACTGCATATCCGAAAATCGGCAGTATGAGATGCCGGTCTTCAAAAGGACGAAACCGGCATGACCAGGCATTGAAACTGCATGCTCCGGTACTTCCTGTCATCGAAATTTTACCTGATTGTTCTGCTCATAAAATATACGCTTCCGGTCATGAAGTTTATGTTCAGCCGGGTCCCGGAGATGGTCGTTTCAGTAAAATATACTGACGCTCCAGTAAAATAGACTGACGCTTCAATGAAATATACTGACGCTTCAGTGAAATACACTGGCGTTTCAGTGAAATAGACTGACGCTTCAGTGAAATATACTGGCGCTTCAGTGAAAT
>CAYNFB010000033.1:13233-18183 GCA_964396355.1 uncultured Leptospirales bacterium | reverse complement strand
GGCTCTGTATACGTGAGCTCTCGTGTGCACATCGCCGAAGCCAATAATGGAACCCTTCGCTTCCGGACCAGGTATCTTAACTCCGGGAGACCAGAAGGGCTGCAGCATAAGCCCCATTGAACCTGGAGAAATTTTTCCTGCCATCTCATCGAGAATTACTTCTGGAGCCACTTTCTTTTTCCGTGCCATTACTATTTCATTATGAGCAAATTCATTCTTGAACCAGCTTACCATCCAGTAGCCTCTGTATATCATCACCTCTGTATTATAGGAGCCTGGAACTGCACTGGGGTAGGGGGGGAGAAACGGTATTATTTCAACATACTTCGAATTCGTTGTCTCAATTGTGGCTGTAGTTCCGAAGCTCAGACATGCAATTTCGGGGCTCATGCATCCTGATCCGAGAACCTCACAGGCCTTATCTGCAGCTGCTGCAATTACCGGTAATCCGGCTGGAATTCCCGTTTCTGCGGAAGCTTTTTTACTTATTTGACCAAGTATTTCTGAGGGGTTAACAAGCAACGGAAGTTTTTCTTTTTCAATATTGAACATCTTCCACTTCATGTCTTTACTGCCTGCCCACTCCTGTTTTTTGAAATCAAAAGGAACGTATCCGACCTGATTACCCGATGAGTCAATAAATTCATCCGTTAACTTGTAGGTAAGATAACCTGATAAAAAAAGATATTTATGAGTCTTTTTCCATATTTCGGGCTCATTTTGAGTTATCCAGTTTGCTTCACTCTCCATGATTGTATACAGGAGAGCATCGTAGAGGTTTAAAGCCTTCAATGCCGCTTTAAGGTGAAGAGGAGGCCATTTCGTTTTCTGCGCTTTTCTTCTGTCTACCCAGATTATTGCAGGCCGCAGGGGTTTGCCCTCTTTATCAACATTAATCATGGTATTTCTCTGAGTAGTAATTGTTACACCACTAATCTGCTCTTTCGGCACGGGGTTTTTGAGAAGAAGTTCTTTACAGGTCTTCTTGAGAATTTTCCAGAAGTATTCGGGATCCTGTTCTGCCCATCCGGGGTTCACTGAATAGTATGGATTTATTTCATTTTTTACAATTTTTAATATGTTTCCGCCTGTATCAATCAGGGCAGTGCGTATAGACTGAGTTCCTGCATCAATGGAGAGGATTACTTCATCGGACCCCTTTTTTTTTCTCAAGAAGTGCCTCCGGAAAGTTTATATATTTTTAAAAGCCTGTTCCTTTGAGTCATATATTGTAATATAATCGGTTAAGCCCATTATAGACATTACTTTTTTGAAGTGGTCAGATAATCTTATAAAGATAAAATCTCCGTTATATTCCTTGTGGATATGAAGCAGTTTTATAACAGCAGAAATGCCTGATGAATTAATATAGTCCGATTGAAAAAAATCGAATATCATGGTTTGATTTTTATTAATTTTTCTAATTTCTTTATATGTATTTAGAAGATGCACATCAGCATCTGTTGTTATATCACCATTCATATATAATACAGGTACATCGTTTTCTATCTTCCATTCAATATTAAATTCTTTCATTTTCAGGCCTCAATTAATGCTAAGAGCTTTTTTCGGAACCTTGTAGTCGCCTCTCGCGTTCCATAATGTGTATCCGCTGCATCCGCTTTCAGATGCAGCATCTATCTGATATTTTACGTACTCTGGACCCCAGGTCGGAGCAAGAAGGTTGAATGCCTGCAGGTAGGGTCTTATTACTATTGCAGTATTAACGAGAGCCATCGCTCTCTTCCCTCCGTCATAAACTATACGGTAAGGCCTCTCTGCTCTCTTCCCTTTTTTGTAGAAGCTTTTTCCAAAGTGGGAGGGATAAACCATAGGGCATACCGCATTGACTACATGGGAAAATTCTTCCATATCCTGACCTATCCAGTTTCCGAAGTGATACCATGAATTAAAGCCGTAGATATCAACAGATACCGGAATGTTCAAAATTTCTTTTCCCTGTTTTAAAAAGTCTATTAAAATTTCTGATTTATAGGTTTCCGGATCTTCTCTGTAGGTGAAGTTGCAGAGTCCTATCGGTCCGTCTGAGGGGAATCTTATATAGTCAAATTGAATCTCATCAAAGCCCAGCTTTTCCAGTTCTACTGCCAGTGCAATATTGTAATTGTGAACAAATTTAGAATGCGGATCAACCCAGTATTCCCTGTTTGTCCCTCTCCACGGTTTGCCGTTCTTTTTATTTTTTATTGCATATTTTCCATTGTAAGCGGAAAACATTTTCTTGTCCTTGAATACGACAATTCTGGCTATTGCATAAATTTTATTCTTCTTAAGCTGTTTCAGTATAGACTCAATCTTTACGGGTTTTCTCTGTGAATGTATCTCCCGGACGATTTTGTTTTTTGAAGAGAAGTAGATGTTTCCGAAGTCATCTTTCATATCTATTACAAATGAATCAATAGTAGTTGTCTTTGTCAGACTGATGTATTTATTCAGATTTTTCCTTAATGCCGGGACGCTTACGTAAATTGCATTCTTCTTCGATGCTTTTTTATTATGTACTTCTTTTATCTTCTGCATGCTTACAGCGATGGAGGGATTTTTTCCTGCTTTATCAACAATGGTCATTGAGACTGTATCTTTATCTCTGTTTACTGAGGATATAATCTGATTATATCTTTTTAATTCAACAGAGCCCATTTCAGGATCAAGCCGATATACTTTATTCTTTAAAGAGTAATATATTCTGTCTCTGTAAATGACTAAATCGTATATTGTTTTACTGATATTTCTTTTTTCTCCATTTATTTTAGGAATGAATTTTTTTGATCCCTCTTTTTTGCTGTAAATTCCTCCGCCGAAGTAAAATGAAGCATATACGTCTTTTTTGCTGGTTAATATATTTGACACCTGTTCTGTGAATCTTAAGGTTCCGGAATAGGGTTCTCCCGGCAGATTTTTACCGGAGTGCCGGAATCTGCTGCCTATTAATTCATATATTCCGTTAAAAGATGTCCCGGCATAAATCTTTTTTCCTTTAACAGCCAGTGCTGTTATATAGTTTCTTTTGTTAAGGCCTCTCATTGGAATTTTTTTCCATAGTTTTCCGGCATCTAATGACTGATAAATGCTGTGTTTAGTTGCAGTAACTATGTTTTTACTGTTCATTGAATCAACAGCAAATGCTGATATTTTTCGGAAACCTGCATTTTTATAATAAATGCTTCTCTTCCTAAAATCTGTACTGTTGATCTCTTTCCATGAAGATGATTTTTTATCGAAGGTGTAAATACCGGAATCCCACGTAGTAAGATACATATAATCTTTTCCGGTGTATAGCCTAACTGGTTTTACATTGTCCGGAAGTCCTTCTCTGTAGGATTCCCATGAACTGCCGTCATTGTCTGAGACCATGACACCTTCATTATTTTTAAGGAGATAAAGTTTTTTTTCCGAGGAGGATGAACAATTTATTATAAGTACAAACACTGCAGTCGCAGCGAGAGCGGTTAATATCCATATTTTTTTTATCATGCTAGTCTTTATTTTCTCCAAATCTTGTCTTGTACATGTCTTCATTCATTATTGAGTAGGTATATCCCTGTTCTGTAAGGAAAAGCTGTCTGTTGTGTGCAAATTTTTCCTCTACGGAGTTGGCTGTAATAACTGTATAAAAATAAGCCATATTATCTTCTCTTTTAGGCCTTAATACTCTTCCCAGTCTTTGAGCTTCTTCCTGTCTTGATCCGAATGTTCCGGAAATCTGTATAGCAACGTTTGCATCAGGCAGATCTATTGAGAAATTTGCCACCTTGGAAACAATGAGGCATTTGATTTGTCCGAGCCTGAATTTTTTATACAGATTAACTCGTTCCTGCAGGGGAGTATTTCCTGTGATTAGCGGCAGTTTAAAAATTCGTTTAAACTCTTCAAGCTGTGATATATACTGTCCAATAATCAGGATGTTCGAATTTTTATGATAGTTGAGAATTCCTCTGACAAACTCTATTTTTCTTGGATTCTCCGATGAAATTCTGAATTTTTCCCTGTCCCTTGATACAGAATACTGCATCCTCAGTTCTTCCTGAAGATCAATTCTGATTTCAGTACATAGAGCCGTTGCTATCCAGTTGGACTTTTCCAGAACTTTCCACGGCATATCGTATTTTTTTGGTCCTATCAGGCTGAAGACATCTTTTTCAAGACCGTCCTCTCTTATTAGTGTAGCAGTCAGTCCGAGCCTCCTCTTTGACTGGATTTCAGAAGTCATTCTGAAAACCGGTGCAGGAAGAAGATGCACTTCATCATAGATAATCAGGCCCCAGTTTTTTGAATTAAATATGTCAAAATGGAGAAATTTATCATTTTTATTTTTTCTATAAGTCAGGATGTTGTATGTGGCAATTGTAACTGATTTAATCTCTTTTTTGTCGCCTGAATATTCTCCGATGGTGTCCTCAGTCAGATTGGTCTTATCAATCAGTTCTTCCTTCCATTGTCTCAGTGCGATAGTATTCGTAACGAGAATGAGTGTTTCTGCTTTTATCAGGTCCATCACGCCGATACCAATAATAGTCTTACCTGCGCCGCATGGAAGAACTACTACTCCGCTGCCGCCCTCGGGACCTCCGCCTCTGTAAAAGGCATTTATTGAACTCTGCTGATAGTCTCTGAGACTCAGTCCCATTCTTTCGTCTTCAAAGGGTCTGATCGTAATATCGTATGGATCTCCCTCTTCGTAACCGGCAAGATCCTCAATGGGAAAACCTATTTTTATAAGAGCCTGTTTTATATGACCGCGAAACATTTTTTTGACTCTGATTCTTTCAGGAGACAGTCTTTCTTCAATGTAATTATCCATCTTCCGGTTATAGAGAATTTCATTGAGGAGAATAGGATCCGTTGAGGATAGGATTAGATCTTCTCCCTCCATCGTAAGCTTAAGAAGCCCGTATCTTTTCATCTGGTCTTCTATAGTAGTCATTACAG
>CAYNFB010000033.1:0-13223 GCA_964396355.1 uncultured Leptospirales bacterium | reverse complement strand
GGAATATCATATTTGGAATAAGTCTCCAGGTCTCTGATTATATCATCAAAAACCAGCCCTGATGCGGCTGCATTCCATAGTGATAGCGGTGTTATTCTATAGGTGTGAATATGCTCCGGACTTTTCTCCAGTTCGGAAAATGGAGAAATTGAATCTCGGGCATTTTCGAAATTTGGATTGTCTACTTCCAGAAGCAGAGTATTGTCACTTTGAATTATTACAGGTCTTGTCATTTTTTCTCAGCACTTAAAGGTTTTGATTTCTACTTGTTGCAACGGGCTTTGTCAATCAGAAAATATCAGCTTTTCCGGGCCTTTGCCCTTAGTTGACAGTACCTTTATTATAAAGATATTTTTCAGTCTCTAAAATTGAAAGAAATAAAGGAAGGGGGTCCTCGTAAAGCTCTAACTCATTGCCTAAATTCAATTCGGCTTCCGATGGAATCTCTATACAGTTATAGCCGAAGAATTGCGATTGAATGAATATCTGCAGCAGTGCTCCATGGCCATTCTCTGTGAGGTCAAGCTGATCTGCAGATTTAAGATTAATACCAACATTTATTGAAAAAGGATCTGTCAGAGATACCTCTATGATGCTGTTGAGATATCCGGTAAGCTCTTCAAAAAACTGCAAAACTGATTCGTCAATTTTTGTGTGATCATAATTTTCGAGGATACGGCTGCAGTTTACAATATCATATCCATAATCTAAATTGGATTTGATATTTTTTATATCTGAGATTGATTTAGAAGAACTGCAGTCAATGCCAATGAGGTAGTCGTAATCAAAATTTTCAGCATATTGTTTTGCAGAAGACAGATATGAACCATAGCCGCTGGGCTGTTCATAGCTGATTATCTTAACCGATTTATAATCGCTCACTTCTTCTGCAATATTATAGTCAGATCCTTCGTCAATTATAAGCAGATCCGTATTTTCCATATTATCAATTTCGATAATTGCATTTTTTAAATATTCTATATTATTCGATGAAATTAGAAAGACCAGTATTTTCTTTTCCATTTTTTGATTCCATATGTAATAATTAAGCCGACTTTACGGCTGGTTTAAAGCTTATGATGAAGTTAATACATAAATTACTGAAATTTTCATCAATAAAAAGATTTTATATCAATAAAAATTATATATTGTAACTCCATATTTTACTAACAGTGGTTTTATACAATGCATTTTTTACGTATCATGGTATTTTTAATAATCTTTAGTTATTTATATTATATATATAATATAAATAATAAATTGACACTTCTAAATGGTTATATAATAATTAATAAAATTTTAATTAAATAAAGGGTGATAATTATGAAGAAAATTATACTTTCAATTTTTGTTTTAACTCTTTTTGTATCCTTTGGCTATAATAATGCATCAGCAAGGGCAATCGGTGTCAAGGGCGGATATACAATGCCCAAGGATGACCTGAAAGATTTTGACAATACAATAAATTTCGGGGTATATTTTGACATGGGTACCTTTCTGATTAAAAGTCTTGATTTCAGACCCGGACTTGATTTTTTTACTCTTGAAGATGAAGATCGTGATGTTGAGTTTGATGTATACGGAATCCATTTCGACTGGTACTGGCATTTTCTCGGCAAGAACTCAATCTCACCATTTATCGGATTCGGTCCTGTTTTGAACTACTATTCGACTGATGATGACAATACACGAGATGAAGACTCCGATGCAGGTGTTGATATCTTTCTTGGTCTAGATCTTAAAATCAGCGGCACACCACTGACTCTGCTCGTAGAGGGAAGATACAAATTTCTTGATATTGCGGCAACTGATGATATTGCAGCTCAGGTTAATCTGGGTCTTGCTTACAGATTCTAGTATTTTTTTAAATTTTTTAAGTTAAGATAAAGCGGCGTGAGCCGCTTTTTCTTTTTTTCAGCACATAGTTTTTATTGACCCTGAAGGCGTATTATATATTTTAGTTTTTAATTTTACATTAGGAGACAATTATGTCAGTTTTAATAAAGGACATTCAAAGAAATGCCAATGAAATAATACGGATTGAGGTGTCTGAGTTTAAGGGCAAGGAGCTTATTAATCTCAGGATATGGTATCTTGCAGGCAGGGACGGAAGCGGCAATGATGTATATAAGCCGACACAGAAAGGAGTGGCACTGAATATCTCTGAATTTCATGAGCTTAAAGACGGTATTGACAAGCTTGCTGCCTATATTGCTGATAAGGATAAAGACAGTGTCCCCGATCAGCCGGAGCCTAAGAATAAAGCCGATTATTCAGAGGGTATTCCTAACCTGGAAGAAGACCTTGAGGAAGATGACAAGAAAGTAGAGGAAGAATCCTCTGAAAATAAAGATCAGGACTAATCCTCAAGTTCAATTCTTCCTTCTTCGTGGAGAAGCAGTATTTTCCCTACGCAAATTTTCCGGGCTTTGTTTACCTGAATTTCATCATGTATGATATTCGGGTTAACACTACCGGAGAGAACGTCCTCTATCAGCATGGAAGCAGCTGGATTAATGTTTGATAAAAATTTATCTTTTATTGCCCGGGGTGACTGTTTGAGGGCTGTAGATATGATAAACCATCCTGCGGAATTTAAAAGAACTTCAAAGCTGTATTTACCGGTAATTTTTGATATCAGATAGCCGAAGCTTTCATGACCGTACTCTTTTTTTATATGATATTCCTTCCTGAATATTTGCAGAAGTTTCGATCTTGCATCAACTGATTTTGAAATTGGTATCATATTTTCATTTGCAAATATTTCATCAAGTCTTCTCTTCGAAATATAGTTTCTTAAAAAATAAAATTCTCCTCTTCTATACTCTCTAAAGGCTGCTTCGATTATCTGGTCGCTGCATTTTGAAAGAGTTTTATAAAACATATCCTTTTCTATGATCTCTTCTATCCAGTGATCAAAACTCTTCATGTAGTATAGCTCCAGAAGGTTAATCTTCTTTAGTATATCCGACAGTTCCTGCATCCTGGGTGAATAATTAAATGTATCATCATGAAGAATCATATTGAGAGATTCTTCAAAAGAATATACTCCCTCTATAAGATCTCTCCTGGTAAGATTTTGGTGAGAGTATTTTTTTATAGTAGCGGATACATCTCTTAGAATATTATCAGAAAGCGATTTTTTTATTTTTGAAGCTGTTTCGGGATATGAGAGTATTAGTAATGTAATCTCATAGGGGCTTAAAATATTTTTTTTCATCATATGATTAAGAAGATCCGAAAGTTCTTTTCGTGTCAGTGTGCTGAAGAGTAATTCTGTGTTTATATGGAAAAAATCGGGTTTATGAAAGAAGGGCAGAACAAAATTTTCTATATTGTCGTATACAATGGCTGTATTGATTGTTGGAATAAAAAGTTTAAAAAACTGTGCATCAATGAGGATCTTGAATGATTTGACAGTATCGTTTTCATTTAAAGAAATAGTAAACTCATAGGTATTGGCTTTTTTGTATTGCGCAGATTCGGTGGAGTATGTGAGAGAATTAATTATTTTTTTTGTAAGATGCTGAAGATTTTGTTTAACATTATCGGTATCATCCTTAATCTCTTCCGGGATATATGAAATTTTGTCTGTTTCATCTAAGAGAAAACCGATTTTAATGGAGTTCACTGCTCTTTCTATTATATAATTTGTATCGGTTTTGTAATCAAATGCAGCCGGAGTTACAGGAGAAAATGAAGCATGAAAATGAACTATCTTTGAATCGTCTGTTAATGATGGGATTAAGATTGCTGCGATGAGTCTCGAAAAATTTTGAGAGATCATGACCTAGAACTCAATGTTAAGAAATGCCATATCGTCATTAACCGATTGATTTTTCCTGTATTCGGTTAACTGCTGAATAAGAAAATCACAGAAGAGCTCTCCGGATTTATTTTTATTATCTTTTATGAATTTTGCAAGTTTTACTTCTCCGAATTCGATTCCGCTTTCATTCTTTATTTCAGTTACTCCGTCTGTGTAAATGAACAACCGGTCACCCTCGGAAACTGAGAGATGTTTCTCTTCGTAATCGGTTTCATCAGATATACCGATGAACCATCCGAAGCTGTCCAGTGCAAGCACGTGATTTTTTGATTTTCTGTAATACAGCGCTCTTGTGTGACCGGCATTTGAAAATGTGAGATTTTTAGTACTATCATCATAAACCAGATAAAAAGCTGTTATATACTGTGTGTCGAGAAGTGCTCCTCTCAGCTGATTGTTTATCGTCCTGAGCAAATCCGCAGGGCCGTCGACTTTTTCTGCATAGATGCTGAAAAGCATTTTTGACATAGTCATAGTCAGGGCTGCCGGAATTCCGTGGCCTGTTACATCGGCGATCAGAAAAGCTGTACGATTTTCATCAATCTGGTAACAGTCGAAAAAATCTCCTCCAATGTCCTCTATGGGAAGATACTTACCGCTCACTGCCGGATAATTTATATATTCAAAATCTGCAGGTATAATAAACTGCTGAATTTTTTTGGCAGCCTCCATCTCTCTTTTTATCTGTTCATTTTTTTCATAGAGTTCTGAATTAACTTTTTTCAGTCTGAGCAGTGATCTTACCCTCGCTCTTAATTCCTTTTCATTGAGCGGTTTCATCAGGTAGTCATCTGCACCGATATTAAGGCCTTTGATTTTTGAATTTAAATCATCCAGCCCTGTCATAAGGATTACAGGTATAAATTCATCGCTTCTTATGCTTTTAAACTCTTCAAGAAAGCCGAATCCGTCCATAACCGGCATTACAATATCAACCAGTATGAGGTCGTAGCGATTTTCCTGTATTTTTTTTATTCCATCGAGTCCGTTTTCGGATTCATCTACTATAATTTCTTCAGTTGAAAGTGTTTTACTTATGAATAGTCTGTTTAGTTTACTGTCATCTATGCAGAGTATTCTGGACTTTTTGTTTAAATTATTTTTTATCATTGTTATTCTTATTCATGAATTTAGCTTTGTTCAGTATGCATTAATGTGATTCAAATTTCAACATAGATTTTAAAGGTTTAGCCAATAATGATGATTTTATTTATTCAGCTTCCTCTCTCTGATCATTCGAGAGGCTATATAAACGGTAATATTCAATATGCTGCGGCAGTATTGAGCGGGTATATTTCCCGAAAGCATATTGATGTTAACTGCGAGACTCTTCCTGCAGTGATAACGAATTTTGGTTCCAATGAATTAATTCTGAAGTATGTAGCGGGAGTAAAACCGGATATTGTATGTTTTACCTCATATCTATGGAATATTGAACGCAATCTTCAGGTTGCAGGAATGTTAAAGAAACACAGTTCCGGAATAAAGATATTCTTCGGCGGTCCGGAAATTGCGCCCGGTTCGATAGCCTTTGATGATAAACGATCATGTGTTGATATGTTTATAATGGGGGAGGGGGAATGGTTTTTCGACATATATCTTTCTGGTGGAATTATACCGGAGGTTCATATTGCCGGGAACAGAGTCTCCAGACAGCCTGATGATGAATTAATTCCTGCTGAAGAT
Organism: uncultured Leptospirales bacterium; assembly: GCA_964396355.1. GTDB lineage: Bacteria > Spirochaetota > UBA4802 > UBA4802 > UBA5550 > CAYNFB01. Next base: position 7,708 of record CAYNFB010000033.1, on the reverse strand, counting down.
ATTCAGGAGCCACTCTCCGGTAAAAGATTAAATACTATGATCGACGGCTCTGTTTTTATGGAGCTGACAAGAGGATGCCCATATAAATGCAGCTACTGCTATTATTCCAGGAATTCAGGCGGAGTAAGAGAACTGCCCTTTTCTCTGCTCATTGATTCTATTGAAAAGATATCAGGACTGACGGAAATATATATCCTCAGTCCTACATTTGACAGATCAACCGATTTTAAAGAACATCTGACACAGTTGAAAAATCTCAACCACGATGTGTCACTCCATACCGAAATACGTGCTGACAGGATTGATGCGGAGATATCTGAACTTATGTATGACGCCGGCTTCAGAAGTCTCGAGGTGGGGCTTCAGTCATTGAATAAGAGGGCTCTCAAAAATGTACACCGGTCGGGCAATACCGAGAACGAGCTTCGCGGAATGGCATGTCTTAAGAATGCCGGCATCGACATTAAGATAGGAATAATTCCAGGTCTGCCAGGAGACAATCCTGAGAGCTTTATCTTTACTGTTGATACCCTGATAGAGAGAGGCCTGGCTGAAAATATTGAACTATATCCTCTTATGATACTTCCCGGTACAGAAATCCGGGAACTTGCAGATAGTCAGAATATTTCCTATCTTTCCAAACCTCCTTATTTTTATCATCAGGGATGGGGATTTACATATGATGATATTAAAGCTGTTACATCATATGTGGAGAATAAAACAGGTCTCAGTCAAAGCATTGAATTTATTCCTGATTTTACTGTTACAGAAGATCCTCTCTATATTACCGGATTACGGGGTGACTCCTGTAACGGGAATTTATGGGATATCAGTTATATAACTAAGCACACCGATACAACCGTAAATGATCTCCATGTATTTAACTGCAGTGATGAGGATGTGCTTGCCGGAATTGAACAGCTGTCAGGCAACAGAGGCATTGACAGGTATTTTAACGTAATTTTTTATCATGATTTTATGCTAAACTACAGAATACTTACGGAGGTGCTGGCAGAAAATGAATCGGACAATTTTCACCGGCGGCTGAATATATACAACAGCTTTATGGACGGCTCTCTCATTAGATTCTTTCACGTAACAAGAGATACCGGTTTATATGCCGATCTCTGCGAATTCGATGATATTGTTGCCCCGCTGATTTATGCATATGATGAGAATATACACAGGATATTGAATTTTATAGGAGAGGAGAATGATGCGCCTGTGATTCTTCTTGACAAAGGCATCTATGAGAAAATTAAAGATCCTGTCATTGAAATTTATTCATCCCAGCCTCATCTCCTTGCATTTAAATCGGAGGTTGACATGCATCAGTTTTATTATGATATAGAACTGGAATTTCTAAACTATCCTTATGGTTTCGGCATTAAATCAGTCTGATTTTTTAAAAAGTTTATCCGCATAGGGCCCCGAAAAGCAGGAAAAATTAAGATCACAAAGCAGCTGGTATTCTTCTTCTGTGCTGATGTTTGGAGCCAGTGCCGGAGTACCAATCTGATCAAGGAAGAGCTTTAGTCCATTCACTACACTAATTCTTTGTCTGTACTGGTTAATATTTCTCAGTATATTATCCGAGAATGCAATTAGAGAGAACTCATGCATAGATATCAGGCTGAGTATTTCCTTGTCTATGAAACAGTCCCCAAGTCCAATTCTAATCTTCTCGCTGCAGAACACCTCCTGTTTTAAAATTTGATTATTCAAATCCTGTAGATTTTGTTCGCTGAACATTATAATTATATTGCTCTCATCCATAATATCCATCATTACCTTAACGTAGTCGCCTGCATAAATTGTATCTACGTACGGAATTAGTATGGGAGTTTCTGTCTTGCCGCGGATCATTTTTTTTATAATATTTGCTATTAATGCCAGATCTTCGGTGGTTTTTACATGGTTTTTCATCAGTATTGGGAAGAGATTATTGTATTTTAATGACTTAAGTGAAATAAATTGATATGCAGATTTGCCTGATTCTCTGTCATGGAATGAAGAAAGTTCGAGAAAATTTTCAATTTCACTGAATTTTTCTTTTCCACTGAATATTTCTGAAAGAGTATTATAATCTGCTGCAACCGATGATACGAGATATTTCTTTTTCCGTATGGTTTGAATACTATCGAATATGTTTCTTTTATTTTTTCTATCCGGATGAATAACTCCTGAATTATATAGGATGTCAATATTCATTGTTGAAAGATTCGATTTTAATGCTGTTATAATATCATGGCATATTTTATTAAATCCGCTGAGTTCGGCAGAGAAATCAAATATTGATGGAAAGAGGATTGTAAATTCATAGCTGAAAAAATCTGATATGGACATATACATGTCCAATGGGAAAATATCTTCGCAGCATTTTTTTATGTATTTTATTATATTTTCAATATCATATTTTACATTCCGGTAATGCATGCAGGTTTCAGCGTTCTCAATGAAATCTATTTTTATAATCAGGACACCAATACTTGCTATTTCAAAGTCTAAAGTCATTATTTCTTCGAGAATTTTAGGAAGATATGGGAGTTCTGCAGAAGCTGCGTTAAACTTATCATCTACAAAAAGATGTTCTTCATATGTGAGATTCTTCCAGAATTTATCGTTTCTAATCATTATCTGATTAAATATATAAATTCTGTTTCTTCCTTCTTCTTTTGCCGAATACAGCGCCTGGTCCGCTCTTGAAAGCAGCTCTGATGCCGTGTTTGATACAATGGGATATTCGGCAATTCCCGCACTGAATGTGACGTTAAAGATTGAATTTTCATGTTTAAAGTCATAAGAAGAAAACTCTTTAAGGATATCCTGCATATTATTTTTTGATTCAGCCATATCTAATCCGGGAAAGAGAATTACAAATTCTTCCCCGCCGAATCTTGCAGGAATGAAATTATCAGATATCTTACTTTTAAGAATTTCTGCAAGCTTCATCAGCACCAGGTCTCCCATTTGATGACCGTAGGTGTCATTTACCTTCTTGAATAGGTCTATATCCATAATCCCCATGGAAAGAGTCTTTCCCGGATTTGCTGAAATTTCCTGGTTAAACTTATTTACGAATTCTTTTCTGTTGAAAAGGCGGGTAAGTTCATCAGTGACGGACATCATATAGAACTCGTTGAATTTATTCAGCCGCAGTCTTACAACTGCTTTTAATTCATCGTGGTGAAAGGGGTAGGACAGATAATCATCTGCACCAATCTGCATCACTTCGATTTTTTCTGTTATTTCTTCTTTTGAACTTAAAAGAAGAAAGGGGATAAGCTTTGTCTTTATTCCCTTGCGTATTATTTTGAGAAGGTCAATACCGCTTATATGTTCGATGTCAGTATCAGCAATGAACATTTTTGGAAGCTTCAGTGTCACTGCACTGAGAGCTTCCGGAACACTTCTTGCACAAATAATGCTATAATTATCCGAAAGGGTCTCCTGGAGTTCGCATAGGAGCTTTTCCCTTTCAGATACTATTAAAATCAGATCTTTATTTTTCTTTCTCTTTTTCATTTAAGTCAGACCAATTTGCGTATTCAACTCCTCAATAGCTTTTACTGCTGCATCATCATAACTCATATCACTGTATTTCTTGTATGCGTAATTGATTGAACTTGAAGCGTTTATTCTGTGTATTTTCATATCTGGAAATTTCTTCAGCACATTCATAACCTCATCCATGCTTCCTCCCTGTGACCCGACCCCCGGGATGAGGAATGGGACTTCCTTGCCTGAGTTTATAAATATTTCAGAAATTTTAAGGAGCTGTTCGGGATAGGTTGCACCTGCCACAGAACCGATTCCCGGGTGATACCAATCAATCAGTTTTTCTGCAATGTGAAGGTACATTTCTTTGTCTCCGGTTTTAACATCCTGGATTTCTCCAGAGCTTTTATTCGATGTTTTAGTGAGGATGTAATATCCTTTGTCAGGATATCCGGTTATGAAGGGCTCTATTGAATCATATCCCAGATAGGGAGATAGAGTGACTGAGTCAGCCTTAAAAAAATCGAATGCCTCTCTTGCATAGGCCTTTGCTGTCTTGCCTATATCTCCTCTTTTATAGTCGAGGATTACCGGAATCTCCGCTTCTTTATAAATAGATATTATTTTTTCAAGAGCCTTAAGTCCGTCAAAACCGTACTGTGCATAGAAGGCATAATTGGGCTTAACTGCACCGGGAAATATATTTTTCTGGATGATTTTATTCAGTATTTTTTCATAAAAGATAATAATTCTTTCACCTTCAGTTCCTTTTTCTTCGGGAATATCCTCTATGACCGGATCAAGTCCCATACACACGATACTGGAAAATTTTTCCGCACTGCTTTTAAGCTGATCAAGATAGTTCATTCTTTAGTTCCTCTATTTTTTTATTGTATATTTCAAAGTTGTCTTTATCAAACATAATGAATACAATCTTTATTGGATAGTTCATCATGTGAATAAAGTCTGTCACTGTCCGAATGGCAATTTCCGCGGCCTCCTCTTTCGGATAGTGGTAAACTCCAGTCGAGATGGCCGGAAATGAAATTGAATCGATCCCATTTTTTTTTGCAAGAACGAGAGAATTGTAGTATGAATTTCTCAGTACTTCATCCTCTCCGTGTCTGCCGTCTCTGTATACCGGTCCGGGCGTATGAATTATATAGGAAGCAGGGAGTTTGTAGGCCTTTGTTATGCGGGCTTCCCCGTTTTTACATCCTCCGAGTTCTCTGCATTCTTGCAGCAGCTCTGGGCCGGCTGCTTTGTGAATTGCTCCGTCTACACCTCCTCCTCCGAGAAGAGAGGGGTTTGCCGCATTTACTATTGCTCCGGTTTTTTCTTTCGTGATATCACCCTGCTTGACAGTGAGATAATCGAATATATTTTTGTTGAACTTCATTCTTTTACACGGCTCCGCAGTCCGTTACCTCATTTCCCAACAGCTCCAGGGCATGGGGAATAGCCTTCTCTATGAATTCCAGATTTTCTCTAACAGCTTTGGGGCTTCCCGGAAGATTTATTATAAGAGTCTGTCCCCGTATTCCTGAAACTGCTCTTGAAAGCATTGCCCGCGGAGTTATCTCCATGGACTTCATTCTCATCACCTCGGCAAAGCCGGGCGCCTCTTTCTGAATAACGGCCCTCGTTGCCTCAGGAGTATTGTCCCTTGGAGCAAACCCTGTTCCTCCGGTGGTGAGAACCAGATTTATCCCTGAATCGGAAAGATCTGCCAGAGCGAGAATTATCTGATCAATATCATCAGAAACTATCACTTCATTTTTAACGGTGAATCCCATTTTATCAGCCCATTTTTTTATTTCCGGTCCGGACAGATCCTCTCTTTCTCCACGGGAGCCTCTGTCGCTAACTGTTATTATTGCAACAGTTCTTTTTTCCATTTTCTACTCGCTTTTTTCTGATTGAAATATAATAAAGAATCTCTAATATTACATTTATTGCTTATTAATCCAGTATTTTTTCATTCGTATAATATATATTCAGGATATTCTTATGAACTATGCGGTAATTCTTGCCGGAGGCAGCGGCAGAAGACTTGGCGGGAATCTGCCCAAGCAGCTTCTTCCATTGGGAGATAAAACTGTCATACAGTGGTCTGTAGACGCCTTCATTCAGAGCGGACTTGTTGACGGAATAATAATTGTTGCAGGGAAGAGCAGTTTAAGTGAAATTCGTGAAATCTTCACAGAAGATAAATATCCCGAAGTGACTGCCTTTGTTGAAGGTGGTCTCGAGCGATCGGACTCCTCATATAATGCTCTCCTGTCCCGGAATTTCAATGATGATGATATAATAATATTTCACGATGCTGCCAGACCATTTGTAGATGAAAGAATAATTACAGACATAATCAATGCGGCGAAACAGTTTTTTGCGGCCGGTACCTATATCCCTTCTGTTGACACCATCTCGGTGATTGCTGATAATAATGTAATATCTATTCCCGAGAGGAAGAACCTCTTCTGCACTCAGACACCTCAGGCTTTTTATTATAAAATAATTAAAAAAGCTCATGAAGATGTAAAATGCAATAATGCTTTTACTGTAACCGATGATGTTTCTCTGGTTATAAACAGCGGCGAACGTGTGCAGGCTGTAAAGGGTTCTCCCTCTAATATTAAAATCACAACAGATTTTGATTATGATCTTGCCCGTTTTATTGCAGGAGGGGGCTTTAATGATAGATAAATATCTTAAGGCAAATCCTCTTCCCTGGCTCACCGACGGGGAAAATCCTGCCGTTGCATTTCATGCAAAGAATGAATTCACCGAAAGTGTTGATTTAAATAAAAACTACAAAGAGCTGGAAGAGTCTAAACTTACTGTTTACTTCAATAATAATCAGTCCGGCGGAGTTCTTGGCAACTTTAAACACCCTGATATTTTCTACAGAGGAACCGTGTGGTATTTCTTATTTGCTGCCGAGTGCGGTTATACTGTTCATACAGATTTTATGAAGAAAACATCTGAATTTCTCATCCAGAAGACTCAGCTTCCCTCGGGGGGATTTTCCTTTACATGGAATCCGCCTGCTGCTGTGGGATGCAGGACGGGGAATCTTATCCGTGCAATGATAATGTCCGGAGCGGGAGGAGATTCTGTACTGAGCGGAACTGACTGGATTGTAAAGAATCAGCGTCACGATGGCGGATGGCTACACTGCCCGGTTGCGGGTCTATGCGATATAATGAAAATGGTACTCCTTAACAAACCAGGCAAAGGCCTCTTAAGGGAGAATGACGAGCTGCAGCCGAGCTGTCCTGTAGCTACACTTGCCTGTGCATCAGCACTTCAGTTGCTGAACAAACCTGAGTTCAATGCCGCTGTGTCATCCGGGGCTGAATTTCTTTTATCTAATAATTTGTTTATGAATCGAAAATTTAATGATTCAGTAAAATGCGGTCAGACTGGAGATTTTGCTCAAACCGGTTATCCTGTAATGGCTCAATACGAATTGATCTCCGTGCTGGGCTTTATTTTTAAAACCGGGAAGTGGAATGACGGCAGAGCAGGAGAAGCCTTTAATCATATTTTAAAAAAACAGAATAGTGAAGGAAAATGGAGTTTGGAAAACAGATCTGCCGGAATGGTGAAGGATGAAGGCCCCGGAAGCAGGTGGGTGACTCTTAATTCTCTGCGGATGCTTCAGTCTCTCTATAGAAAGGAGAATCAGTTGGAGAATGCATAACCTGCAGAGATGACAATATTAACTGTCTGGAGTGTACCGGAATTTTTTCCATCCATGAACGTATTATCCGACTGACTCAGTGAATAGCCCGGACTGAATGTTATGGGATAGGCTGAATATTCTGTACCAAGAGAAAGATAAAAACCTCCGCTGAAGTAGGCCGTAAGATATAATTCAACACCGTATACCAGACCATTTACATCTCTTTCTCCATCACCGCTGTAGCCTCCCTGAAGCTCTGCGGCAACCGGCGTTGCATTATATTTTGCAATGGCATAGCCTACAAGCGGTGTAAGAGTTACATCCCACTGTTTTCTGTTTGTCAGATGAAAAGACGGGCCGATGAGCAGAGATATATTTTCGTATAGATTAAAATTCCAGTTCCTGTAATCAGAGCCGAATGCAGTTCTCTGGACTATAACAGCTCTCTTTAGTTTAGTCTTTACTCCTATGTAATCAATTGGCATATATTCAAATGTTAGACCGTAATCAAAGGCCAGATGT
>CAYNFB010000032.1:16483-18288 GCA_964396355.1 uncultured Leptospirales bacterium | reverse complement strand
GCTGCCGTCAGGAAGCACTCCCGTAATCAGTCTGTTCACAAAAAGATCCTCCTGCTGCTGAAGTCTCTCACCGTAATTCACTCCGATTGTCAGAAGATTCAGAGGACGTTGTTCCTGCCAGTTTTTATTTCCGTATAAATCATCGATTGTCTCGACAATCGGCTTATCATCAAGTTCATAGATAACAGATCCTTCGATCTTTGTAATCTTACGGTAAACTCCATCCAGAGGAGAACAGCCGTGCATTATACGATGAAAGACATTAACTCCCCCTGAAAAAAGTGCGCCAACAACACTCTGATCAAATACATCAGAATTACCAAACTGTTTTGTCTTACTAAAGTTATAATCGCCAACCAGACCTGCGCCGAAAACCGGAACTCTTCCCCGCAGTACAGACTCAATACCTGAGATAAGCGGAGGAGAGGCATTCATAACAGGAGGAGTTTCCGGAGACGGCGGAAGTTTTATCGAATCATAGAACATCAGGAGAAATTTGTCATCACTGGCAGAAGATAATTTTTCTGCCATATTACGCCCTGCAGATTTTTCATCTTTATCAAGATCACCGGAAACCGCTATCCGGCATTGGACCTCATCAGATTGAAACACGGCAATGGCCGAAGGAGTTCCTGCATATGATAAATAATCATTAGTAATAACTCCCACTGTTGAACCGCCTATTACGGGGATATCTCCAGTTGTTTCTTTAATACCAAGTAATAACTCTTCATGATTAGATATACCGCTGCAGAAAGCAATGGCAAAATCAGGTTTATCGATATTACCGCTGTGCATTGCATCCTGTGCCGCTGTTTTGCCGGAACTATAAGAATCAGCCCCGCCTGAATAACCAACTCCAACTTTCATCAAACCCCCGGAGAATTAAAATCAGATCTCATAATCTTATTCATCTGCAAAAACTCTTTTTTTTTACACAATAGTACAAATAGCGTTTAAGACAGTCAACAAAAGAATGATTTATTCCAATGCTTTCTGTGAATTACAAAGTTTTATATAAATAACGTTAAGTTAACAGTCAAAGAGAGTAAGCAGGGTTAGCCGAAGATCACCGGACACAAGAAGTCAGATAGGATACAATAAATATAAAATTAAGAATTACAGAAAAATACCGCCTTTTTCTCGATACAGACAGATTCAGGAAAGCTTAAGATAAAAAAATGCATGCCTTTGTGCAGATAACGCTGCACAAAGGCATACCTCAAAAAAGTATTACTTTTTACTTTCACATATCTCTTAGTTGTTTTACAACGTGGTCTGCAAAAGACTCAATGTCGACAACTTCATCCTTACTGTCTTTGCCGAGTCCCAAGGTGAAGACTGATATCAGATTCCCGAAGAATCCTTTTGTTATAACCAGATTTGATTTTGAAACACGATTCTTTTCTACACCATTTTCTTTAACAACAATTGTATAACCGACAACAGGAGCCATTACTGATTCAGACGGAATAGGAGTATCCTCTCCGGCAAATCGTCTCTGGTAGTCAACATCAACAACAACTGACATTACATTGACTGCACCCGCCTCTGCAAACAAACCCGAAGCATTGAGAGAATTATTTATCTTCTCTTTCATTATTGCTGAAAATTCTGAACTCCTGTGGCCAAGCGGGTGTTTTGCCATAGCGAGCAGCGCTCTTTCCGGTACAGGTGTAGGTCCTGGAATCATTAAAAATTGTTTGTCTTTCATACTTCCTCCTCTTCTTTTTTATGAATAAATATATTATACAGACTATGCCTCTATTTTCAAACCAAATGTCACCCTGAACTTGTTTCAGGGT
>CAYNFB010000032.1:0-16473 GCA_964396355.1 uncultured Leptospirales bacterium | reverse complement strand
GAAGTTTCTGAACAAGTTTAACGTTCAGAGCTGTAAGATTAAACTTTGTTTCCTTTGGAAGCCGCGACACGCTCTGTGTGGAAGAGCATCCGGTCAAAATCAAAGAAAATGCAAGAGCTGACATAAAAATTTTCTTCATTAAATCTCCTTCTTTTTTTAATTAATTATTTTAAGAATATAATACGGATATATCGCAGAGAAGAAGCATTGAATCTATAAATAATGCCCCTATCTCCTGAAAAAAAATGCAGCCAGACTGATCATTATGGAAGAACTACATATGCAGATTCAATATTACAATGCAACACTTTTTCACCTTTTTCCCGCTGTTTCGGAGACCCCAACCGTGCCCCCATTTTACCTGAATCAGAATTTTCCGGATTCAATGGCAGATACTTTCAGCTGATTAATTAAAGATTGCCGGCCACCTGCTCTTCGATACAGCAGCGGACATCAGAACTGAAAATTTCGAAAAAAATAACAAGAAGTTAATGGAGTGAAGTCTGTACGTGGAATAAGGGGGAAAACCTCCACGGCTTCGGAGTGGCGGCCTTTTCCTTATATAAACACGATGTTTTGTATGCAGAACGCGGATAGGGCGTCCGAAAGCGTTCTGCCTTTTATGCCGCAGCAAAAATATGATTTCAGGTATTTACAGCTTATTCTGACATTCAACAGGCAGAGGCAGGTAAAACCGGGATGACGCAGTCAGGGAACTGAAATACACCCCCTGTGAACTCTCACAAAAAATCAATTCGTGTTTATTCGTGTGAATTAGTGGTTCCAAAAGAAAAACAGATTGGTTTCCCCGAAGCAAGAGGCTGAAGCCGCCTTGTTCTGTAACGGATGAGGCCACGACTGCACGCCGCAATTTCTATAAAGGCCGGGGAAACCCCGGCCTGCATAAGAAGCAGATTAAATCTTAATTCCAAAAAATGCGAGAATATTGTCAAGAACACCAATGCCGTTGAGGAAGACAAAGAGTACGGCCATAGGCGAGATAAACTTGCAGAGAATAATAAGAATTCCGCCGTAGGATACAGAGAACCTGCCGCTGCTGGACAATTCCTCCTCAAGTTTCTTTCTGCCCCAGTGCCATCCCACAAAGAGACTTATGAACATGCCGCCCAGAGGCAGAAGCAGGTTTGCAGATACCCAGTCAAGAGAGTCAAAGATGCTCTTACCTAAAATGGTAAACTGCGACCATGGTCCCATGGACAGTGATGCAATCACACCGATTACAGAGATTGAAACTGTTCCTATAACTGCTGCCTTATGCCTTGCAATATTGAGCTCCTCTGAGATATAGGCGACGAAACACTCGAGAATAGAAATTGATGAGGTCAGTGCCGCAACAGCAAGGAGAACGAAGAATATTACACAGAAGAGTCCCCCCAGAGGAAGCTGATTAAATATACTGGGAAGTGTTATAAAAACAAGTCCCGGACCAGCCCCCGGCTCAATTCCAAAAGCGAAAACAGCAGGAAAAATTGCAAGTCCCGCAAGGAGGGCGATAACAGTATCTGCAATAGTAACCTGAACTGCAGAAACAGCCAGATTCTCATCATCCTTTATATATGAAGCATAGGTAATCATCGTACCCATTCCAAGGCTGAGAGAGAAGAACGCATGTCCAAGAGCCATGAGCACACCATTTGCCGTGAGAGCCCCGAAATCTGGTTTAAAGAGAAAATCAATACCCTTTGACGCGCCGGGGAGAGTGAGCGCTCTGATGTCAAGAATGATAATCATCAGAAGAAGCAGAGGCATGAGAATCTTGGAATATCTCTCAATTCCCTTCTTTACACCGGCATAAACAATGTAGCCGGTCATTGCCATGAATATGAGCTGCCAGAAAATCGGTCTCCAGGGAGAGGAGACGTATCCGCCGAAGGCATCGGCAATTTCCTTCGAAGTCTTTCCGTCAAAAAAACCTGTTGCAGCACGATAGATGTACTCCAAAGTCCAGCCTGCCACAACACCGTAGAATGACAGAATTGTAAATGCAGCAAGAACTCCCATCCAGCCGGTCATAAACCAGGGAGTACCGGGTGCGAGTTTCTTGAAAGAACCTATTGCGTTCTTCTTTGCATTTCGTCCTATAACAAATTCAGAAAGCATTACAGGCAGTCCTATTATTACAATACATCCCAGATATACGATGATGAATGCGGCTCCGCCGTTCACTCCTGCAATATATGGAAACTTCCAGATATTACCGAGTCCTATTGCAGAACCTGCAGCAGCGGCGACCACGCCGAATCTGCTTCCAAAGGTCTCTCTGACCCCGAATGATGGTTTATCAGCCATTTTTTCCTCCTAAAATCACTACTGGTTAGATTAAGGTAAACAGGAACAACTTATCAGACGGCCCGATAGGGGAGTCATATCATATAAAAAGCCGGGGAATGAAAAATTTCAGTTAAGCTCAACAGATTGAGCTATGCAGGAAAGTACCTGCATAAAAATATCTTTGCTGATCATTTTTCATTACTCTGCTGTAACAGAAGATGACGGACACATGCCTCAACACACTTTATTGACCGTAATAATGCCCTGATACCTTTATTTTTCTATGTTTCTATCAGAAGTAATGTTTAATTTCAAGCAAAACAATTATTACTGACTATTTTTATAACAAAATTGTATTATATCAGACATCCAGTTTTATGCTTGTCAAAAATTCATTCGGCAGAATAAACTTGTCTAATGTTAACATGGAGTCATCTTTAATCAATATGATACCCGACATTACAAATGCAATTATCCTTTTCGGAGGAGGTCTTGCCCTTCTCCACGGCCTTGCACAGCTTCTCAGGCCCGGCAGATCGGTAAATAACCTGCTGCTCTCTGCAATTTTCATAAGCCTGACAGTCATCCAGCTTCAGGAATTCATCATGTCCACAACTCCCGGCTACAGCTCAGGGGCAGGAATGATGATACTGCTCATTGCAAAGTATACACTGGGTCCCACAATTTACCTCTTCTACAACAGTGTGTTTTTAAAAGAGGACCCCGTCCGGACCGGCTATGCCCTTCACTTCATCCCGCTGGCCATAATATCGCCTGTGATAATACTGGTGCTTCTTGCCGGTGAAAACAGTGATGGGATATTATCTCTGCCCCTTGAATTCATCATAGAAAACTCTCTGCTGGATCACCTGCATGTTCTTGGGTTTGCCCTCATACTCGGATACATTGTTGCAATAATGTCGAGGATGGAGGTAATCAACGTCATCCGCGACATCGAGAAGAACAGGCTCGCTACATTTGCACTCACTATTATCGTTATTCTCTTCATAATAATATCCATGATAGCCCTGTCCATCATTACAGAAGACCCCCGGTTTTCCAAAATTGCTCTCATGCTCATAAGCTTCTTCGTCATATACTGGTTTATAATGGGCCAGATATATCCCGGCCTTCTGATGTTTCAAACCAGGAAGACCAGGAATCAGGACAGGGTGGATAATCTCCTCCAGACAATCGACGGCGACAGCCTTAGACGGAGAATGAATGAGATTCTTGAAAAAGACAGACTCTACTGTGACGAGGATCTCAGCCTGAAGCGCCTGGCAGATCTTCTCATGGTCCAGCCTCAACAGCTCTCTGTTTACCTGAATCACCAGCTTAATATGAACCTCAACACCTTCATAAACGGCTATAGAGTAAAGGATGCCATAGTAATGATGAAGGAGGAGCAGGAGCGTCCTCTTCTTTCAATAGCCTTTGCCGTGGGATTCAACTCAAAGTCGGTCTTCTACGAGGCGTTCACCAAACAGACAGGCATGTCTCCGGCAAAATACAGGAAGACTCTGGAGTCCTGAATCTTATCCCGAAGTCCGGAATAATTTATCCGGTCGATTTCCCCTCCCAAAACTCCTATTATATTACTTAAATCGGCGGTTATCACCAGGTCAGAGATATTTCTGCCCATGCATCAGAGAAAATCTGAAAAACACCGCAGGATTAAAGAATTTATAAATAATATATCGGGAGTATTATATGAGCGGTACAAATATTCTGGGAATTGACATTGGATCAATATCCATATCTCTGATTGAGATGACGCTGGAAAGAGAGATTGTTTCAAGAGACTACGCCTTTCACGAAGGACACGTGAGAGAGAAGATGAAATCCATGCTTGAGAAGCTCGATCTTTCGAAAATATCATCTGTGGCGGTCACATCATCAAGCCCTCGCATATTCACAAGAGGGGAAGTATTCGACTCTCATCAGAGCGGCAAAGGAGATACACGGGAAAACAGGCGCGCTGCTCATAGTCGGAGTGGAAAAATTCGGACTGGCTCTCTTCGATGAAAATGGAGACTACAGAAACTACAGATCGAACACATCCTGTGCGGCAGGCACGGGATCTTTCCTGGAACAGCAGGCAAAGAGGCTCAATCTGCCTGATATAGAATCATTCTGCGACATAGCGGTTAAGAATACAGGGGCTGTGCCCAAAATCGCATCAAGATGCGCGGTCTTCGCAAAGACAGATCTCATACATGCCCAGCAGGAGGGTTACTCTCTGGGTGAAATATGCGACGGCCTCTGCGAGGGACTGGCGAGAAATCTCGTTGATACGCTCTTTGGAAACGAAGAACCGCCCGAGCCCATTGTCATGGCCGGCGGAGTATCGAGAAATGCGGCAGTTGTGAGACATCTCTGCGCCCTTACAGACAGAGAAATAAAGATAGACCATGACTCCCATCTCTTCGGCGCCATAGGCGCATCTCTTCTCCTTCTTGACAGCATGGAGGAAAACCCATCGGCCGGAGAGGCATCTGTTATCGGATCAGCCGATGAAATGTTCAAAGTGGAGTATAAGGAGAAGAATTACTACTACGATCCCCTTGAACTGAAAATGTCGAGCTATCCCGACTTCGGAAGCCTGAAATCATATGAATTCACCTCAAAGCGCTTCCCCATGGCCACAGAGGTGGAGATTGATATATACGAGGATCTTGCAGAAAAAGATCTCAATGTCTATATGGGAATAGACATCGGCTCAACAAGCACCAAGGCTGCAATCCTGGATGACAACGGAGAAGTTCTCATCGGCCTCTACACGCGTACAGCCGGGCGGCCCATTGAAGCTGTTCAGACCATATTTGAAGCACTGGAAGAGATCGAGGAGGACTATAAATGCGCCTTCATCTATCTTGGAGCCGGAACCACCGGATCGGGCAGAAAGTTCATAGGCCGCATCATAGGCGCAGATTCAGCCCTTGATGAGATTACAGCTCACGCCAGAGCCGCCTACATGATCAATCCTGATGTGGATACTATAATAGAAATAGGCGGTCAGGACGCCAAGTTCACCACCATGAAGAACGGCATGGTGACCTTCTCTATAATGAACAATGTATGTGCCGCCGGTACGGGAAGCTTCATAGAAGAACAGGCCAAGAAGCTCGACTGCCCCATATCAGAATATTCAAAGCGGGCTGAAGGCCTCGCAGCACCGCTGTCAAGCGACAGATGTACAGTCTTCATGGAAAGAGATCTTAATCACTATCTAAGCGAAGACTTCTCCTCAGGAGAGGTTCTGGCATCAGTGCTTCACTCCGTTAGAGAGAACTACCTGACAAAGGTCGCCATAGAGAAGAACATCGGAGAGAATATATTCTTTCAGGGTGCAACAGCAAAGAACAAGGCTCTGGTTGCAGCCTTTGAGCAGAGACTGGGCAAGCCTATTATGGTTTCCAAATTCTGCCACCTCACAGGCGCGCTGGGTGTTGCCCTGACTTTAAGGGACAGCAGGCCGGAGGTATCCACATTCCGTGGAACAGGGCTCTACAAGCAGAGCATCCCGGTGAGAACCGAGGTCTGCGAGCTATGCAATAACAGCTGCAAGATCAAGATTGCCGATGTAAACGGCGAGACCGTAGCATTCGGATTTCTCTGCGGAAGAGATTATAAAACAAAGAAATTTGTAAATCAGAACATCTCTGATTTTGATATGATTAAGGAAAGAAAAAAACTTACAGCAGTCAGGCCCCCCTCCGCCTTTAAGAAAGACATCACAATAGGTATTCCTGCAGCCCTTCACCTCTTTGAGGAGACCGATCTCTGGCAGGATTTCTTCAACCGTATAGGAATAAAAACTGAAGTGAGCGGCCGCTACAGGGACGGAATAAAGAGAGGTAAGAACCTCTCGGGAGCGGAATTCTGCGCGCCCATGTCGGAGATGCACGGACATACAGCCTATCTTGCAGAGAGATGCGACTACGTATTCGTTCCCACATTCATAGAGAAGAAGAACAAAAACGAAAAAATCAGAAGAGAATACTGTTACTATACTCAATACGTGCCGGTTGTACTGAAGTCCTGCGATGCAGTAAGTTCGCCCGACCGGATACTGTCTCCTGTATTGAAATCTCTTGCAGGCACTTTCAATGTGAAGATGCAGCTTTTTAAGATGCTAAAATCCATAACTGAGGGAATAACTTTTATGCAGGTATCATCTGCATATGACGGTGCGCAGAAAAGATTCAATGCCTCACGTAAAAGACTTATCAGGACCTACGAAAAAAACAGGAGTACAGAGGACGTAAACGTACTGCTCATCGGCAGACCATATACAGTTCTCTCTCCTGCAATGAACAAGGGAATACCCGACCTGTTCGCAAGACTGGGAGCAAGGGTCTTCTCTCAGGACATGATCAGCTCAGAGATTGACCAAAAGAGCCAGGTTTCTCCGGTCCTTGAATCAATGCACTGGAACTATGCCTCAGACATACTGGAACTGACAGAAAAAGCCGCGGCTACAGAGGGGCTTTACCCGGTATTCATCACATCCTTCAAGTGTACGCCCGATTCCTATGCTGTTGAATACTTCAAAAAAATAATGGATGCCGGAGAGAAGCCCTACCTCATACTTCAGCTTGATGAGCACGACTCAAATGTAGGCTATGAGACCAGAATTGAGGCAGGCCTCCGTTCATTCAGAAACCACTTCACCAGCACAAGCTGCCCGGCTGCCATACCTGAAATTTCAGAAAACAGCAATAAAATACAGAAAAACGTAAGCGTGCTCAGAGAGAAAACAGTGCTGCTCCCCAGATGGGACTGGATGATGGGAGATCTCATGACAGCAGTGCTCAGCAGAGAAGGCATAGATGCAAGAGTGGTAGAAGAAAGCAAGGAGTCCATCCAGAAAAGCCTG
Source organism: uncultured Leptospirales bacterium (assembly GCA_964396355.1). Lineage (GTDB taxonomy): Bacteria > Spirochaetota > UBA4802 > UBA4802 > UBA5550 > CAYNFB01. The sequence goes on along the minus strand of CAYNFB010000032.1, from coordinate 9,299 downwards.
AGCCACAATACCGGTCAGTGCATTCCCCTGAACATAATGATTCAGAATACCGTGGACTATATAGATAAGCACAAACTCGATCCTTCAAAAACAGTTATGTGGAATGTGGATTCCAAGATTGCATGCAACCTTGGGATGTTCCCTGCGTACTGCAAGACCACATTCGAATCCATGGGAGGAGGCATGGAAAATCTCGATGTATATGCAGGAGATATCACATTCAAAGAACTGTCCATACGCACAGCAATCAACATGTACATCGCCTTCATGCTCGGAGGGATGCTGAAGAGAATTGGATGCAGAATAAGGCCCTATGAGAATGTACCAGGCACAACTGACCTGGTACTCAGGGAATCCGTCGCCTTACTGGCCGGGACCATCAGAGAAGGTAAATCCAGAGAAAGAGCTCTGTCCCGGATAATACCGATGTTTGAAAAAATAGAGGTGACTCGAACAGAAAGGCCCAAGGTTGCCATATTCGGCGATTTCTATGCAAGGGACAACGAGATATTGAATCAGGATCTGATCTCAGTCATCGAAGCAAACGGCGGAGAGGTAATAACAACACCCTACAGCGAACTGATGAAGATAATAGCAGATCCCTATATCAAGAAGTGGTTCAGAGAAGGACTCAAAGTTGAAGCCATTACATCCAGACTGGTGGCAAACTCCATCGGCCTGTTCGACCGCAGATACTCCCCCTGGTTCAACCGTATACTGAAGGATGACCAGAAAATGAAGATTCCCTCAACAGAAGAGGTTCTTGAAAAATTCAATCTCGAGATAGAACATACCGGTGAATCCATGGAAAACGCTCTGAAAATCTACTCGCTGGTTCAGCACCACCCTGACCTGAAACTCTTCGTTCAGACAAACCCTGCATTCTGCTGCCCTTCACTGATAACAGAGGCTATGTCTCAGAAGATAGAGGGAGTAACGGGAGTGCCCATTGTCACAATCGAGTACGACGGTACAGGCGGATTCAAAAACGACGACATCATTCCCTACCTGAAGTATCCGAGAAAGGCCGTAAAAACAGAACAGGAGGATACAATCTCCTCCTTCGCATCATAAAAAAAATATAATCCCGAACTAAACTATGGGAGATTGTCTCTTTACAGAAAAACGGGGTCCTTCTCAGGGCCCCGTTTTTTTCATACTGATTATTACAAAATTCTATTATTACTGAAATTAACTCTCAGCTGATATTATCATCGATAAATTGATTCACACCGGGAATAAGATCTTTTTCCATAGCATCAATCTTAATAATAGTCTGTTCACGCGAGGTGGAGGTAGATGCAAAGTAGAACTTTATCTTAGGCTCCGTTCCCGACGGCCTGACTGTAACTTTTGAACCATCTTCAAGTATATACTGAAGGACGTTTGACCGGGGAAGTACATAGCTGCTTCCCTCTGCGTCATATACTTCATCTTCATTATAATCAATTGTCTTCAGAACTTTAACATTTCCTATTTTTTCAGGTGGAGAGATTCTGAAATTTTTCATCACGCTGCCGATCACCGCAGCACCTGCCAGTCCCTTTGCCTCGATGGAAACAGTCCTGTCCTCATAGTACCCGTATTCTGTAAATATCTCTTCAAGATAATCGGTAATTGTTCTGCCCCGGTTCTTCAGCCAGGCACAGCATTCAGAAATCAGGAGAGTGGCGCAGACCGCATCCTTGTCCCTTGCGTATGTTCCCGCAAGATATCCGTAGCTTTCCTCTCCTCCGAAGATATACTGATAATCCTTATCGGTCTCGAAAGCGTGTATTTTCTCGCCGATATATTTAAATCCGGTAAGGACATTGAATGTCTTCATTGAAAATGATTCTGCAATTCGCTCCTGGAGATCGGTTGTCACAATAGTCTTAACAACAGCGCCGTTTGCCGGAAGAGTTCCATTCTCTTTTCTGGCAGAGAGCACGTAGTGTTCAATGACCGCACCGATGTGATTTCCCGAAAGCACCTCAAATTTTCCTTCACTGTTTTTAACAGCAATTCCCATCCTGTCCGCATCAGGATCAGTTGCAATTACGATGTCCCCGTCCTCACGCACGGCATATTCAATTGCCATATCCAGAGCTTCTCTCTCCTCCGGGTTCGGCTTCTTTACTGTAGAGAAGGCCGGGTCTCCTACCATCTGCTCTTTAACGTAAACGGCATTTTCAAGACCGAGTTTATCAAAAAGCCCGGGAATCATGGTGCCGCCTGTTCCGTGGAGAGCTGAATATACAACCTTCACGGAACTCTTTTTTATCTCATCAGTATTGATGGCCTGTTTGAGAACCTCCGCAATATACGCCTTATCAGCATCTTCTCCGATCCATTCAATCTTTCCATCTGCTGCGAGGTCTTCGAAGTCCCCCTCCCCAACCATGGAAAGAGCCTCAACAGCTCTGACCTCATCAATTATGCCTTTATCATGGGGGCTTATTATCTGAGCACCGTCATTCCAGTGTACCTTGTGTCCGTTATATTCCTTCGGATTATGGCTCGCTGTTACAACTATGCCTGCTGTACAGCCTAAATGTCTCACAGCAAAACTAAGCTCCGGCGTTGGCCGCATTTCTTTGAATATATAGGTTTTTATTCCGTTAGACGCAAGTACCCTGGCGGACTCCACTGCAAATTCTCTGGAATAGAGCCGTGAATCATAGGCAATCACAGCTTTAGGGTTTACACTGCCTGATTTCTTAATGTAGTTCGCAAGTCCCTGTGTTGCCCTTGCTATTACGTAGATATTAATACCGTTAGTACCGTTTCTGATAAGTCCCCGCAAGCCGCCGGTACCGAACTCAAGTTCAACAGCAAAACGCTCATTAAGTTCCTTCTCGTCGCCTTTGGCAGCAAGCGCCTCAATTTCATCTATACAGTCTTTTGCATAAGGAGCCGAAGTCCACTCGCCGATTCTTTTTTGAACAATGTCAGAAAAAGCCATTTTACACCTCCAGCATTTTATTCTTCAGATGATGAATAAAATCTATCTCACCGGGATCTTTTTCATTAAAGAGCGCCAGATAGTAGGATATCCAGTCACAGAGATAGATTGTTTCTATGAGCCGTGATTTAAAGCTCTCTCCCCGTCCCTCTATTGTTATAATATCTATTTTCTCGGCAGTGATCAAATCATTTATTATCTCAATTCTTTTTGCAATTCGCGGGTGCACGTCGCGGTCAACAAGAGAGAGTATAACGTAAGGGATTTTACTTTCCCGGGCAGTTTCCCATCCGACTACCTCATTGTGATTCATCTCGGGATATTCAGCACACCAGGCATGAACCTTACTGTTCTCATTGAACTGGCCCTTAAAGCGCCTCCCTGCACCATCGTTGAGATCGGCAATAGAGTATATAACGGGAACTCTGCCTTTAAGCTTTTCAGCTATAGCATAGGCCTGACCGCCCTCGTCACTGAGACCGGCGCCGTCAGTGCGGAGCATTTCAATTATTTGCTTTACTTCACTCTCCTGAGAATCCACAAGTCCCAGCTCCTGAAAGATTTTCAGTATTGTAAAGAAGGAGGTATACAGCGCATATCTCGGCTGAAATCCAGGCTGCATCCTGACAATCGGAATACCCTTCTCCGCTGAAGATTTCTCAATGGCGCCGCCTGTTGTCACTGCAATGAGAGGACATCCTCTCGTCAGAGCATCATCAAATGCCGCAATAGTCTCCTCGGTGTTTCCTGAATAGGAAGAGACAATGACAAGAGTCCTTCCGTCTGCAAATGCAGGAAGACTATAGTTTCTGTTAACCGTCAGATTTATCTTTAAATCATCTCTGAGAAAGTTACCGAGAATATTTCCGCTTATGGCGGATCCCCCGAGTCCTGAGATTATTATATTATCGATTGAACCGGTGTCTATTCCCTTAACCGATCGATCAGTATTCCATGCTGTTTCCGCCTGCTTCCATGATTCCTTAAGGACAGAAAACAATCCGTCCCTGTCTTTTCTGTAAAAATCAATATTCATAAAAAATACCCTTTTATTTCTTTTTTAATACAGTCTTTTTTGTCACATTTTATTTCAAGCTATTTTTTTCTCTGTAAATTTCACTTCCGTTAAGGTTAATCACGTACTCGAAATCGCATATACCCTTCACCATGATTGATACTGAACAGTAACGGTCCTGAGAGAGTTGCGCAGCCCTGATGAGATTTTTTTCTTTCAAATCGCCGGTAAAATTATAAGTAAGTGTTATAAGAGTGAATACATGTGGTTCCTCATCTCCCGCCTGCCCGTCAATATCCATGAAAAAATCATCAGGCATGGGTGATCTCATGCGCTTTAATATCAGTATTACATCTATCCCTGTACATCCGGCAATGGACTGAAGAAACATATGCTTCGGTGTTGTTCCTGAATTTGCACCGCCGATTTCTGCACTGACGGCATCCATCCTCACTACTGACGGATTTACTTCATTGTAACCGTTAAAAACCATGTTTTCCTGCCACTTTACACTCGCCTTCATATTCCCTCCTGCAAAAAAAAAGACTGTCTTCTAAAGACAGCCTTTCATGAATTTATTAAAATATATGAACTTTTTCAATACTTAAATGAGTCAGACTATATGGCCTCTGCATCTTTGAATGATGAATACCAGAGAAGCTCTGTTTCATTAAATCTATTTGTTACGCCCATCTCAGTAAAATAATCCATCAATATTTTCAGATGAAGTATTTCCTCATCCTCTGCAGTATAATCAGACTTGTCGATTGTCATTATACTGATGAAAGAATCCTCTACCCACTCAAAAAACTCGGTATCCTTACCGCTGAATATCATATAACTGGATATCATATCAAATTTCACAGTTTCAACAGCTTTCATAAAAATTTCATCTTCTGCAGTCTGCATTGATGTGGCCATCTCTGCCTGGAAGAAGTCTCCCCAGGTAATGATGTCCGGTTTGACTCCGTACTTTTTCTCAAGATCTGTCAGTTCTGTCTGGCTTATATAGTCCCGTGTTGAAATTCTGTTTATAAATTCCTTTATATAGATGAGGCTCTGCAGTCTGTCTGAAGATGTGCTGCCCTGATTTATTATAGGCACTACTGCCCTGTTTATCATATCATACATATGTCTCTCCCCGATTTAGTCATCTGCTCCTTTTATTAATCGGCAAAGACCGGCAATTGGCATATAATATTTTTTTAATAATAATAGAATAAGGAAAAGAGGTAGACATCGGAAAATAAAATGAATACTGTGATAGAGAATCAAAGTTCGCGCAATTTCCATTCCTTATAAAACGCAATGTGTACTTAACGCTCTTATTCAAAAATTCTTTTTGTAATATAAAAAAACATATTTCCCTATAAAAAAAACAACAAGGAACAATTCAAAATGAAAAAATTACTAACACTGTTTTCAGCTGCCGCAGCAATATTCATTATCAGTTGTTCCCCCTCTAATAATGAATCACAAAGAGAATATGAAACATTGACATTACAAATTCAGGAAGCAAAACAGAATATCGAAACTCTTAAAAGTGAAACAATTGCTCATAAAAAAAATATTCAGGATCTTATAGAGGATAAAACTTTTTTAAATGATATAAAAAACGGCGTGTATAAAGAATTTTTACATCAAAAAAGGATAGAAAAGAAGAATCTTATTTTAAGTGTTAATAAGCTGAAAAAAAATAAGATTATAATGGAAGATTTTCTTAGCGGGAAAAGATACATTGTAACTTTTAAAATAATGAGAAGTGACGGGCTCAAGCTTAATTTTAAATCCAGAACTGCGAAGATTGATATTGAGGTTAGTAAAAAACAATATGACCGTTACACTAAAGGAGAAAAAATTCTTTCAAACTCTGCTATTAGAAGACATCTCTCCATGACCGTATATGATAAAAGAATAATGTAAGTTTCTTCTGCAAGAACTCTCTGTATGCAGAAGGGTGTAAACGCGATCACCGAGGAAGCAGGATGCGTACCTGCCGGCACAGCAACACGGATGTTGCGATAAAGCCGGCCTCTTGCGACTCCTCCGCGCTCTTGCAGAGGGCTGACAAGTCATTCGCCCTTGGGGCTTACTTTATTATAGCATATATCATTTTCATTCAATATTTTTTATATCATAAACGGGTGGGACATCTTTGTACTGCAGCATTTTCTGTGTACGGGTTTGATCTGACCTTGAGTCAGGCAAACCCGGCATCGACATCGTCTCTCTGCTATTGTTTAGCGGCCTGAAATTAAAAGACCGCCCTGCGGGCGGTCTATACTCACTGTATTATTTAATAACGGTTCCCATCATTAACTTCCAGTCCGCTTCATGAATATTTCAGAACAGCCTTTTTTGCGGCATTGATTTTTCTGTATTTACATATGATAAATCGGTCAGTGAGCCATCCAAACTGATTCGTCTCTGATACTCTCGGGAGACTGGAAGTCTCCTGCCGACCAAAAATATCCGGAACAAAATAATAACTACACCGGTACTGCCAAACCAGGCACAAAGCTCTATCTTAAACTATACGGCATGACCTCTACGAATTTTCACCAAGGACCTCGGAAATAGTCCTGCTCAGCAGCACAGCGTGATAGGGCTTATGCAGAAAGGCGTTCAGTTTCATTTCATTGAGTTCTTTATAGTCATCATCATTGAAAAATCCCGATCCAGCAGAACGGCGTTCAGAGAAATACACCTGATTCCGAATTCACTCTTTTTTAACTTTCACGAATACAAAAGGTTTGACATTTGTAAAATCAGCACATAAGTAAAGATTATTCTTTATAAAAAAAAGATCGCCGGTTTATTATATAAAAAACATTCTATTAAACAAAATAATAATCGGAGAATAATATTCTCCGATTATTATTAATAGATAAACCTGCGTAAAATTCCGGGGAAAATCATATGCATATATTTAGAAAATTTGATTCCATACTGCTCTCGAAATATACCGAAGAGGATTATTTTACAAAATCATTTACAAAGTTTCTCTTCTACCTGGCGCTCTTCTTTTTCATGATGATGTCCGCCATGTTTTTCATTAATTTCAACAAGGTATCACTCCTCACTCTGGCATCAAGTGCCGGCACGTCATGCCTTTCCTCTCTAATTGTTATGTATCTCATAATAAAAGGCAGAGCACGAATTGCAGGTGTAATCATCGTAATATTTCAGACATCAATTATTCTTCTAGCAAGCAGTATGCGTTCACCGGAAATTGCTCTAACAACTGTTGTATTTTTCGGTTTTCCCACAATGCTTCTTGCTGTGGTTTTTTCGAAAACCTGGACACATATCTCAGTATCTCTGCTCCTTACTGCCGGTCTTGTTTTAAATTATTTGCGATTTAACATTGAAACAGTAACAGCAACACCGGAAGCAATAAGCGAAATAGTCATCAGAGGAACTATCATGAGCATAGGGGCTTTACTCCTTCTCTATGCAGTCTCCATTGTGACAATAAGATCTCTGAACATTTCACTAATCATGAGCAGAGAGGAAACAGAGAAAAGTAATGAAAAAAATCAAAAGATAATGGAGCTCGTCAACGCTATCCGCAAATCCTATAACGAATTGACCGAATCAATTAGCACTACGGATACTGCCATCGCAGATATATTCCTGAATATACAGACTGAAGCGGCCACAATCGAAGAGCTTGTTGCATCTATAGAAGAAATATCATCTTCTACAGACAGTGTTGTACTGGCTACAAAAGACCAGAACGATTCTGTAAACGAGCTGAGCGGCAGCATAAACTCGCTGTCTGAAATAATAGATAATCTCAGCCTCTTCGGAAAAGATTTACAGCAGGAGTTTATTTCAATCGCAGAGATGTCATCACACGGTAAGGTATCATCAGGCGAGCTTAACGAAGTAAACAAGAGAACACTAATTAATTCTGATAATATGCAGACCATTGCTGAAATAATAGACGATTTTTTTGACAAAATAAACCTTCTATCTCTCAATGCCTCCATCGAAGCTGCAAGGGCCGGTGAACACGGCAGAGGGTTTGCAGTTGTTGCAGATGAAATCGGGAAACTTGCAGACAATTCATCGAGTGAGCTCAAGAAGATAAAAGATCTCATTGATGTAGGGAGAAGCGATGTGGAGTTCTCCAGGTCAATCATAGAAAAGATAGTGCTGATGATTGGAGAGTTAAGCGACAATCTTCACAGAGTCCAGACAAAGGCGGCAGACACAATGAAGATTATCTCCGCCCAGAAGGACATACAGGGAGATATGATTCACCGGAACCGGAAAGTCCATGAAAGATCTGAATTCATAAAAGATGCTTCATCTGAACAGGCCATTGCAATTCAGGAGATAGAAAAATCCATTGAAAACACAAACGATCTCGTCCAGAAAAACACCAGAAGTGCAGAATCTCTACATACAAGTTATGAAAGCCTCAAGGGAATAGCAGAGGAGCTGAAAGGCATCATTGATGAAAAACATTGATGCCTGTAATAAAATAAACAGGCATCAATCTGCACTCAGGGGAGGATTCTATCAAGTATTTCCACGGGTATAGGAACGTCAGGAAGATAGTAGCCCAGCTTCTCGTTCTTATCTCCGTGATAGTCGCTTCCTCCGGACATGAGGAGATCGTATTTTTCAGCAAGCTCCCTGAACTGTTTCACCTCTGAAGGTTTATGCATCGAGGCATAGACCTCGATGCCTTCAACTCCGCAGTCCATAAAGCCTTTAAGCTTACGGTCGAAATCATCAAAATCTGAAAAGTGAATGGAGACGGGATGAGCAATTATGGGAATTCCTCCTGCCCCCTTAATAAGAGACACCGCCTCATCAAGGGCAATTCTCTCCTTCCTGACGTATCCGGGTTTTCCCTTTACAAGGTAATTTTTAAATACCTCGTTCATATTTTTAGAATATCCGTGTTTAATCAGAGTACGAGCCACGTGAGGACGCCCCATTGCACCGCCTGCACTTTCTGCAAGCACGTCCTCAACGGGAATGTGAATATCGTGATCCATCAAATCATCTATTATTCTGTATATTCTGCTGTCCCTCACCTGTTTCAGGTGAAGAGATTTTTTTTCAAGAGGTTCATAGAGGTGATTGATGTTGAGTCCAACGAGATGGAAGGAGCCTTCTTTATAATCTATACTGAATTCTATTCCCGGAATCAGAGTAAAATCCAGTGGCGCCGCATGTTCGATGGCCCTTTCAATGCCCCCCACAGTGTCATGATCAGTAACAGCAAGTACCGTTACACCGCATTCCACTGCATAGTCTATAAGTTCAGAAGGAGTCTTTATACCGTCGGAAGCTGTTGTATGGCAGTGAAGATCTATCATT
>CAYNFB010000031.1:3094-19410 GCA_964396355.1 uncultured Leptospirales bacterium | reverse complement strand
ATATGCCGGTAGAATTGATATCAGAAGAGAAGTGCAGAAAAATGCTCGAGCCGGGCGTATACGGCCGACTTGCGACATCAGGAAGCGGCAATATACCCTATATCACTCCTGTGAATTACGTATATAAAAATGATTGTATATATATACACACGGGATTAAAAGGGCGCAAAATCGAAAACATTAAGGAAAATCCCCAGGTCTGCTTCGAAATAAGCTCTGCCGGAAACCTCTACGGGAAAGAAAAAGCGTGCTCCTTTACTATGAGATTCTGGTCCATACTTCTTCAGGGAAAGGCCTCCTTTGTCGAAGAAAGAAGTTCTCGAGGATTTCATGAAGAAATACGCATCAAGAGTAGACCACGATCCTGTCACAGAAGAGGAGACCGGAGCCGTAAACATAATAGAAATCAAAGTAAGTGAAATGTCAGGGAAACTCAGTCTGGATCCGCAGGAGGACTGACTGGAAGCTTCAACTGCAGCTTCAGATTACCTTACTGCAGCTGCAGATTAACATCAGCTCTGCCCGGGCCAGAACCTGATAAATAAAATATTTTATTTCCCCGTAACATTAGTCTGTTTCATCTGCCCAATTATATATGAAAGAAAAAATTGTTGAGATAAACGAATACGATACAACAGAACTTCTAAGCGGGATCCCCATCGAGATAGAGGGCAACGAGCCGTGGAGGAAACCGGGATTTTCCTGTTCCGGTACAGGCAGACTGGAAAAGAAATTCGATCTGAAGCATATTGATCCCCTATTTTTCAGACAGGAAGAATAGGTCTCTAGGACAGGATTGAATAATACCTGCTGCTTCTTGTAAAGATTTCCAGACTGCTGTTAAACAGTGAGGAGAATACTCCTCCCTCCACAGCGGCTTTCACCTCTCCGTTATAAAAGCACCGGCCGTCATCGATAATAAATATTTTTTCAAAAAGTGGCCGTATTTCCTCCACGTGGTGAGTCACGTATATTATAGATACTCTGCTGCCCGCCGTAATTTTTTCAATGGAATCGAGAAGCTCCTCCCTGGCAAGAATATCCAGTCCCATTGTGGGCTCATCGAAGATAAGAATTTCAGGTTCACTAATCAAAGCCCTTGCCATGAGTACTCTCTGCTTCTCCCCGTCGGAAAGCACTCCAATGCGTTCACTCTCCCGGCCTCCGAGCCCGGCATCACAGAGAAGCGCCGATGCCCTCTCTACATCAGCGGCTGTCGGCTCCCTGTAGAGACCGATTGAGGCATAGAATCCGCTGAGGACGGCATCGATTAACCTCTCGTTTATTGAGAACTTCTCCCGAAGAGAACTGCTCACATACCCCATTCTCCTGCGGACTTCCCTTATATCTCCGCCGCTCTGGCCTATACCGAAACGAAAGACCGCTCCCCGGGATGGAAACTGATAACCCGTGACAACCTCCAGCAGCTTGGTCTTGCCTGAGCCGTTTCTGCCGAAGAGTATCCAGTTCTCCCCCTCTTTAATATGCCAGTCTATGCCCGATAGAATCTGCCTGCTGCTCTCATATATATTCAGTGATACATCTTCCAGTCTGATCATTTCTATTCTCCCTTGATCTGCCAATATTAAACTCTTCATTTCAGATTCAAGCAGAATTCAGGTAATTTTAAAATATTCACAGAGTTTCTCATCACCTGCCATAACAGGGAAAGACAAAAAATGTTTACAAAAAAAGCTGCTCTATCATATGATTTTAGAAACTGTCAAAATCATGAAGGATCTGTAAACAATGGATTGGTATATTATTGCTCTTATCTCTGCAATTTTCTCAGCTGCAGCAGCGGTTCTCGAAAAAAAAATTCTTATAAAAGAGAATGCCCTGCCAATGGCCGTTCTTCTCTCTCTCTTCAACCTCATCATCGCTGTGCCGTTTTTCTTCTTTGTAGATTATGCTGCCGTTTCATCACTGTCTCTGGGAGTCTTATTTATCAAATCTCTTCTGGCCGCAGCTGCATTCCTCTGCGTCATGCAGGCCATAAAGCATCTTGAAATAAGTAAAGCCCTGCCCATGCTCGTCGTGACAACCGGACTCGTTGCCCTCTTTGCATTTCTCATTCTGGGTGAATCGCTGAAGCTGGTTGAAATATTCGGCATGGTTCTGCTTCTTGCAGGAACTTATATACTTCAGCTCAAAGGCATTGAAGAAGCTGCAGAACCGGCCAGAAAAATGTTCAGCAGAAAAGGAAATTACTACGTGCTGTCTGCTCTTGTGATTTTCACTGCTACCTCTATTCTGGACAAGGCTCTTCTGAAGAATTTCAGGCTTCCTTTAGATGCGCTTTTCGCCTTTCAGCATTTATTCTTCGCTGTAATATTTCTCGTTATTGCAGTTCTTTGTTCACGTAATTTCAATCTGAAAAAAACAATTAACCATTCATGGAAATTAATTGCACTGCTTGCACTGCTGACGATTACCTACAGATATTCATACATCATGGCTGTTAAGATTGCACCGGTTGCACTGGTACTTTCTATTAAAAGAATTTCGGTATTCTTCGCAGTCTTAATCGGAGGGTTTTATTTTCGTGACGAGAATCTGAAGAGAAGACTTATCGCTACTGCGGCTATGATTATTGGAGCAATAATGATTATTGTGAATTAATTTAGTATCTCTACGCGGAGACAAGGGGCTGAAGCCCCTTGTTCGGAGAACCTCTACCTCTTCTTCATTTCTGTGCTTTTATAAAGCTGAGACAAAAAGAGATAGAGATTCATTTAATACAGTATTTAAAACTTTCTGAAAGATTTAGCCATTTTATAGCTCATATCATCGTAAACATGATCATACTTAGGAGTGCTGTACCATACCCAGCTTACTGAATAATTATGGGGAGACCTTGGATCTATCAGCCCGAGATAGACAAATTTTACAGCTTTGTTATTCTGATAACCTTTGCCGAAAATTGCATACCCCTTCAGTCCCTGGCCCAGATTAACACGTCTTTTAGCAGTTACCTGCTTCTGTGTAGTCTGAACATTACCCTGGTATGACTGCCAGGCTACCTGAGAGGCTCCCAGATTTTTATCTTTTGAAGGAATAATTGAAAAACCCATTGCCCCCCATGTTCCGGAAAAATAGGTTGGAGTACTTTTAGTAACTTTCAGAGCTGTGGGAGCTTTAAAAGTCAAACGGGCCGCAGACCAGTTCCATGCTCTCATGGGATAGTTTTGCGCAAATAGCGGAGAAATTACGGCTAAAATCACGAGAGAAATAAATAATTTTTTTACTTTCATATTTCCTTCCTTTTATTTTTTTGAAAGACAATAAGAGAGAAGAATTTCAATAATATCAATAATAAAAGCAGATTTACATATAAAACTGTCATTAATTAACCAAAAATACACAAATCCTAAATAGTAGTGTGCACGACTGAATCTAACCTCTAAAAACTTATACATCTCCAACATGTCACCCTGAATACAGGGAGTACTGAAAGATTTAAACTTCAGAATTCTACCGCCTCCCCCTGCACTTATCTTGACATTATCCTCGCCGGAGACTAAAAGTCTTTCAGAGACGGTTCAGGACCTGTCGCTGCAGACCAGATAAAAGAAAAGGAAAGCCGCTGTGAAAAATCAGAAGAAAGCTTATATTTACGCCCTCACAGCAATTCTCTTCTGGTCCACTGTAGCATCGGCCTTTAAGATTACTCTTGCACGGATCGATTACGCACTGCTTTTATTCTACGCATCCCTCACATCACTGACGGCTCTGACTGTAATCATAATTCTGCAAAAAAAAATCAGAATCGCCGGGGCTCAGAGCCTCAGAGAAATTTTGAACTCCGCACTGCTTGGGTTTCTCAACCCCTTTCTCTATTATATAATACTGTTTAAGGCATACTCAATACTTCCCGCACAGGAGGCCATGACACTGAACTACGTATGGCCCATTATGCTGGTGCTCCTGTCAATTCCCATTCTCAGAGAGAGGGTCAGAGCACTGACGCTGTTTTCAGTCTTCGTAAGCTTCTTCGGTGTGATGATAATAGCAACAGGAGGAAATATTTCGTCCCTCCACTTCTCAAATCCCTTCGGAGTGACACTTGCACTCTCAAGCTCTGTCATATGGGCCCTCTTCTGGCTCTTCAATGCCCGGGACAACAGGGATGAGACAGTGAAGCTCTTCATAAATTTCATTTTTGGATTCATATATATACTGATCTACAATGTCCTGACAGAAAGCCTGCGAATTCCCTCAGGACCGGCCCTTGCGGGCGGGATATACATAGGGCTCTTCGAGATGGGAATAACATTTGTACTCTGGTCTCTGGCCATGAGATACACCTCCTCCACTGCCGCCATCGGAAGTCTCATATTTCTCAGCCCCTTTATCTCACTCTTTCTTATCTCAATATTAGTAGAAGAGACCATAGAAATATCAACTATTGCGGGACTCATGCTGATAATAACAGGCATAGCCATAGAAAAATGCTCTAAAAAATAATCCAGTATTTTAGAACTTTTTAAAGTATTTTACTTAAGCTTTTTTTCTTTTCTCCGATAATTATAACAGCTAATGAGACATAAAACTGTAAAAGGAGGAACATTATGATAATTAGTTTTCCTGGAACAGCGGCAATAAAGAAAAATGGTACATCTCCGCAGAATTACAGAGATGCAAACAGGCCTCTCTACATAGCCAGAAAGACAGAAAGCTCTGACAGACTGGAAATTTCAGGCGAGGCAAAAATTAAATTCCACCAGGAAAGACTTGTCAGTATTGAAAAGGTCAGGCTGATGAATGAAGCCGGAGACATCTTTCATGAACTGGACGATGAGCTGAAATTTATTGAAGCAGACCTGAGAAACGTTTACAGGCTGGATAGAATATTTGAAGTGAAGGACCTGCTGGAAGAATCCTTCTACGATGAAAATGAAGACGAGATTTTAAAAAAAATGATTGATGATTCTTTCTAATAGTTAAGAATCTGAACCTACAGAAACATTCAGACAGGAGAATTTCTCCTGTCTGAATCATTAATAAAATACCACGTGGAAAAACCGATGACTAATTCAGAGATAAAGGACTTCGCAGTAAATATTCTCGGCTGCGGCTGTGAGGAGAGTGTATTCAGCCGCATTGACATCACCGATAATTATGAGATCACAGATGATATCACAATCCGGAAAAGAATTCTCATAGGAGAGCGGCTGCTGATATATATTGCTGAAGCCGAAAAACTAAGAGTTGGAGATCTGCCCCGGATCGTCAGTCACGGTCTTGAGGAAAGAGATTCAAAGGGCTACAACAGGCTGAGAGTGGTAGCGGTCTCGGAAACTCCCCATTCCATCAAAGAAAAATTAGAAGAGGAATTCATGAGAATTCCGGCAATAGATGAAAAGGCCCACATTCACATATTATCAAACAAAGACGTACCGGCCTGACATAAAAGAAAAAGAACAGGAGACAGATATGAAAGTAACAGACGGCGTATACGCATATATATGGAAAGAAGGATTCGAGAATAACTGCAACACTTTCTTTTTCGGTGCACCGCTGAACATACTCTTTGATCCGGGACTGAAGAACCGGATAAATGTACACCAGAAGCAGATGAAGGATGACGGAGTCGATCCTGAGAATGTAGAATATCTTGTAAACACCCACTGTCACCCCGATCACTTCGAGGGAACGATGTCATACATTGAAAAGGGTGCAAAGACAGTGATGCATAAAGACGAAATAGAATTCTTTAAAAAAGAGGGCCCTCTATTCTTTCAGATGTTCAACATGCCCTTCCCTAAAATAGACTTCGACGTTGTTCTTGAGGAGGGAATCTGGAAGGTGGGAGACACAGAACTCCAGATCTTTCACACACCGGGTCATTCTCCCGGATCGGTATGCATATACTGGGCAGAGAAGAAGACCATGGTCTGCGGAGATCTGATTTTTGACAGCAGCTTCGGACGGGTGGACTTTCCCGGAGGCAGCCCGGCGAAACTCAAGGAGAGCATCAGGAAGATATCGAAGCTGGATATAGAAATTCTCCTCCCTGGACATATGGGAATGATCACAGGCAAAGAGAACGTTCAGAAGAACTTCAGACTGGTGGAACAGTACTTCCCCCAGATATAATCAGGGCACCAGTCTCTTGGCCAGGGGGATCCTCCTCCCTGTGCCGAACGCCTTTGATGTAACTTTAAGTCCCGGCGCAGCCTGAAATCTCTTATACTCGCTCAGGTTTACAAGACGCAGCACAAAATCAACTGTCTCCCTGTCATATCCTCTCCCGATAATCTCATCGGCACTGAGCCTCTGTTCTATATAGAGTTCCAGTATTCCGTCTAATATTTCATAGGGAGGGAGGCTGTCCTGATCTGTCTGATCAGGCCTGAGCTCGGCAGAGGGGGCCTTGTCTATTATTGCCCGGGGAATAACATCCCTTCCTGCGCTCCTGTTTATATGATCCGACAGTTCATAGACCAGAGTCTTGGGCAGATCGGATATTACGGCAAGTCCGCCGCACATGTCGCCGTAGAGAGTTGAATAGCCTGTTGCAGACTCGGATTTATTTCCTGTAGTGAGCACCATGGCGCCGGTCTTATTGCTCACAGACATCAATAACAGGCCCCGTATTCTGGCCTGAATATTTTCCTCGGTCACATCCTCTGCCATGCCTTCGAATACAGGAAAGAGATCCTTTCGGAACTGGTCGAATAGATTCCTTATGGGGATTGTATCAATCTGCATATTGAGATTCCGGGCAAGCTCATAGGAATCATCAACAGAACCCGATGATGAGTAATGAGAGGGCATGGTAATCCCTCTTACATTTTCCGGGCCCAGAGCCTCACATGCGATTGCGGCTGTCAGTGCAGAATCAATTCCGCCGCTGAGTCCCAGCACAGCTTTGGAAAATCCGCATTTCTTCATGTAATCAGAAAGTCCGAGAATGAGCGCCCGTCTTATATCCTCAAGGTCATCGACCTCACAGGTCACGCTCCCCTCCCCCTCAGGATCAGCGATGAGAAGGTCCTCGGCAAAACTCTCTCCACAGGCATGAACCTCACCGCTGCTGTTTATGAACATGCTCGACCCGCTGAAGATCAGGCTGTCGTTTCCTCCCACCTGATTTGCATAGACTATCGATAAGGAGTGTTTGACCGCTGTTTCGCAGAGCATCTCAATACGCGCACTCCTCTTGCCCTTCACATAGGGAGAGGATGAGAGATTGATTATAACACCAGCTCCCTTTTCTGCAAGAATACTCACAGGATCAACATCATATCTGCGCTGCTCCATGAACCTGCTGTTATCCTCTTTCAGCGCCGCCCAGATATCCTCACAGATGGTAATTCCGATTTTACTGCCGCACATGTCAAATACGCCGTGCTGCTCTGCCTGAGAAAAATATCTGTATTCATCAAATACGTCGTATCCGGGAAGAAGGGTCTTGTTCTGAGTGAATATCACCTCACCCTTCTGTATCACTGCAGCAGAATTAAAAAGCATGGGAGGATTGTTCCTGTCATAATCCACGTAGCCCACTACTGCCGCAGTATTGACATTTCGTGAAAATTCCTTTATTATTTTGAGAGATTTAAGATTATCCTCAACGAGTTTCCTGTTTTCAAGAAGATCCATGGGAGGATATCCGATAGTTGACAGCTCGGGAAATACCGTAATATCGGCATTCTCCTCATCGGCCCTCTGTATATATTCAATTATCTTTTTACGGTTTCCGTCAATGTCTGCGATAATGGGATTGATCTGAGCAATGGCGATTTTCATAATAACTCCTCTTCATATCAGACTATACATCTCATTAATCCCCGACATACTCAGAGTCAAGATTTTTGCATAAAATTTTTTAAATATATGTAAACTAAATCCCTCTATTCATTGTTTCTTCATAATCAGGTTTATAAATTATACTATCATACGATGATGGTTCACATGATAAATAAAGCAGACAAACCCATATGACGAAAAAAATATTAAGTATTGACGAAATAATAGAGAATGAGCTGGTTACCTCCCTCTTTCAGCCTCTGGTCTCTGTGAGGAAGAAAGAGGTAATAGGATTTGAGGCCCTGTCAAGAGGCATTAATCCTATTACGGGGGAAAGAATCTCCCCGCTAATGCTCATAGAGGAAGCTGAAAGATTTGGACTTCTGCTTGAGCTTGACAGGCTTTTCCGCAAAACTGCGCTGAAGTCATTTGCTCCCATGCATAAGAGGAATAAAAATCTCATGCTGTCGATCAACATCGACAACTCGGTGATTGAACAGGCCTACGGTTCCAGGCACTTCCTGAAAGCGGTGAAGAAGTACAATATTGACCCGGGAAATATTATAATAGAAATACTGGAATCTGCAATCGGAGACACAGATCTTCTGAAGAACTTCGTCGATGAATACAAGAGTCAGGGCTTTCTCATTGCAGTTGATGACTTCGGTTCAGGATTCTCCAACTGGGACAGAATACTACTGCTCAAGCCCGATAGTGTCAAACTCGACAGATCGATCATAAAAAACATTGAATCATATTTTTTCAAGCAGGAGACGGCGAGATCTCTCATAAGACTTTCCCATAACACGGGTTCGCTGGTAATTGCAGAAGGAGTGGAAACGGTCAGTGAGGCTGTAAAATCTCTGGAACTTGATGCTGATATCTTCCAGGGATTCTACTTCGGCCGCCCCGCTTTAATTGACCGGCACAGCAGAGAAAATCTCCCGGAAACAATCGGTGATGTCTATAAGGGGCTGATCAGATCAAGGTCTGATGCGGCCCTGAAGAGAAAGATGACCCTGTCGCATTACGACCGTGTGATGGATTCAATTATATCAGAAATTAAGGTCGGTGAGAACTATATGTACCAGGATGTGCTTGAAAATATCCTGGCCAGATTCTGCGACATGGAATGTCTCTATATTTTAAATACCGAAGGGATCCAGATCAGCCGAACAATAGCAAACCGCAGCCTGATGAAGCCGGGGAGAAGCAGAATATTCAGCCCCGATGAACCGGGTACTGATCAGTCACACAAGGAATACTATTTTAATTTAAAAAATGCAGCCGGGATTTATCTTTCAGAGCCCTATATATCACTGGCAACAGGAAGTAAATGCGTCACAATATCGAAAAAATTCTGTGACAGTCTGGGAGTTGTAAATATATTGTGTATAGACATCTCTGTAATACATAAAAAAAATGAAGCTCCTAAAAACTTGACATTTTAAACAGCTTCAGAAATGTTGTATGCCTCTGCATAAATTCTTATAAACAAGGAGAGACTGATGATACCCGTAAAGAAGTTAAATGAGCTGGGCACCGAGGATCTGGATCTGCTCTTCAATCGATTTGGAGAGGACTTCAGTTCAATCATGATTGATACCGTAGTCCCCATTGTCAATGATGTGAAGAAGAACCGTGAAGAAGCGGTAATAAACTATACTGAAAAATTTGACGGAGTAAGACTCCATTCTGTTTATGCAAGCAAAGAAGAAATCGATGAGGGACATAGAAATACACCTGCCGAAGTCCTTGAATCATTTCTTGAGGCAAAGGCTAACATAGAGGAATTTCACAGACGACAGCTCAAAGAAAATTCAATATACACCCGAAACGGAATAACACGGGGTATCACTCATCAGGCAATTGAGAGCGCCGGAATTTACGTTCCCGGTGGAAAGGCGTCATATCCGTCATCTGTTCTCATGGGAGTCATCCCGGCACAGATCGCGGGATGCGAGAACATTACGGTGATTACCCCTCCAAACAAAGAAGGAAAGATACCCGATATCATTCTTGCCATATGCAAGGAACTGGGTGTGACCAATATAATCAAGTCAGGAGGAGCACAGGGAATTGCCCTTGCAGCCTTCGGATCGGAAAACCTGCAGAAATGCGATATCATCGTAGGCCCGGGAAACATCTTCGTCACTGCTGCAAAGACCTATCTGTTCAGCATGGGCGTAATACAGATAGACTCCATGGCAGGGCCAAGTGAAGTACTGATTATATCCGATGAAAAGTCAGACCCGAAATGGGTAGCATGGGATCTTCTCTCTCAGGCAGAGCACGAGGAGAGGGCAATTGCAGTCCTTGTGACAACTTCAGAGAAACTGGCACTCCAGGTAAAAGAGGAAGTGAATGAGGATATCAATTCAGGCCGGGGCAGACACGAGATAAAGAAGACATCCATTACAAATGCGGGACTCATACTGGTTGCCGATGACCTTGATCAGGCAATAGATTTCAGCAATAAATACGGCCCTGAACACATGGAGTTCATGGTGGATAATCCCCTTGAGTACATAGACCGAATACGAAATGTGGGTTCACTCTTTCTCGGGCGATACGCTCCTGTTGCTGTGGGAGACTATTACTCGGGAACCAATCACATCCTGCCCACAGGCGGCGCCGCGAGATTCTCATCAGGAACTTCTGTTGAGACATTCATGAGACATACAACATTTCAGCTTCTCGATGAGGAGTCGCTTTCAGCTGCGAGACAGCCTGTAATGATCATGTCAGAATGTGAAGGCTTCGACGACAAACACGGCGGATCTGTGGACATGAGATTTAAAAAATAGAATTTAGGAACAGTACGTTTTTTACTGATATGAGAAGCCGGGTGGGAGCCCGGCTTTTTTTATTTGTGCGATAGTGCTGCTGACATTTTATAGACATCAATATCTCACATGTGTAGAGGTTACTGCAGGAAATACCGGTATCTCGTAAAACAGGTTTCCACCACCTGAACTTAAAGCCCTCATCCGGCCTGCTGGACAATCAACGAAATGAGACGCACGGCTGTGCGTCTCTACGGGAAATAAATGTAACAGCAGATTTCTCACCCGACAAATTGACAGGGGTTCTAAATAACAGGGGAGCATCAATAAGATCAATGATAACAACAGGAGGTGATACAGAAAATAACTGATTCTACAAGACGGAGGTTATCGGATTCAGTGAGGCAGGACACTTGAAGATTTGGGATGCGGCAAGGCAGGCATTTTAATGTTGTATGCAATATGATAAGTTCAGGCTGCAGTTATCTTCAAAAGATTGCAGCGTCGAGAGAGGCTTCTCCTTGTAATTACGGAGTCGGCTGGTACTGTCAGGTCAATTTCAGGCAGCTCCCCTCCCTCTTTCCAGTAAGCCGACCAGGACGAACGCCCAGGGTCTGCCCGTCAGGGACGGGCGGATCAAACAGGGTAACCATAAAGTTCGATAATTTCAGAGTCTGTATTAAACAGACTCTGAATGAAGAGAAACTTCTCAATCAATAGTTATCTCTATTTTTTTGGGCTTTACTTCATCTTTTTTTGGAAGAGTTATTTCTAAAACTCCATTGTTCATTGCTGCATTTACTTTACCACTCTCTATGTCATTACCCACAATAAAATTGCGTTTGTAATTATAAAGCTGATATTCACTGTACAGCAGATCTTCGGTTTCAATCGCATCTGCTGAAGTTGTTCCCTGTATTGTAAGGTCATTTTTATCTATAAGAATATCAACATCAGCTTTTTCTACTCCCGGCATATCCATTGTAATGACATATTCATTTTCAGTTTCATATATATCTGCCACA
This sequence comes from uncultured Leptospirales bacterium, assembly GCA_964396355.1. GTDB lineage: Bacteria > Spirochaetota > UBA4802 > UBA4802 > UBA5550 > CAYNFB01. The sequence goes on along the minus strand of CAYNFB010000031.1, from coordinate 7,844 downwards.
GGTACAATCACTCTCTCATCGCTGTGACTTCTTTCTGATATTTTCTGAACATCATGTGTCATGACTATACCTCCTTTACTGAATTTCTATTTTTTTAGGCTTTGCCTCTTCACTCTTCTCGAGAGTGACAGATAAAATCCCGTTTTTAAGAGATGCATTTATGGCATCCTGTTTAACTGCATAGGGTAGCCTTATGGTCTTGCTAAATGTACCAAATGTTCGTTCTTTTCTTATATAAGGTTTGTCGACGGTGTCATTTTTTCGAGTCCCCTCTATGACCACGTTATTATTATTGAGCTCTATCTTCAAATCCTCTTTGACAACTCCCGGAACCAGAGCTCTTATTTCAAGCTGATCATTTTTTTCAAAGACATTTGCATAAGGATACTCTAACGCCCTGTTTCGTGAGGCAGGATTATCTTTAAAAAAATCATCAACCATGCTTCTCAGTTTAAAAACATCATCAAAAATATCATATGTTGTAAACATAATATTACCTCCTAATCATGTATCAATGAACCTCTATCTCAATTCTTTTTTTCTCAGCCTTTTCATCCTTTGGGATTACAACTGAGAGAATGCCTTTTTTGAATTTTGCTTTTACCTTGTCTGATTTTATTTGCTCAGGCAAACTAATCGACCTGCTAAAAGAGCCATAATGACGCTCTGTATAATAGGTATTGATTTTTTCATTTTTTTCTTCTTTCTCAGACTTTTTTTCTCCGGAAATGGTTAAAATATTTTTTTCCAGCGTAATTGATATATCCTTTTCATCCATGCCAGGCAATTCTGCTGAAATGAGAAATTCTTTGTCAGATTCATCCACATCCACCTTTGGAAGCCATTGAGAATCAAACAGAGAAGTTGATTTTAATGAAAAGAAGTCATCAAAAACTGTGTCCATTTTCCGATGAAATAGATCTAAAGGAGAAGAATTATTCTCTTCGTTTTTTTTTAAGCTCCATTTCATAATAAACCTCCTTGAGTTGTTAGCCCTCTAACGAGTTGAGTGCTAATTATTTTATACTATAAATATATAAAATAATGCAAAAACCGTCAACCAGTGAAAATAAATTTTTTTGAAGTATGAAATTTTTTTTGTATGCTGTCGGGAATGACAGTATTGCAGGATATGATGGAAAGTAGTTCCAGAAAATATCATAAAGCTGCAGGATAACACGAGCCGGGGGGCCGGACACAGCATGTTCAAATATTAATGAGACCGGCAGTTAACTAAAAGATCTGAAAATAAATGCCACAACAGACTGATCTGCTAAAAATCACTTAACAACATCAATTATCTTTATTTTATCCTTAAGCTGATAATTTCTCGAGTAATTTGTTATTGCGACGATCAGAGCAAGTGTAACTTTCTGGTTCCTTGTCCCAATAATAACACCAGACGAAGATACAAGGTCTTCTGTCAGATACATCCCCTCAACCAGATCCTCTACCGGAATTTCCTTGTTTACAAAGCTCTTCTTCGATGTGCCAATCTGAATAAATTTCTTCTCAGCGATTGAAAGGAAAAAAGGATCATAAAATCCAATTTTTTTACGCATATCGAGAAGAGCTTTTTCACTCTCCACACCGCCTGTCAGAGCCTTATCATAATCGAGTGCAATTTTTAGTATACGGGAACCAACCGGTATTTCATCTTCCCTGACATCATCTGAGGGAAAACCGCTGCCATCATATTTTTTTTCCTGGTATCTGATTATCTCCGCTATTTTATCCAGACGAGGGATTCCCTTTATCATATCTGCTGCGATTGCAGGATGGCTTAAAAACATTACACTTTCATTTTCCGAAAGAGTCAGACCTTTATATACTTTTTTCAATACATCATCGGGGATTGTAACACAACCCATCTGCGAAAGAGTTGCTGCGATTTCAATCTGCCATTTATTTTCAATATCGATATCACTATAGAGATATCCGGCAAGTTTTCTTATTTTCTGAGTTTTATTAAATGCCTGAGGCTTGGCAAGAGCAAGAAGATCGACAAGAACTTTAATACTCCCTCCCAATGTTTTACCCAACAGTTCTTTCTCTGCTGAAACAAGTTCATATTGCCGCTGGGCATCTTTTAACGTATAGACAAGATCTTCCGTTGAACATGGTTTTGTAAGAAATCTGAAAATTTTTCCTTTGTTTATAAGGTTAATTATCCCTTCCATGTCAGCCTGTCCGGTGAGCATTATCTGAATTGTATCAGGGGATATATTTCTTACCTTCTCAAGCAGTTCAACTCCATTCATTTTAGGCATTTTGTAATCTGAAACTATAACGTGGAAAGGTTTTTCTTTACCTATCAATTCAATCGCCGCATCACCCGAATTCGCCATAGACACCTCGAATTCATCGCTTAAGTTTCGGCTATAGGCTTCGAGAATATTGTTTTCATCGTCAACGAGTAGTATCCGGCTCATTAAAAAACTCCTCTATAAAATTTTCATTTTGACGTTCTTACTCATCATTCTATAAATCCCGCATTCTCACGCTCTTCATTTCTCCTGGTGAGAAAAACAAATGACGAAGTACCTGGAAATACCGGATAGTTTTATTTAAAAATTTTATCTATCTCCGACATTAACTCTTCAAGATCACAAGGTTTTGAAATATATTTATGAACTAATGATTCAGCTTCCTGAAAAACTTCTTCATGTACCTGAGCGGAAAACATCAGCCTCTTCATATCAGGGTATTTTTCTCTTACAAGACTGAGCAGAATAAGCCCGCTTATACCTTTCATTTTTTGATCAGAAACAATGACATCATACGTTTTTGTTTCAAGAAGTTCAAGAGCCTCTTCACCAGAAAATGCAGTGTCGAAATTAATATCGCTTCTCTCCAGTATAAGGAGACGACTTATACCTTCTATAAGCCTTTCATCGTCATCTACAAATAAAATTGCAATACTCAAAACCCATCAGCCTCGCCATCTATTGGAAGTTTAATAAAAAAAGTTGTTCCTTTACCCTGCTCACTCTCAAAGTACAACAATCCGCCATGCTTTTCAACTATAATTGAATAAGATATAGGCAGTCCCTGCCCTGTCCCCATACCGACTTCTTTTGTTGTAAAAAATGGATCAAATATTCTATTTTTAATCTTATCCGGAATTCCTGATCCATTATCTTCAACCGTTATAACAGCATATTTGTCATCATATGATGTACTTATTTTTATCACTCCCGGGGAGGATTCGGTATTTGCTTTTGCTTCCCGTAGTGCATCAGCTGCATTGACTATGAGATTAAGTATTACCTGATTCAGTTCAGATTCAAAACACGGCACTTCCGGAAGTGTCTCATCAAGATCCAGTTGCAGTTCACAATCATATTTCCACTCATTATGCGATACTGTCACTGTATTCTCTATTGATTTATTGATATTTGCAGGCATTTTACTTCCGGTTCCGGGATGAGAGAATGCTTTCATGGACTTGACTATTTTTGAAACCCTACTTACTCCATCGAGAGATTGTTCAAGAGCTTTAGGCATCTGCTCAATGAGAAAGGGAAATTTAATTGTTTCACTGAGCTCTTTAGCATCTTTCAATGCCAAATGGCATAAATCACGGTTGTCTATATTTTCCGAAACTCTTTCAAAAATATCTAATAGATTTAAAAGCCCGACAAATGATTTATTTAAAAATTTAAGATTGTCGCCCACATATTGTAACGGAGAATTTATTTCATGAGCAACCCCCGCTGCAAGCTGGCCTATTGCTTCAAGCTTACTGGACTGGAGAATCTGACCTTCAATAATTTTACGCTCTGTTATATCTCTTCCCAGAATCAGAAAGCCTTCCAGAACATCTCCACCCCGCTTAAGAGGATTTATATTAAGGCCTAAAATCCCCCTGTTTCCATCAGCTTTTTCAAATCTCAGCTCATCCACTCTTATGCTTTTTTCATATATTACACTTTTCCCTATGGCTTCATAAATAATTTCCCAGTCCCATTTTATCCCCGAGTTACAAAACTGTTTCCCCATAATATCAGCAGCCTTTATTCCAAAAACATCTTCAGCGAATGGGTTCCAATGTGTAATCCGATCTTTTACAGAAACACCAATTATTATACTGGATAAAGATGTAATAAGCAGATCGAGCTCTTCATTTATTATTTTCAGTTCTCTCTCTCTCAACACTTTAGGTTATATCCATCATGATACCCACAAGCCCTGCCACTGTACCATCGGGTGCAAAATATGTTGACTTGCTGAAATGAAATACTCTATAACGGCTGTCAGAGCATTTGACTCTGGCGTCATACTCCTGCACTCCGGGATTATTTAACAGCTCTTTGTCCTGCACATCATACTTTCGGGCAAATTCATCGGGGATTGCTTCAGATAACTCAAATACTGTTTTATCGATTATTCTTTCTCTTGGAATTCCTATTATAAGTTCGGCAAATTTTTTATTACATCCCAGGTAGCGTCCGTCTTTGTTTTTATAAAAGACAGGATTATTTATTGTATCAAGCAGTGTCTCAAAAAATTTAAGATAGTCCGCCAGATGTTCGTCTGTTTCGATCCGCTCGGTAACATCTTCAATAACACCATCAATCCAGTCAGGATTACCATCTATATCAAAGTGGCATGATGCCGAAACGGAAACCCAGATCAGCTCTCCGGTTATTTTTTTAAATCTTAAAATTTTACCTTTTACTTTACCATTACTTATTATCTCGTCAAGAAACTGCTTTCTGTCATTTTTATTACTGTAAAATTCTTCAAT
>CAYNFB010000031.1:0-3075 GCA_964396355.1 uncultured Leptospirales bacterium | reverse complement strand
GATTCTACAGAATCGAACCCGTGAATTAAAGCAATAGCGAGATTAGCCTCTATAATTACACCCTGTTGATCAATAGACGCACGGAACACGCCAACCGGAAGATTCTCCATAAGTGTTCTATAACGTTCTTCACTTGATTTTAATATATGATAAAGTTTTTTTCTATCACGGGCTATTTTCGTTTCATTAATAGCTCTGTTTACAGCGGGTAGAAGCCGCGCTAAATTACTTTTCAGGATAAAATCTGTTGCACCCGACTTCAGAGCAGTTACCGCCATCTCTTCACCAAGAGCGCCGGTGACAAAAATAAAAGGCGTATCCGGAGCTTTTACCGATGCAATTTCAAGCGCTTCGAAGCCGTCGAATCCCTTAAGGTTATAATCAGATAGAATGATATCGGGTTTTATAATATCTATTGCATCGGTAAAATCCTGTTTTTCTGAAACCAGATGAATAATAAATTCCCGTTCACTGCTCTCAAGTGTGTATTTGACAATTTCTGCATCTTCAGGAGAATCTTCAAGATGAAGAATTTTTTTTTCAGAGATGACTTTATTCTGATTTTTCATATCCATACCATTATATACCTTCATTTTGGAAAAATGAATTAATGATATTAACTATTTCCTGTAGACGGACAGGTTTTATAAGATAAGCCAGAGGCTCTAGTTCCATTGCACTCTCTCTAAATTCTGAATCGGCATAACCCGTGGTAAAAATAAACTCTACTGCTGCCTGGGATTTCTTCTTTATCTTCGAAACTGCCTCAATACCATCCATTTTACCTGCAAGCCTTATATCTATGAGCACAAGATCCGGATTCAGGTTCAACGCAGCTTCGACCGCTTCCTCACCGGAAGAAACACATTTCAATACATTATAACCTTTTCGTTTCAGCATAGTTCCCATAAACAATGCTGTCATTGATTCATCTTCAACAATCAGAATAGATATCGCAGCCATATTCATACCCTGGCCTTGTAGATATTGTCGTTGAATTTTATTATCCACTCTATACCGTTTTTATTATAAAATTCAATATTGCCCTTTAGCTGATATTCCACTATGTTTTTTACAATTTTAAGTCCCATAGATTCTATATTTTCAGAATATAAATTCAAGCCCTTCCCGATACCGTTATCTGAAATTATGAGTTTTATTTCACTCTCGCTGCTGTGACTAAGAAAAATTTTCAGCCTGCCATTTCTCTTATCCGGGAAGGCGTGTTTCAGCACATTTGAGACAAGTTCATTTACCACAAGACCGCATGGTATAGCTGTATCAATAAGAGTATCAATATTTTCCATTTCACTGACAATTTCGATTCTATCATCCGCCGCGCCGTAATCTGAGATTATGCTGTTAACAAGTTCAGTCAGATATTCTTTCAGATCCAGCATGGAAAGATTCCTTGACTCATAGAGTTTTTCATGCACAAGGGACATCGCTCTTATGCGGCTTTCCATATCTTTCAGAACTTTTCCTGATTTTTCATCTTCAAAAAATAAAGACTGCAGAGAAAACATTGAAATAATCACCTGCATATTATTCTTCGTCCGGTGATATATCTCTCTTATCAATTCCTTTTTTTCATCAAGCGATTTAACGAGAGATTCCAGGGCCACATTTCTATCTGTAACATCCTGAATTATACAGTGAACCAGAGTTTTACCAATAAAGCTTATGGGACTTAAAAATATTTCCAGATCACGCACTATTCCGTTTTTAACGATGTGCACGGAGTCATATTTTTTTCCCCCGTCATTTATTGTATCTTCAAGTCTCTTTATTATTTCTGCTTTATCTAAAGTACTGATATCACAAAGATTTTTTGTCTTAAATATTTCACTGCTTATGCCGTAGTATTTTTCAGCTGCAGGATTAACATCAACAATTGAACCATCGGAAGGACTTACAAGAAGCATAACAGCGTAGTTATTTTCAAACATGCTTCTGTATCTTGACTCGCTTTCAAGAAGAGACGCCTCCGCTTTTACTTTTTTACGCATTACATCCCTGTATCTGAGAGCCTCTTTAACGGCAAATGAAAGTTTAACAATATGTTCCTTCATCACGTAATCCGTGGCACCCGATTTCATGCATTCAACTGCTATCTCTTCATTCTGTGTTCCCGTAAGTATGATAAACGGAAGAGAATTGTCATATTCTCTGGTTATTGTTAAGGCTTCCATTCCGTTAAATTGAGGAAGAGAGTAATCGGATATAACAATGTCCGGTTTAAACTCTTTAAGTGCTGCGGCAAAGGAAGCTTTATTTTCAACCCTCATTGAGGTAAATTCTATTCCGTTTTTATGAAGCTCAATTTCCGCAAGCTCCATGTCAGGCGGCAGATCTTCAACGAATAAAATCCTGAGATGTTTTTCCTTATTCACAACTAACCTCTTCATTCTGAAGTGTAAAATAAAACACCGCTCCCTTATCAGGTTCTCCTTCGGCCCAGATCCTTCCTTTATGGCGATCAATTATACTTTTTACCATTGCAAGTCCGATACCTGTCCCGGGAAATTCCTTTTCACTGTGGAGGCGCTGAAATACTCCGAAGAGTTTATCGGCATAATGCATATCAAATCCTGCTCCGTTGTCCTTTACAAAGTATACCTGCACGCCATGGGATATTTTACTCCCTATTAGAACTGAAGGATTATCAGCATCAGCTGAAAATTTCACTGCATTTGAAATAAGATTCATAAGAACAACACGAAGCATTGCGGCATCACCCTCCGCTTCCGGTAATGCTTCCCTGACAATAGTGACTTTTGATCCGGCAATATCTTCTGAAAGTTCATTAACTACATCATCAGCAAGTTCCTCCATATTTACAGACTGCCTCGACATGAGAAGGTGTTTCATCCGCGAATATGAAAGAAGATCATCTATCAGCTGTTCCATCTTTCTGGAGGAGTCCGATATAACGTCCATATAGTGATTTATTTTTTCGCCTGATTCACTGCCAAGTTCAGTCTTAAGGATATCAACAAATCCTCCTATATGGCGGAGGGGTGCTCTCAAATCATGAGAAACATTGTATGAAAATGATTCAAGCTCTCTGTTAGC
>CAYNFB010000030.1:1061-19841 GCA_964396355.1 uncultured Leptospirales bacterium | reverse complement strand
GACAGCCTGGCTCAGGAAAAGATTCAGATAGGCACAAAGCTTACAAGAGGGCTTGGTGCCGGGGCTAATCCTGAGGTGGGGCGTGAAGCTGCCAATGAAGATAAAGATAAAATTCAGAAGTCCCTCAAGGGTGCTGATATGGTCTTTATTACTTCAGGAATGGGAGGCGGAACCGGAACAGGAGCCGCACCCGTATTTGCAGAAATAGCTAAGGAAATGGGCGCCCTGGTTGTTGGAGTTGTTACAAAACCCTTTAGGGCAGAGGGAAAGAGGCGTATGAACCAGGCTGATGAGGGAATCAAGAACCTCAAGGGCAAAGTCGATACGCTTATTACAATACCAAATGAACTGCTTCTTAAAATAATAGACAGAAATACTCCTATTGAAGACGCATTTAAACTTGCTGATGATATACTCCGTCAGGGCGTGCAGGGAATAGCTGATTTAATAATGGTAACCGGCCTTGTGAATGTGGACTTCGCAGATGTGAGAACTGTCATGAAGGAGACCGGCGATGCTCTCATGGGTGTGGGCATCGGCACAGGCGAGGCAAAGGCTGCTGAGGCGACTCAGATGGCAATTAATAGTCCTCTTCTTGAAGAGACCAGTATAGAGGGAGCAAAGGCCGTGCTGATTAATATTGCAGGCGGAAATGATCTTTCTCTTCATGAGGTAAACGAAGTTACAAACGAGATTACCAGACAGGTCGATCCTGAGGCTAATATTATTTTCGGAACAACAGTTGACTCGGCACTTGATGATAAGGTTAGGATAACCGTAATCGCAACAGGTTTTGACAGAAAGAAAAATATGCTTACGGTAACCAGCACCAGAAATAAAGACATTGTCAGGGAGTCCGGTGCTGCTTTGACTTTGATAGACGGCAAACAGGAACAATCCAGACAGAAAGCTGCTGTTTCGGAAAGAACCTTTACCCTGGATTATGAGAGAAAGAACAAGAAGGACTATGCTAACGTAGATCTGGACATACCTACTTTCTTAAGACAGAGAATCGAGTAATTTGCAATATATCCCATCAAACCGGGGGCATGCATCAGTATGCCCCTGTTTTATTTTTCTTTAACAGTGAATTCAACACGCCTGTTTAGCCGGCTGAAGCCTGTTCTTTTCTTTTCACTTCGGGCAAATTTTTCACCCATAGCCCTGACTGACATTCTGCTTTCAGCTATTCCCATTCCCTTCAGATAAGATAATACTGCCATTGCTCTTTTTCGGCTTATGATGTAGTTAATTCTCCTGGTTCCGGTACTGTCGCAATGTCCTGATATGATCAGTTCCAGATTCTGATTTTCTCTTAATAGATTGATCACTTTCTGCAGAGAAGGATAGTATTTTGTCTTTATCTTCACGGAGTTGAAGTCAAAGTATATGCTGTCAGGTTTGACTCTATGGGCTGTTCTTGAAATTCTTTCAGGTTCAGCTTTTTCTTTCACAGATTTTTTTTCTGTTTTTACCGGAGGCTGATCTTTTACGGCTGGTGCTGCTGAGAGAAATATTATTATATCCTGATAATTTCCTGTCACTACTCTGACCTTAATGCTGCTCTCCCTGTAGCCGTTATTTTCTGAGGAGATTGTGATCCAGCCCACATTATTTTTAGGTCTGATAACGAAGAAACCCCGGTTATTGCTTTTTCGCAGAGTTGTTCTCTCTTTATTGAATCCCCTTCCTGATTCGTGGAGTGTGATTTTAAAAGGATGATCGCCCAGGAGTATTCCTGTCTTCCTGTCCGCTGCAGTTATCCTGAGTCTGGTCTCCCTGTTGTAGTTTCTGTAATTCTTCCTGACAATCTTATCCGTGTCCTTTACCTTCAGAGTGGAGTATAGATCAAATTTTCCGTATCCGCCGGGCCTTGTGGAACTGATTAATGCATATTGATTTGTTTCGTTGTAGCATATATCGTCATAGGGGGAGTTGACGTTTTTGCCGGCATTAACAGGGTTGGAAAATTTGCCGTTTATAAATGAAGTATAGTATATATCCCATCCGCCCATGCCTCCTTTTCTCATGGATGAAAAGTAATATCTGTCTCTCTTCATTGACGGGATGAGCGCCACTTCGTAATTGCCCGAGTTTATTGATTCAGGAAGTTCGACAGCACCGGTATATGAACCGTTATCCAGTTTTGCCATGTATATTTTCGCCCTGGAGAATTTCCTGTAGGGCCATCTGGTGAAAAAGAGAATATGTCCGTCCCCGGATAGTGCGGGGGATCTTTCATTCATGGATGTATTAACATCTCCCGTAATCAATTCAGGTTTAGTCCACTTTCCTTTGATATTCCGGCTTACGTAGAGATCATATGTAATTCTCATCCTGCCGTCTGAAGTGACTGAGGGGAGGTTCCCGCCGGGTCTGTCTGAAGAAAAAATAAGTGTGCTGCCGTCCCGGGAGATGAACGGTGTTTCATCATTGTATTTTGAATTTATTTCAGCAAGAGGAATCGGTTTACTCCACAGGCCGCTGTTGTTTCTGCACATATATATATTATGGGATTTTTCACCTGATTTTTTCGAATTGAAGACCACTATTCTTCCTGAGGCGGTCATTGAAGGGGAGTAGTCATCTCCGTCAGAATTTATCAGCCCCGAGAGGTTCCTGAAAGTGCTCTGTGACACAGCAGAACTAAGCACTGCCGCCGGTATAGCCAGAAACAGCAGAGCCGCTGCATATTTTTTTTTCCTGATCACTGAGAACATTTTTTTGCCCCTCTCCTGGGTGTAGTAGTCCGGTATAATATAAGATTTTGCAAAATACCTTTCTTTTATTGTCGGGAAATTAAAGTTTAAACTTTTAAAAAAATTCATGTTTTATCAGAGATAACAGGGCAGTGAATATTTATATTTAAATGTTAAAAATTCCTGTTAATATAAGCATGTTGTTTCATTCTGACTTTTGAGAGCACAGGTATTTATTTTAAACTGATCAGAGGAAATAATGGCAAAAAATTCAACTATATACAAGGCTGCCCTTTCAATATCGGATATTGAAAGAGATTACTATTGTGATCACCATCTCACTCTGGCATGCCACCCTTCAGAGACAACAGAGCGCATGATGATCAGGATCCTCGCCTTTGCACTTAATGCAGACGAAGATCTTCTCCCTGCTGCAGGCATGTCTGACGCCGATGAGCCTGATTTGTGGCTGAAAGATCTTACCGGTGAAATTAAACTATGGGTTGATGTGGGACAGCCCGGTGAAAGAAGAATTCTTAAGGCATGCGGACGCTCTGATAAGGTTAAGATTTACACCTACGGCACAAAACCTCAGATGTGGATGGACTCTGTGAGATCGAAAATCGAAAAGGCCGGCAATCTCTCTATATACAGCATTAGTTCAGAGTCGAGCAGGGCCCTTGCTGAACTTGCTCAGCGGAGTATGGATTTACAGATAACAAGAGATTATGATGAGTTGTGGATCCGCAGTGAAAGCAGTGCAGTCTCTGCAGATATAACGGTTCTCCGTTAAATTATCAGGAATAAAAATATGCTTGAGAATAACAGGTTAATCCTGTAAAATGATGTAATTGAATATAGGAGATCGACATGGATGTAGGGAAACTTATAAAGAAGCTCATGGACTCTAACGATTTTTTTGACAGATTTGATAAAGATGAAATTGAAGAATTTCTTAAAGGCTGTACTGCCAGGACATTTGAAGACGGGGATATTATCTTCAGAGAAGGGGGAATAGGCAGTACTTTTTATATAATTATTTCAGGATCGATTATAGTCTCAAAGAAGGGAAAGAGAATCGATATTGTCCGAGATGGAGAATGTCTTGGTGAAATGGGTGCAATCGGCAATTCTTCAAGATCGGCCAATGCCGAGGCAATCGGCAAGGTTACAATGCTTGAAATTGATAATAAGATAATTAATACTCTGCCTCCATCAATTCAGGCGAAGCTCTATAAAAATATTGCCCTGCTCATATCAGAGAGGCTGAGGAAGAGACTGGGTCACGTGTAGTGTGAACATTTTTTAAATAAAAAAATCTATTTTACACGCGCTGCATAAACGGTACCTGCCGATTTATTTCCCGTTACAGGATTAGCAAACTCAACAATATGAGATTCAGCGAGGCTGAAGATTCTTTTCAGGTGACTGGTAAATTCCTCCTCTGGCTGTCCGTCCGCCCAGAGTGCAAATATTCCTCCGGGATTTAAGTGCCGGCAGAGTTCTCTGAGTCCCTCCGTTGTATAGAAACGCCTGTTGGTCTGTTTTAAAACATTGGCAGGAGTATGATCTATATCCAGAAGAATCAGGTCATATTTTTTTCCCGGGCATTCCGGATCGAAGCCTGCAGTAGTATCACCGGACATTGCAAAAAAGTCGCCGTGGACCAGCCGGCAGCGGGGGTCTCCGGTTAACCTGCTTCCCAGCGGGACGAGTCCTTTCTTATGCCACCCGATGACAGCCTTCAGATAATCTACCACAACCAGTGATTTAACTCTTTCATCTTCAAGCGCAGAAACTGCCGTGTACCCCAGTCCAAGACCGCCGACCACAACATCCAGTTCCGGTTTCTCAATCAGGGAAAGACCGATTTTGGAAAGCTGATGTTCTGCCTCATGGAATAAACTGGACATGAGAAAAAAATCACCCAGCTTTACTTCATAGATATCAAGATCGCCGGTTCGAACCATACGGCGGCGGCGCAGCATAAGATCTCCCAAAGGAGTCTCCTGAAAATCCAGCTCTTCAAAGTTTATACTCATTTAATCTCTCCCGGGGGATTTTTCTGATTAATATACATCTTAACTGCCCTTTGTAACTGTGTCGCTATCTTTTTATTTTCAGTATTCCGGAATTAATAAATCAATCTCTCTTCCACCGGACAGTAGAAATTATATGTTAAATTTTCATAGTTTTTGACGATAATATTAAGGATAGGCTGGAGGAGAACGATGCGTAATAAATATTTACCGGTTTTAATTGCACTCATTGCTTTGCCCGTATTCATTGGAATTACAAGTGCCCGTGAAAGTTATGAGGATTATCTTGAACAGAGATATAAGAAAGAGCATAATCAGAATGATGTATCGGTTAAGAGGGATAAGCCTCTCTCTGAAATCCGGCCTGGTGAAAGAGAAGAACTTCTCGATGATCTGCGGGGTGCAGTTCGTGATGAAATAGACCAGACTATCAGCAAAGAGAGAAAGGCCAGCAAGAAAAGTATCAATCAGACAAGACTGGTAGCAGATGTCCGGAGAATTGTAAAGGAAGAGATTGAAGATGCAATCCGTCTTAAACAGCGGAAATATCTGAAAGCAGGCACCGTTGAGATCGGAGGATTTCTTTCCTATCAGGCAAAGGGTGTGGATTCAGATGAAGAGGATAATAATAATATTCTTAAAGTCTTTCCTCAGCTTTCAGTCTTTATAGGGAATAATATTGCTCTGGCATTGAAGGGAGAGGCCGAATTTAACCTGACCAATAATACTCAGACTTATTACGGAGGGGCAGGTCCTCAATTTGTATTCGGTATAACGAAAAAGGATGATTTATGCTTCTATGCAGATATGATGGCCGGAGTCAGCCGTAATTCAGAAGTTAATGACAAAATAGGATATAGATATTCTAATGGCTTCGGATTGAAATTTGTGCTAACCAGCGGTGTTATTTTCAATATGGGAGTACAGCTTGTCTTCGATAATCTTGGTGAGAACGTAAGCGGATTTCAGAATATTATTGTACCAACTGTAGGTATTACAGCATGGTTCTAGGGAAGTAAAGTTGAAGAAAAAAAGTGAGAATGATGCAATAAAAGTCAGGGGTTTTGTCGATCACCTACTTGAAAATCCAAACATAAAATGCGAGCCGCTTATTATAGGAGAAGGGCTCATCATGAACTTTCTCGTTCAGAATCTTGAGCAGCTCAAAGTAACATTCAGTACGCCTCAGTTTTTCCCTCATCTGGAGTGGAATCAGGTTCTCGCAATGATCTTTGATGATCTATACAGCCGGGTTTCAGGAATTGTTCTGCCTGTTATCAATGAATTTATCGACAGAGCCGATTTTAATTTTTTTGATTCTCTCTCTTCTGCGGGATCTGTTTCAGATAAATTTTACCGTGAGAAGCTTCATGATTACGTTCAGCTTATTTTTAAGAATAAAGACGCGCGATATAATATGAACAGCGTTATAAATATATTTGAACACGATGTAATTGAAAAATACGTAACTGAAATATTTGCAAGACGAGATTACCTCTATAATGAACTCGTGAGAGTTCAGCGGACTAACCTTGACAGCGGGGACTATATTGTATTTCTCAAGGTGCTTCTGCTTATAAAAAACATTGTCCACGTAAAGATTCCGATTAATCCTGAAAATACAAGAATAAAGCTGAATATCTCTGATGTGGGGGCCAACCGGAAGAAGGTCGCCTCTTATATTAATTCACTTTCTGTCTTTGTAAAGAATCAGCTCCCTATGTTCTCAGATAGAACTGTGAAGCTTGCATTAAAATCCAACCTGCAGAACAGTTCAACAGAGACGGATGAGGCAAGTTCCAGATTTTTATTTATAATGACTTCAAGATTTCAGAATTACAAATATATGGAAAGTGTGGACAGGGGTGCAGAGTCTCCTGACAAGAGCTGGTTTGCAGTTGCGAGAAAGAATGCCGGTCATTTCGGATATGATAAACGTATTCTCGATGACCTATATATGATAGCCGGAGATAATAACTGGTGAAATTTCTAAAAAATAAAAATTTCTGGGAAGCATTTATTCTAACAGCCATAGTACTGGTTATTATCCAGACCTTCCTGGATGAATACAGCCGCTATGCTCACTGGAGCGTTGCATCACGTAATTTTCTGCTCATTGCTGGATTCTGCTTTGACCTTCTTTTCTCAATAGAATTTACAGTCCGAAGTATCCTGAGCCGTAAAAGCGGAGGTTTCCTCTCCTATGTGAAGTATGAAAGGGGATGGGTGGATTTTCTGAGTTCTTTTCCGCTTCTTATTTTCGATTCCATACCGTCGGTTTATCTGCTTCTTGCTGCAGGGGGACATGAGGGCGCAGCTGCAATCGGAGTTCTTAACGTTTTAAAGGTAGTAAAAGCCATCAGGGTTACACGAATTCTCCGACTGGTTAGAATAGTAAAAATATTCGGTAAAATACATAATGCAGAATCAAAAATGGCTCAGCACCATACTGCATCAGTTGCTACAATTGCCGCTTTCTCTGTAGTAATTGTGCTTATGTTCTTCTCTGTCTTCACGGACATCTCAGGCGGGAGCCGGATACAGGAGAAACAGGTCCGGTTTACCAGACAGGTTAATGATATTTCTGAGCTTTCTGCTAAAACAGGAGTCCCCTTCAAAGAGCTCAATGATACTGTAATGATTGCAAGGGACGATATCCTGAAGATAATATATGATGATGGTGCAACTTTCGGAAGAATTTCTGATTCTGAGTTTAAAGCATCCTATGATGATGAAGATTATTTAACTCTGCCGGTTCAGGGATATACATATCTTCTTTCAATAGCGGAAATAAACAGTGATATTGCGCTGCAGCATATGCAGAATTTCGTGATAATCATCTGTGTTGTACTTGGGTTTATGTTTATATATACCAGACATTTTGTTCAGAGTGTTTCTGATGTGATACATGTAATGAACAGAGGCTTTCGAAAAAAGGATTACAATCTTCAGGTTAGAATAAGTCCCCCGTACCGTGATGAAGAGATATTCCGTCTGGCGGAATACTATAATGATTACTTTCTGCCGGCAAAACTCAGGCAGATAGATAAAGAGGAGAGCAGGAAGAATTCATCGCTGTCCATGAATGATCTTATGAATTTTAATAAATAGATTCATAAGATCAAACTGCATCTTCAATAATTTTAAGTGAAGAGCTTTCCTCTCCTGCTTCATTTTTTTTATCCGAAAAGATCAGTATAATCTCAGTGCGGAAATCTTTCCTGATGATGAAGTAATATTCACCGCTGAGTTTTCTTACCAGGTCAATTCCTCTTCCCGACTCTGAAATGAATTCTGTAATATCCTCGCCTGTTTCGATGGCTTTTTCTATGAGATTATTCTGTATTATAACATTGTTTATACTTTCAAGAATTTTCTCCCGTGTCAGCTTGCCGTTGTAATCTGTGATTGATATGCCGTAGCTGTTTCCTGATTTGCAGAAGTGCAGATCAACGTGCTGGCCTTCCTTCAGTGTTACAGGCTTTCTTTTGAGTTTTTCGGCAGTCAGTCCATGAGAGTGGTATACCGCATTTATAGACATTTCGTTGAGTATCAGATTAAGGCTGGTTCTGTCTGATGCAGAGAATCCCCAGTCGTTCATCTGATCTATTATCATATTAATGGCTTTGTTTATCTGAGATGATTTTTTTATCCTGACTTTTTTTAAGAAGTCGGTGTGTTCAAAGTAATTTTTTAAACCGAATATGTTTTCTTTCTTTATCAGTTTTTCGGCGAGCATGAGCATCTCTGACCTGACTACCGGTTTATGGAGGACATTGCCTATCCCCTGACTGAATATTCTTTCGAAGAAAAGATCTATATTTTTATCAGTGATCATTATTGTGGGTATATAAGGATAATTTTCTTCAATATATTCATAGAGGTCGAAGGCGTTATCTCCGGGGAGTTCAACCTCTGAAATCACCAGGTCGTAATCATATGCTCTGAGCTTTGAAATGGCATCGAAGGCCGAGTCGCAGAATGTTGTAATGTAGCCCGTGTCTTTAAATAAATTTTCCAGTTCAAACTTATAATCTGAAATATCGGCAATTAGAATTCTATTCTGCATTTCATACCCTTTATTGTTTAATGATTTCAATATTCACAGAGCGTATTTTAAATCAAGTATTTTGTGTTAAAAAAAGTTAATCTCCCGACAGTTCAGGATGAAAAATTTGTTTAATAATAAAAAAATTCAGTAAAATTCTATAATTAGATTGAAAAACTTTTTAAATAAAATATCGTTGAAATAAAATATCATCATTGAAATATGATAGATTAATATATGATAAAGTTTAAAAGAGAGACATATTCGGAGGATCTATGAAGAAACTAATTTTAATAATTCTGACGCTTATTTTAACAACTGCAGCAGCAGTTAATGCACAAACAAACAAGCTTGAATCTGAAAGAGTAAAGAATCAGGGTATTTCGTTTGATAAGCAGATAAATGAGATTTATAACAAGATTCAGAAAATTGTTATTGATAATAAGCTGATTGACGTTAGACATATTAAATCTCTTCCCTATCAGACTCAGCTGAATTTTGGACCGGATATCAAAAATCCTGAATATATAGAGCTTACGAAGCATTTTTATATTAAAGACGTACTCTTTAACGGGAAATACGTTGGTATTCAGAAAAAAATAATGAGAATATATGTCACCGGAAACAGTATTACAAAATTCGAATCAATACTGAAATCAAAAAACTACCAAAATCTTGAAACCGAAGAAGTTGTTGTTACTGATCCATCTCCAATGAGTGAGAATACTGATGATATAATCTTCTCGCATACATATAACGGGAGGAAGCTTATCGTGGATAAAAAATTTATCGACGTGAAGAACACTGTTGCAGATCCGCTGAGAAACAACATTAAGGTTGAGTTTGTCATACCTAATCTTACTATTCTGAGTAATTCTCTTATATTTATTGTGGAGTCTAATAAGAAGGGATTTAAGGATTCTGACAAGAATATGACTGATTTTCTCATGAAATCTACCGAATACTAGAAATAAATCCGGCTCTGCCTGATTTTTCATAAGGCTGCTCATTTTAATAACGGGCAGTTTTAAGTTTCAAACAAAGGGCTCTTTATTATCAATTCGCAGGATGATAGGGCTTTAATCGATAATTTTCTCTAAATTTATAAAATTTAATGAATTTATGAGGTATTTTATTTTACAATAAAATGCCTCTTTTTTATTTTATGTAATGAAACCAGCCGGAACAACGAATCTTCGATATAAATAGGGAGGTCTTTGAATGAAAAATCCGATTCTAGTCCCTGAATTGCGAGATCTCCTAAAGAGAAAAAAAAATGGAATCCTGAAGACATTTCTCGAAGACGGCCATCCAAAAGAAATAGCCGAATACCTGGGAATGCTTAACCCCGATGAAATCTTAAAAATTATAAATTTTGTAGAAAAGAAGCTCCGCGTTGAAATATTCAGCTACCTCGACATGGATGTTCAGGTCGAGATGGTCTCGGGCCCGGGAAGAAAGAATATTAAAGAACTGCTCATGGAAATGTCCCATGACGACAGGGCGGATCTCTTCCAGCACCTTGAAAAGCACGTTGTGGACAGACTCCTTGTACTGATGCCTCTCAGTGAACGTGCAGATATTGTCAAACTTACTTCATATCAGGAGGAGACGGCCGGTGCCATAATGACCACCGATTTTGCCACTCTCAATGAGCATGACACCGTTGAAAAATCGATCGCAAAAATCAGGCGTGAGGCACCGTCGAAGGAAACAATTTACTATATCTACGTTACAGATGATGATAAAAAGCTCATAGGCTTCGTATCTCTGAGAAGACTCATTATTTCCAAACCCAAGGCAAAGGTTGAGGATATAATGAAGAGAGATGTCAAGTTTGCCTACACAAGCAATGACAGGGAAACTGCATCAAGGATAATCGAGGAGTTTGACCTTCTCGCCCTTCCTATTGTTGACGAGGAGGAGAGGCTCGCCGGAATCGTTACATATGATGATGCCATGGATATCCTCAAGGAAGAACAGACAGAGGATCTTGAAAAACTTATGGCTATCAGCGGAGGAGTGGAGGATAAGACCTATCTTGAGGTTCATGCTCTGACTCACTTCAAGAAGAGAGCCTTCTGGGTAATAATACTGGGAATAATGGGAATCGCAACAGGTATGATTATTGAAAGTTTCAGGTCTACTCTTGAGAGTCTGATCGTTCTTACATTCTATATGCCTCTGCTTAATGCTGCAGGGGGTAATACCGGATCCCAGTCTGCCACTGTTGTAATGAGGGCTCTTACTCTTAATGAACTCTCTTTTCGTGATGTGTTTAAGGTCATTCGTAAGGAATTTACAATCAGTATTTTTCTTTCCATATGTCTTGGAATAATTGTTTTTTTCAGGGTATATTCTCTAACCCCCTCGGCGAGTATACCCGACTCATTTACTCTTGGTAATATTTCTCTGGTGATTTCACTTTCTCTGGCTCTTCAGGTTGTATGGTCAACTGTATTTGGTGCAGTAATACCCCTTGTTGCCTCTAAGCTGAAGATAGACCCTGCGGTGGTTTCGAGCCCTCTGCTTTCTACAGTTGTTGATATGG
This sequence comes from uncultured Leptospirales bacterium, assembly GCA_964396355.1. GTDB lineage: Bacteria > Spirochaetota > UBA4802 > UBA4802 > UBA5550 > CAYNFB01. The sequence goes on along the minus strand of CAYNFB010000030.1, from coordinate 8,504 downwards.
GAGGAATCCTGATTTACTTTGCCATGGCAAAGGCGATTCTGGGTATATGAAAAAGGGGGCCAGAGTCATACTCTGGCAATGACTACCGCCCTTACCGGGGCAGGGTACCCCTCCACCGTGAGGCTGCTGTCCTCAGGATTAAGAAAGTCCTTCAGTGATTCTGTTTTTACCCATTCAGTAGTCCTCTGTTCTTCTTCTGTTGTATCCGATATATCTGAAAATAGTATTTCCCGGAAACCAGCCTTCTTCAGCCAGGCGGTAAGAACCGGAACTGTCGGTATGAAGTAGACATTCAGCATTTTCGCATAGCGTTTTTCCGGATAGAGGCAGATGTGTTCCTCTCCGCGGATTATCAGTGTCTCAAGCACCAGCTCCCCGTCCCCGGCAAGCATTGATCTTATGTGAATGAGAAACTCAAGAGGAGATTTTCTGTGATAGAGTATTCCCATGCAGAATACAGTATTAAATTTCTTTTTGAACGGGGGCAGCTCCTCCAGCCTGAGGGGGAGGGTGGAAAGATTGGGCAGACCGGCAATGGAGTTCAGCAGCCTGAACTGATAGTAAAAGTTTGTGTATGGTTCAATGCCCAGAACGAATGAAGGATTACCCGATGCCATCCTGAACATGTAGTAGCCGTTGCTTGATCCTATATCCAGGACGTGTCTGTCTTTCAGAGGACTGATCTCATCCTTCAGACGGTTCCACTTCATGTATGATTTCCACTCGCAGTCTATGAATATACCGAAGATGCTGAAGGGCCCCTTTCTCCAGGGCCAGAGACTCATGAGCGATTCCCGGAGGCGTTCTCTTTCCGCTTCATCTATCTCCGCCGGATCTCCCATTGCCGCAGTATCTCCGTCTAAGTGATTCTCTGCCGAGCGTAGATGAGACAGAGATGAGACTATTTCATTTAGTGCCGCACCCTTCTTGTCTGTTTGAGTCAGGTACTCCTCTTTTTTCGTGAGGATTTCCCTGAATGAATCAATCTCCTGATCACTGAAGCCCAGGTTACATGCCTGTTTATAAAAGTTTTCCATCAGTCCTTCCTGCAGAGAAATGCCGTAAAGTGAAACCACTTGAGCCAGATTTCGATTGAGTGAAACCCTGCATCATTCATCCTTTCTATGTGAGTCTCCACCGTCTCGGGGATCAGTACATCTTCAAGAGCTTCGCGCTTCCTGGTTATTTCGATTGTTGAATAGCCGTTATCCTCTTTTAATCTATAGTAGAATTCCTGCTGGAGCTCTGTCAATTCTCTGTCGGGATTGACGGTTTTCTCTGTTAGAAGAAATATTCCTCCGGGAATGAGTGCATTTTCTTCATCAGATTTAGTCTGTCCTCTGGAGATATAAACTGAAGAGTGAGGTTCGAGACTATGACGGATGATTTTTCAAACTCCATATCTCTTATGTCGGCTGTTATTGCTTTAATTCTGCCCTCTGCACCGTAGCCTGCAATTCTCTTTCTGAAGAGCTCTATCATAGGAACTGAGTTGTCAGCCGCTGTGAGACGGAAGTCCTTCCCCTCCATCTCTGTGAGCAGGGCTGCAGCGTAGTTTCCGTTTGAACAGCCCAGATCGTATATCATTGTGCCGGATTTGTAGAATTTTGATGTCAGTCTGGCCTGCTGGAGAACTATTTCACTGTAGAGCGGCACAGATCTGTGTATCATGTCATCGAATACAGATGCTACCGTTTCATTAAATTCGAAAGAGCCGGGCTCAGTGTGATTTGTGAAAATATCGTCTTTTTTATCCATAAATTAACTCCGTGGTAGATGAAGAATATTTTCTTCATTTTTGTCAATAATTATGCGCGGCAGGATTCTGTAAATTGATCACCTGTTAGAATGTTTTGTCTGAAAAAATTAAGAAATTATTGACCGTATATCTCTGTCTGCCAAAGTTATCATATATTAAGAATCAGGTATTTAATTATTATAAACAGGTTGGATTGAATGAATAAATTATTTGAAGAAACAAATATTGGAAACATGCAGCTTAAGAACAGGCTTATAAGAGCTGCAACATGGGAATGGAAGGCCGATGAAAAGGGGCATATGACAGAAAGTCTTAAACAGGTATATGAGGATCTTGCAAAAGGCGGAGCCGCAGCCATTATTACCGGTTATTCATTTGTACTTGAACAGGAACAGCCTAATCCCTCCATGATGGGTATTTATAGTGATTCATTTATTGATGAATATAAAGAACTCACAGACATGGTTCACGGTTATGATACAAGTATAATTATGCAGATTGTATACGGCGGAGCATTTACCTTTTATAAGGCAAATGAGCGGGAAATATGGGGACCCTCAGCTGTTGAGCATAAAGTCAGCAAAGTTATGCCCAGGGAAATGACTAAAGATGATATTAATACTCTGATCAGGGCATTTGGAGATGCTGCGCTCAGGGCTAAAAAGAGCGGATTTGACGGAGTTGAAATTCACGGCGGTCACGGATATCTTTTAAATCTCTTCCTTGAACCTGCCAACAATCAGAGAACCGATGAATACGGCGGAAGCAGTGAAAACCGGGCCAGAATAATCTATGAGATCTATGACAGCATAAGAACTGCTGTTGGTGATGATTTTCCTGTTCTTATAAAGCTTAACTGTTCTGATTTCATGAATGATAAGGGACAGACCTTTGAGGAAACCATGGCGATCTGCAGAAAACTTGATGAAAAAGGAATAGATGCAATCGAGATCAGCGGGGGGCCGGTATTCAAGGCTCCCAAGGTAGAGAAGGAAGCAAAACAGGTTACTCTTAAAGGAAAGGAATCCTATTTCAGTGAATATGCCAAGGACATTGCAGAAGCAGTAAATGTGCCTGTTATTCTCGTTGGAGGAAACAGATCTATTGAGGTAATGGACGGAATTCTTAATGAAACTGAAATCGACTATTTTTCATTATCCAGACCACTGCTTAGTGAACCGGATCTAGTAAATAAATGGATGGAAAATCCTGATTATAAACCCAGATGCACCTCCTGCGGTAAGTGCTTTAATCCCGGAGGGAACGGCTGTATCTTTGACAGAGAAAAGGCTTAATCTAGAAAAGTATGCCATCCCGGTTTTACTCGCGTTAACCTCCAGCTCTTTTACAAAACCTTCGCAGAAACGCATGGAACGGCGTTTCTGCAAGTTTCTGAAACAAAAAAACTTGTTTATTTTTGTTCGTCACATAAAATATACATTACAAGGAATTGAATTAATTCCTTGTGAATTATTTTAATCTTGAATTGGCGGAATTTAAATGGGGGGAGAGTGGTTTCGACGAAAAAAATATTGATATTTTTTATTCTGTTAACAACTGTTATGCTTTTTGCCTATACTCTTGAAGATGAGGGATTGATTAAAATAAAATTTAAAGCTGTTACAGCATCTTCAGTATTGAAAGAGAGTGGACGCAGCCCGAACTATTACGCTCCGGATAAAGCTTTAGATGCTGATCAGAATACCTCATGGTGTAAGGGGAAAAAAGGACAGGGAATCGGTGAATTCATCTCTGTGAAATTGAAGGAGCCTGTTGCTCTAATGGGGCTGAGAATAATTAATGGATATGGTTCAACAATAAAACTGTATAAAGCAAACAATAGAGTAAGGGATTATCGTCTTACTTTATACCTTCAAAATGGGCAAAAAAGAATTATCAATGGTTCATTAGAAGATAATGCATGCACTGATGATCATCCAGCTGTGCCGACTCCACCAGGGAAATGTCTTGATATTGAGAATAGTGGAGAAACCATTGAGTTTGAAAAAGTTTATTGTGTGGCAGCCTATAAGTTCGAAATTCAAAGTGTTTATAAAGGGGAAAAATATAATGATACCTGTATAGCAGATATGGTATTTTATATAGGAGAGGGACATATAGACTTAACTCCTGCACAGAAAAAAACAATGAACGAGGCCTGCAGGTAATAGATGTAAATTTGAACAACACTTTGTGGAAAAAAGTTATTGATGTAATAGTTTAATAATTTAAGAAAGAAAAGCAATATCAGTTATTCATGGTAATTTTTTAAACTGAAGTACATACTATTCTAAAATAACCGGAGTAAAATGAATTGAACAGACTAATCAACAGAACAGTTACTATGGCAGGACACGTTAGATATTATCTCATCATGCCTGGAATAATGGTGTGCATGATTATGTTTCTATTTTCCTGCGGGGAGAATCAGATAAAGAATGTATCTGACGGAATAATAAATAACGCAGGGGCAGCTGAGGAAAACAATAATTATGATTACTCCGGAGTGTACAGGATAACAGATAAAAGTTTATGCAGCCTCGTAATCGAAATCAGAAAGGATAATTCTGATTATGTATATTCAATACACGGGTCCGGAGAAAAGAGCTCGGGAAAGGTAACATTTGAAAAAGACGTGGAGGAGATTTACCTGACCTTCACCGGCACAGTGCGAAGTGGTGATAAATCAGCGGTAACCGGAGCATACGCAGACCACACCATAACTATACAGAATTACGGTAATTCAATGAATGAATATCTATGTTTTAAACAATGTGATGCAAAATATCTTCAGTTTGTTAAACATTAGGCAATGAGGAAAGTATCCTCTATGGGCCTGGGGTTATGCTGCCATATGAAGCGGGGAAATAAAAAAATTTTAATTCCAGATTATGCGCCCTGATTACTAAAAGCCGAGGAAGAATCCGTTATTCTGAGCTGCAAGTCCGCTGAGAAATTTTACCGCTCTTGTATTGGCCTTATCGCGGAATTCTCTGCCTATACCTACTGTAAATATTTTTTTATCGGTACTGTTTAATTTTTTAATACCTGAGAGTAATTGATTCAGAGTCATAATTTTTTTCTTTAAAACATCCGGTTCGCCATCGCTGAAAAGAATTATACCTTCAGCGGATGCGTAACGCTTTGACGTCAGCACGAACTCAAGTGCCTCCTTTGTCGGCGTATCATGGTAGCCCCTCATACAGGAAACCTTCTGATAAAAGTAGTATTTGTCATTGTCGCTTAAAAGCGGTTTAAGCTCACCTTCAAAAAAACCATATTTGTAGCAGCCTATTGATTCGTTGTCGTAGGCATCGTCTCTTCTTGGATATGATAAACACTTACTATTAATCTCCGGTTTAATTACAAAATTTTTACATGTTTCTGAATCGATATTCTCTTTAAATGCAGGGAAAAATACAATGTCAATTTTATACTCCTGATCCATAGATGCAATATACATCTTGATCGCTGCTTTAACCTGTGAAAGACGGTCTTCATGGTCGTCGTTCTTATCCGGAGCCATACTACCCGACAAATCGACGAGCATCACAACTGATTTAGGGATTTTAAATACCATTACTCCTTTTTCATTTTGAGAGGTTGATAAATCAAATTTAACATTTTTAATGGAATCGATAGTGCTGTTGATGGCACGGATATTCTGACGGAGAAGAGACGCGACGTAGGTAATTTTTTTATAAGCAATATTTTTATCCGGTTTTTGATCTTTAAGTTTATCTCGTGTTTTAATCAGTTCTTCCTTTGTGTCAATCAGTTCAGCTGTCATTGTCATCAGTTCTGATTTCAGATCCTGACATGATTCATTTTCGACGCCGATTTTCTGAGTGAGCAGAACTATCATTATGACCATGACTGCTCCAAGTGCTCCAGTCATTACATCGAGCATGGATAGATTGAAAATATTCATTTCTCTGTTAAATTTTTTCATTTATTCTATCTCTCCATCAGTCCGTGATTATTTTGATGGAATCTTGTTTATAAAATTATTGAGAACATATTTTGCGCTGTTGTTCAGCGCCTCCTCTTCATGTTTCTGTACCAGGTGAACGAGAAAAACCAGGATTGCAGATTCAAATAGGGCTAATATTGTTGTTCCGAATGCGAATCCCAGAGAAAGCGTAAGGCTTCTGAACTGGGTTACCTTATCCATATGTGCTCCCATAAACTTTATAATATCCAGCTGACTCAGGGCATCTGATATCCCTATAACTGTTCCTATAAATCCCAGTGTGGGAATAACCCATATGATATATTTCAGGAATGAATAACGAAGCTCAAGCCTGTGAATGTGAAGATCCAGAGCGCTGTTGAGAACTGAAATTGTATCGCTTACTGAGTGTGACTTAAGATATTGTATCGTGCATATATTAATGAGATCCGGGAGAAATGCATCAGCACGAACAGTAATATTATTAACATTTGACTGTATTATATTTATCTCTCTGTCATCTGCAAGGACAGCATTTTCACTTTCCGGGAGGAACCCTGACATTTTTAAAAATACATTCTCTTCATGACTGCTGAGCCATCTCACCCATATCTCGCCGAGTCCGATAAAGAAAAAGAGATTTAGACAATTCTCTACGGTGAATGGATAATGACTTGCGCTTTTATAACCGAGTATCAATTCTCCAATTGGAGTATCTCCGGCGAATACAGAAAATATTGTAATAACAATTACATAAAACATAGATGTAATTATCAGAGCATACAAATTTCTCCTGGAATATTTCATCTTATTCAGCCTCCATTTCACTAACGCCTGGGTATACATTTATTTGAGTTGCTGTAATAATATCCGTCTTCGCAGACGCATTTTTTTCTGCTTTTCAGCCATACCTCATGTGCCCCCCTGCATCTTTTAACGCAGACAAACTTATGAGGCCCTTCTTTTATTGAGACTTTTTTTTCGTCTTTACCACATCGGTATACGCATGCGCCCGAGAGGTTAACAATAGTACAGGGTTTGCAGCTATCGGTCTTTTTGTTGAGAGTATAGCCCTTAGTGCATACACAGGCGTTTTTTCTTGCATTCCATGTTTCGCCCACTCTGCAGACGCATTCACCAGCACTGTTTAATACTCCTCTTCGTGCTGTACATTTTTCTTTCCAGAGATCGCGGGTCTTTGACTCCTCCTGGTTTCTTTTTTTAAGAGAGATATTTTCTTCATAGAGAAGTTTAAATTCTTTATTCAGCTGAAGCTGTTTCTGTGCTATTTTTTTCTCCTCTTCCTCCCGTTCCTGTCCTTCAAGTGCAGCTTTTGCAATCTTCTTTGCTTTGTCGAGGTCCGATTGGTTCTGTTTCAGCTCTCTGTCTTTTTCATTGAGTTTCTGCTGGTTCCTCTTCAGTTCCTCTTTCGCTCCGTCAAGCCGAAGTTTAACATCATCAAGTGAAATCTGCATGGTTTCAATTTTGCCCTTTGTGCTTGAGAGGGTATTATGGAGCTGCGAGATTTCTGCTTTAGTCACTCTCAACTCGCTCCTTATGCTGTTCAGTTCATTTTCCGTAGTACTGAGTTTCCCCTTTGTTTTTTCAAGGTCGCTTTCAGTTTTTGACAACCGTCCTTTGGTATCACTGAGTCCGCTTTTTAAACCTTCATTTTCGCTTTTCAGCTTCCAGTTCTGATAAATTGCTTCCTGCCGTTTTTCAAAAAGGTATT
>CAYNFB010000030.1:0-1051 GCA_964396355.1 uncultured Leptospirales bacterium | reverse complement strand
ACCTTGCCGAAGTTTATTCTCCCCGGGATAAACTGTAGGTCACGGCAATTCCCCATTGCATTTCCTTATTTAAATTATCATTCAGGACCATGGCGGGAGCTCCGTATACTGTAAACTGTACCGGGTAATTATCCAGCGGTAAAGTTATTCCAACAGGGAAGCGTGTGATATATTCCGTTTCTTTTCCAATGTATGAAACCATGAAACCGGCACCTATCGTAAGGTAGAGATCCCATGTCGCAGCATGAAACATTCCGAAAGGATGATAAAGTAAGTCCATCCCGATGAGCGGTTCCGCTTCAAGACTTAATCCGGTAATAGCTTCCATGCCGATTTTATCAGTGAACCAGTATCTCATTGTAAAACCGCTGGGGACCCCTAATAGCCCGCCGACCTCAAGGCCGGCAAGGTTAGATGACGATTCTACAGTGAATTCGGGATCAGAGGCATCAATGGTATCATCAGTTTCCCCGGCGTTGATGGATGCCGAAGTTAAAAAGAGTAATAGTAATGAAATTGCTGAAATAATTTTATATTTCATAACTGTCCATCCTTAATCAGCAGTTTAATGTCAGGTGAAGACTGATTCTAATAGACAAAATTGCCTGAATCGTACTTTATATTATCAGAATTTAGCAGAAGAATGTATTTTAAATTTTATCTTACTGTGCAGTTAATATAGACCAACAGAAAAGTAATTCAAGTTTTTTTGAGTATAATTAATCTCCCCCCGGAAAACCCGGTACATAAAAACATTTACAGACCACGCTATTATCATATAGAATTAGGGGAATTCAATGAATTAATATCTATGTTTTAAACAATGTGATGCAGAATATCTTCAGTTTGTTAAACGTTAGGCCGTGAGTAAATTATCATGTCGGTTGAATGAAATTTAATTACGGTTCATTAAATGAGACGCTTCGAAGATTCTCCGTGAATGTCGGGAGATTGAATGAGACGCTTCGAAGATTCTCCGTGAATGTCGGGAGATTAAATGAGACGCTTCGAAGATTCTCCGTGAATGTCGGGAGATTAAATGAGACGCTTC
>CAYNFB010000029.1:18466-20322 GCA_964396355.1 uncultured Leptospirales bacterium | reverse complement strand
ATACCATGTCCTGCTGCGGCGAACTGCAACTCACAGTGCGTATCAAAGCTGCAAACAGACCAGTGCGAAATATTATTTTTTTCATATTATTCTCCGTTTTCTTTGATTTTTTTCAGCAGCTCTTCTGAATCTCTGTCCCTGCTGTTGAGCAGATTTCTGCGAATCAGACTTTTTAATTTACTGTTGCCTGAACTATAAATTTTATCGTAAAATTCAGCAATAATATTTTTATCATTTTGCTGTTCAGCGATCCAAATTATGACTTTTTTAGCAATTTCAGTATTTTCTTTAATATATCTCGAATGAAGAAGCTCAAAATCTCCCGAATTGACGAGCATGTAGTAGCCGGTTATCCGTTCGGTAAGAACATTGCTGGTCAGATGCCTCAGTGCCTTTGCGTAATCTGCAGGCGGCATGAACAGAACAGTTGCAGCAGAGATACTGCCTCGTCCGGCGGATTTAAGAGAAGAGTCGCCCCAGTAGAATCCGAAAATAATGCCGAACATCAGGGGAAGACATATAAAGAGAATCATTCTTTTAATTATATTCATCACACATATCTTTATTATATTTTTATTACTTTTGTTTACTTGACAAAAATTATCAGAATTAGTTCTTTAAATAAAATCAAGAAAAATATTTAAAGAGGAATATATGGAATTTGAACCTGTAATTGGTCTGGAGGTGCACGTCCAGTTAAATACACAAACAAAAATTTTCTGCAGCTGTTCTACAAAGTTTGGTTCTCCTCCCAATAGTCAGACCTGCCCGGTTTGTCTGGGTATGCCCGGCGTGCTTCCGGTATTCAATGAGGAGGTTCTGAAAAAGGGCATCCTGGCCGGCCTTGCTATAAACTGCAGAATACCAAATTACAGCAAATTCGACAGAAAGAACTACTTTTATCCCGATCTGCCCAAGGCCTATCAGATCACCCAGTATGATAAGCCTGTATGTCTGGGCGGCCACATCGAAATTCGCACAGATGAGGGAGAAAAAACAATTGGAGTCACCCGTCTTCATCTTGAGGAGGATGCGGGAAAATCCATACATTCAGATGATAAATCCAAACACGTTTCATATATAGATCTTAACAGGACAGGAGTTCCTCTTGCAGAGATTGTATCAGAACCTGATATGAGATCGGGCGATGAGGCATATGAATACCTTATCAAGCTGAAATCCATAATGAAATACATCGGCGTGTCAGATGTAAATATGGAAGAAGGCAGTCTCAGATGTGATGTTAACATCTCCGTAAGAGAAAAGGGGGCGGAAAAGTTTGGAGAGAGAGTCGAGGTAAAGAATTTGAACTCCTTTAAGGCTGTTAAGGCAGCCATAGCCTATGAATTTGACCGCCAGGTGGATCTCGTTGAATCAGGCGAAATCAGTTCGATCGTTCAGGAAACAAGACTCTGGGATTCTGACAGACTGGAGACCTACAGCATGAGATCCAAAGAGGATGCTCATGACTACAGGTACTTTCCCGATCCGGATCTTGCTCCGATTATAATTGAAGACGAATATATTGAAGAGTTAAAAAAATCACTTCCTGAACTGCCCGATGCCAAGAAGGCGCGATTCCTGAAGGAGTATGATATTCCCGCATATGATGCCGGAGTTCTAACCTCTGTCAGGCAGCTGGCAAAACAACCGTTGTGGCTAAGGCGTAAGGAGGTCCGGAAATGCTGGATTTTACCCAATCAGCTAAACGCTACCTGGCCATTAACCTGATCGACAATCAACTGATCCGGGTGCGCATGCCCACCAAGCGTGTCTTTGATGCTCTTCTGGGTTTAAAAGATCACCTGACCGGACTATCTGCGGACGATGGCAGGCAACTGACCGAGATCTACGAC
>CAYNFB010000029.1:6204-18456 GCA_964396355.1 uncultured Leptospirales bacterium | reverse complement strand
GATGCCGGAGTTCTAACCTCTGTCAGGCAGCTGGCCGAATACTATGAAACCGTTATTTCTGCAGGAGTGAGCCCCAAAAGGGCATCTAACTGGATAATGAGTGAACTCATGGGACAGCTGGATGATCCCGAAAAAATAGATGATTTTCCCGTCAATGCAGCTGAGCTTGCTGAACTTCTCAAGTTAATTGACGATTCAACAATCAGCGGCAAGACAGCAAAGAGTGTTTTTAGAGACATGATTGAGACAGGCGACAGCGCCTCCTCAATTGTAGAAAAGAAGGGGCTCAATCAGGTTTCAGATTCTTCAGAGATCGAAGGAATGATAGATAAAATCCTTGAGAAGAATCCTCAATCAGTCGAAGATTTCAAGAACGGCAAGACAAAGGCTGTGGGATTTCTCGTTGGTCAGGTAATGAAGGAATCCAGAGGTAAGGCCAATCCTCAGATGGTCAATGATGTACTTATGAAAAAACTGCAGGGGTAAACGGATGAAACCATTAGTAAAGATTGATATTCCCGGAGTAGAAAAAATTTACAGCGGAAAGGTCCGTGATTTATATCCCGTTGACGATGAGCATATGCTTATCGTGTCAACTGACAGAGTTTCGGCATTTGACCACATCTTCCCAAACGGAATTCCCGGAAAGGGGATAATTCTTAATACAATATCAAATCTCTGGTTTCGAAATATCGATTTTATAGAGAATCATATTGTCGAGGACGACTTCTCCGCCTTCCCCGCCCCATACAGCAGCTTTCCCGAATATTTTAAGGACAGAGCTGTAATCGTCAAAAAGACAAAGCGTATAGACTTCGAATGTGTAGCCAGGGGCTATATCATCGGCGGTGGATGGAAGGACTATCAGGAAAGCGGTGAAATCTCGGGAATAAAACTCCCCGCAGGATTAAAACTTGCCCAGAAACTCGATGATCCCATATTCACTCCTGCATCAAAGGAGGATGAGGGCCACGACGTTAATGTTTCAATTGACGTTATGAAGGATCAGCTTGGAACTTCAGACTCCGATTTTCTAAAGGATATGACTCTAAAAATTTACAACTTTGGAAAAGATCTGGCCGAAAAATGCGGTATTATACTTGCCGACACGAAGCTTGAATTCGGTCACGTGGGCAATGAAATAATACTGATAGATGAGGTTATGACACCAGACAGCTCCAGGTTCTGGGATTCAAACTTTTACGAGGCAGGTAAATCTCCCGTAAGTTATGACAAACAGTTTATCCGGGACTATCTTGATTCAACAGAGTGGGATAAAAATTCCCCTCCGCCTCCGCTGCCTGATGAGATAGTTTCAAAGACTGCTGAGAAATACGGTGAAATGCTTGATAAACTTTCGGTTTTATTTAAGTGATATTTTTTATAGATGATTTTATCGGGTAAAGTTCAGATATATTTAATACGATAATATAATAGATCCCAATAAATTTTAAACGGAGATATAAGGTGCCTAACACTAATCCATATAATCAGTATAAAGAGACCCAGGTGACAACAGCAAATCAGGGGAAATTGATAGTAATGCTCTATGACGGCGCTATTAAATTTATAAATATTGCCCTTGATAATATGACACCCTCCAGCTATGATGTGGTAAACAACAATATAATTAAGGCACAGGATATCATAACTGAGCTTGTTTTTTCTCTGAATATGGATGTTGGAGGGGAAATCTCCCAGAATCTCTTCAATCTCTACATGTACTTTAAGAAGCAGCTTCTCGAGGCAAACATCAAGAAAGATCCTGAAATTTTAAAGCACACTGTGAAGCTCCTGAAGGAGCTCAGAGATGCGTGGGAACAGATATCCTCCAAGGAAACCCGTTCCGACCGAAATGCCAACATCGGATCAAAAGGCAGCTTCAGTATTGAGGGATGATCTCAGAGATCTTGTTAAGGCACTGACAGACTGCGACCGCTCGAAGCACAGCATCCTTCTTGATATTCTTAAAATTGAGGAGGATGTTAGAAATAACCTGAACAGAAAGAAAGATTTCGATCATACCTCCAGTACAGAACAGGTCGACCGTTTAATCGATGAAATAAATATTCTGGACTATGAAACTTCAAAATTGCGGGATGAATTCTGCAGAATCACAGGAATTGAATACAGTTCTTTTAATGATTTTATTTCAAAACGGAATGAATTCGAAGAACTCTCTACATTAAAAAAAGATATACTGGCAGTACTAAAGGATATTTCCGGGATTAAACAGCATAATATAGATGAAATGAACTCCCAGTCTTCAAACCTGCAAAAACAGGCTCGTGAACTCTTTCAGATCCAGAGTCTCGGTTTGAATTATGAGGCTAAAGCTCCTCAATCCTCTTAGTTTTAAGCAGTACATCCCTTCTCTTGAGCATTTCTTCGTAATCGAAGTAGAACTTCTTTTTATTGTAAAAATTTTTAAAAGCCGAAGTATACTTTCTGGATTTAAAATAATTCTTCATTCTCTTTGAAACATAGTGAATCTGTTCACAGGGATCATATATCTGGGGTTCATCTTTATTTACATCTATTATTGTATTTGTAAGGACACCCCACGATATATCGGCTAGAGAATATTTTTTCATATCTCTGATTGCTGCCCGGATTATAGCCTCATGTACAGGGTCAAAGAACTTGAATTTTTTAGAATACATGATGGCGTTATGCATGTGATCGGGAATATCGAGAAATCCATCCTTGTATATCTGTTTTGCCATAAGATAAAGCATATCAAAGCAGTATGTCAGAACCCCCAGACCTGGATTTGTCTGGCCGGGCAGCTGAGGTCTGGTTCCGTCGAATATTGCAAGAGGATTCTTCGCAGAGAGCCACTCTATGACAATCATGTCATAGGAAAGGACTTCTTCCCCTTTAGCAAAAAACTTTTTATCAGGAACAAATGATGATTCGCTGACACGCAGATCAATAAGCTGATTTTCAGGAGTTTTCTCGTTCCAGAATAGTTTAAGATAATTGATCCCGTTTTCATCTTTATCTGTATTTATTATTATTTTCTCAAATCCCTTATTTCCGAGATGTTCCGTCAGGCCGGTTTTAGCCATTACTGCGAATAAATCCTTTTCACTGAACCTGTTGAGAAATTTTTTATTTGAGCCTGACATCCCCTGGAGAGAATCGAATGTATCGCTGAGATCTATTCCGCTCATATCCAGAGATATATTTGTATCAATACTCAGCCCAAGGGGCTGAAAGTTTTTATAATTTTTCTTTCTTACTTCACTGGAATCCACTATATTTCTCCATTAGGCCATTTTCATGTTTTTTAAGTATGCATATAAAAATTTGTTTATTTCACCGTCAAAGACGTAGTCCACACTTCCCGTTTCCTCACCTGTCCTGTGGTCCTTGACAAGAGTATAGGGCTGGAATACGTATGATCTTATCTGGTTTCCCCAGGAAATATCTTTTCTATCGCCGGCCATTTCATTTTTCTTATCTTCCTGCTCCTGCCTGCGCATTTCGTAGAGTCTGGCCTTTAGAACTTTCATTGCAAATGCCTTGTTCTTATGCTGTGATCGTTCATTCTGGCACTGCACTACTATTCCCGAGGGAAGATGTGTTATCCGCACTGCCGAGTCTGTTTTATTAACATGCTGACCTCCTGCACCGGAAGCCCTGTAAGTATCTATTTTAAGATCGTTTTCATTGATTTCGATATCGATATCATCATTTACCTCAGGCATAATTTCAACAGATGCAAATGAGGTATGCCTCCTTTTGTTTGCATCAAAAGGTGATATCCGAACGAGTCTGTGGACTCCTGACTCACCTTTGAGAAGTCCGAATGCGTATTCGCCCTTTATCAGTATTGTGGCGCTCTTTATTCCGGCCTCTTCACCCACGCTGTAGTCTATAACATCCATGGAATAACCGTTTTTTTCAGCCCATCGTGAATACATCCTGAAGAGCATGGCCGCCCAATCCTGCGATTCTGTTCCTCCGGCGCCTGGATGTATTGTTATATAGCTGCTGTTTATATCATCAGGATCAGAAAGAAGTTCTCTCGTCTCGAGCTCATCAAATCTTCCCTGGTAAGTTTCAATATTTTTCATCAGATCGGTAAGAATTTCAGAATCATTTTCTTCAACAGCCATTTCAAGCAGTTCAGTCGATTCGGAAATATCATTTATGAGTTCTCCCCATGGTTCGATCTTTCTCTTAAGTCTGCTTATTTCCTGATTCAGCTCGGTAAACTTCACCTGATCTTTCCACGAGTCATCTTTCTGAATTTCAGCTTCGAGTTCAGTGAGACGCTTTTTTTCTATCTCAATACCTATTGAGTCATAAAGTTCTTTTATTTTATCATCAAGGAGAGTCAGCTCTCTCTGTTTTTCTTTTACGTCAAAATTCTGCAAGTTATAACTCCTGACTACATCATTATAAATGTGATTACTATTTCAAAATAATATAAAAAACGGTCAACAACTATAGAGTCCCTGATAAAAAAATAATGTTACGGGGAAATAAAATATTCCTTAAGATGATTCATGAAATCCAGTTCAAGATCTTCAGATTCATTGTAATCTGCGCCGAAGACCTCCTGCCAGACGTATCGGTCTTCCATACACATATATACAAAGGGGACTTCTGAATAGCTGAGAATCTTTTCTCTGAATTTTTTGAATATGCTGATTCGCTCATCTGTAAGATATCTGTATTTACCGTCAACACCGGGAAACATTTCATCCACGGTGATTTTTTCTGAAGGAAACGAATGCTTTATTATATCTTTAAAACCGGAACTGTATCTGAAACACCCCAGTGATATCCAGGCTATTCTTGTACAGTCGAGTTCACTTAGAAACATATCAATGACACGGAAGTAGTCTTCCAGAAAATTATCATATCTTATAATCGGATCAAAATGAAAGGCTGTAAGATACCCGGCATCCTGAGCCTTCTTCGCTGCAGTAAATCTCTCTTCGAGAGTTGCAGTATCTTCCTCGTAGAGCCTGATGTTTTCCGGTGTATTCAGAGTCCAGGCAAGGACAGTACTTCCCTTTTCTTTGATTGAAAGAAGATGATCTACATTATCTGATTTTGTCTTAAACTCAAGAAATATATTTTTATCCCGGGCTGTACCGTTGATCAATTCCTCTGCAATACCGGTGATGTGGTCAAACATCAGTGAATCTGTAAATTCGCCTGTTCCGATTCTCACAGGTCCGGGATTTAAAGTTATATGCTCATTCATTGACGGAAGCAGTTCCTCCAGATTTATGAACTGGACTATTCCGTAAGAGTTAAGATATGAATTGAGAAAACAGTAAGTACAGTTATAGAGACAGTCAAAACATGTATTCAGCAGATAGTAATTACAGCAGATTACATTCTGTGAACCCGGACATTTCTGAAATTTCCTGCCGCGAAACTCTTTCAGAATAAGAATTTCTTTGGACCGGTATTTTGTTTTCAGATTATCAATAATATTGCCGAGATCCTCCTCATCAACAAAGGTTATTATCTCTTTATTCTTATTGTCTTCACTGCCTGTAATTTTACGGACTATAGTGTTGTCCAGATCCGCTTCACGATAGAGAATAGCTTTTAGATCGTTATATTCCTTCAATGTTTTAACCGTTTTTTTATTGTTGTCAGGATATTCAGGAGACTGATGAGTCGTTATTTATTGAATGACTCATTATAAAATCATAAAAAATTGTAAATAATATAGGATCAATTTTCTGGTTCCTTTCAATGAATTCATCATTCATCAATTTAAGAGCATCTTTGGGTGAAAATTCTTTATCTCTATATTTACGTTTCTTATCAGTAAGAGCATCAAATACATCGACAATTTCAAGCATTTTTGCCGGTACGTATGCCAGTGCTGTGCCGTGTTTTATATCCGATAAATCATAGGACATACAGTATTTTGGATATTTATTCTTTCTGGATTTTTCAGGAAAGAGAATTTTTGAAAGGCTGTATCCGGAGCTGTCATTGTAGTATTCATGGTGCAGTGCAGCAAGCATTGCCACTTCAGATTCAAATTCGCGGGTCTTGACAATCATATTGTAGCTGATTGGAGCATGTCTCATTATGATTTTTCTGTCATATGCCCCCTCCCCTTCAAAATAGTCAATATTGTCGATTTTTCCTATATCATGGAGAAAGGCTCCTATACCGATCTGAAGCATTTTTTCATCATCAATTTCTCTCATACCATTCATAAAGACATCCTCAAGAGTTTCCGGAGGATTGGAGGGCATAATTTTTTTATAGAAATCTATAAATTTCTTTCTGAATTCTGAACGTATTCGTGCTATTTTCCCTTTTTTAAAATATGAATTATAAAACAAACAGAAAGATGTATAAATAAGGAAAACGCTGTTCATGTGATCTATAGTAGAACCTGTGGATTTCTCTCCAAGAAGATTAATGAAATCATTGGTGGCCTGTTTCTTTCTGAGGACGTCGAGTACATTCTCAACAAGCTTTGTAGTACTTCTTGAAATTTTTTTTATATGGACAGGATCAGTCTCTATATTCTCATCGAGAATATCCTCAAATGAGGTCTTATTTACAACGAATGCATCAGAGATGGCATCTACAATATCGGTAATTGTCTCGGAGACCAGATTTCCCTGTGAGGTATATGCGTGATTTATCATCTGAACAATATCGTCATACTCTTTTTCCCGCTCTTTTTCCGACATTGCCCGGACGTCCTTTCTCCTTGCAGTGTAGGGATCGAGCCCCTCCGGGGGGGGATTTAAAAATTTTCTGTTATTCTTCGTTTTTTTGTCGTCATCTGTTGGTCGGGATTTTTTGATTCTTGCTTCCCACAGATCTTCAATGAAAAAAAGCATGTGATTACTGTTATCATTTCCGACGAACTGTTCCAGCCGATCAAGGGGGATTGTGACGAATTTTCCTGACTTGTTCTTTCTCCACACAGGTATGCTGCTGTGGAGAATTTCATTGAGATTTACTATCAGGTCATCAAAACTGAGTTCTATAAAGTTTGTTTCCATTTTTATCTTTTAGAGTAAATATATTCAATTGCTTCATCAGGGTTAAAAAATATCGCATAATAGTCAAACATTTCAGGATTTGAAAGCATAAATTTTTGAAGAATTTCCTCTTTCATCACAAGAATCATATATCCTGAAGTCTTTTTGACATTACTCAGAGCCTTCATCAGAAGTCCGAACGAAGAAATGTTTATCTCATTAACATTAAGAGCATTGAGGAAGTAATCACTGTAGTCCGAGTACTCTTCAACTCCGTGCATAACCTCATCATATACGTTCCTGGAGTCCTTTTGTTCAATGGTTTCTATCAGGATTTTCCCTTCAAGTATTCCGCTATCATCTCTGAAGTTGTTTTCGAAGATCGCCTTCTCTGACATATGCACTCTCCCGTATAATAGTTATATTCAGACAAAAAAAAAGAATAATTATTTTTTTTATTGCCAATTAAATAATTAAAACAGATTGTACAAAAAAGACAAACGATTTTTTTAATTTTTATTATCTTTATTTGTCTATTCTGAAGTTCTAAAGGTTAACATGAATAATATATCACCTCAAGTAAGTGAAATTGAACAAAATGTCCATAAGATCCGGTTTGAAAATGATCAGGAATTATATCTGATAGGAACTGCTCACGTTTCTCAAAATTCAGCAGATCTTGTGGAACGTATAATAACAGAAGTAAAGCCTGATCGGGTCTGTCTGGAGCTTGATGAACAGAGATTTGAGGGAATAACTAAAAAAAATAGATACGAAGATCTTAATATTTTTAACATCATAAAGAAGAAGCAGCTGTTTTTCTTTATTGGTCAGTTCGTAATGTCCTCTTTTCAGAAGAAAATATCCGAGCAGACCGGAAGCAGACCGGGCAGTGAATTTATCAGAGCAATTGATACCTGCAATGAAGCCGGCATTGATATACGGCTTATAGACAGAAATATAGGAACAACATTGAAGAGAGCCTGGAGACTTACACCTTTCAGGCATAAAATGAAATTTCTCGGAGCACTTCTTTTCACTGATAATGATGAGCTCGAGAATCTCGATATTGAAGAGCTGAAAAACAGCGATGCTATAGAAACTATGGTTAACTCATTCTCTGATGATCTTCCTGTGACAAAAGAAGTATTGATTGATGAAAGAGATATCTATCTGACTTACGGCATGCAGCAGAATATGGGTGAAAAGACAGTAGTTGTTGTGGGGGCCGGCCATGTCCCCGGCATTTTAAAGAAGATAAATTCTCCGATAAGTGATGATGTAAAAAACTCCATTGATTTCGTACCCGATCCATCTATTATCGGAAGGCTTATCCCGTGGATTATCCCTGCAATTGTTATCTGCATGTTTGTCTGGGGATTTACTTCAGGGAGAAAGGATATCGCTCAGGATGCAATTATTTTCTGGATTGTCGCAAACGGGGCGCTTACCTCTATCGGATGTATTCTGGCTCTTGCTCACCCTCTTACTATAATTGCCGGGTTTATAGCAGCCCCTATAACAAGCCTTAATCCTACAATCGGAGCAGGATTTGTAACTGCAATCATCCAGTCCATAGTGGTTAAGCCAAGGATCAGTGATTTTGAGCAGATAAATTCGAAATCGATGAAATTCCGTCAATGGTGGAGCAATAGAATAACAAAGATATTTCTGGTTTTTATTTTTTCATCAATCGGTTCTTCAATCGGGACATTTGTTGCATTGCCCGCGCTTCTCAATTTTTTTAAATAAGGGTTGTTTTGAATGAATAAAAAATACATTTTAATAATTCTTCTTTTTTTTCTTACTGCATGCGCATTGCCGAATCAGAAAAAAATTTCTCAAATAAAGAATAGATCATTCAGACTGAACAGCTTTACCTACATTCTCACTGCTCAGGATAAAAAAGACGCGATGAAATTTTTTAGTGAATTTCCTGTTAAGAAGATAATGTTCATGCTTGCCCGGGAATATAATATTAAAATAGATATTTCGGACTTCCAGAAATTCCTTGTTGTAAAAAATAAATCTGATATAAAGCTTTTCTACGGGTTCAGGGCTGAAAAATCCAGATGGCCTGTGAATATTGACAGCAGCGGCAACAATATAGATATTTCTTTTGAGAAGGATTATATAGGAGAGGCAGACTCAAAATTCCGTATTAATATTTCATCAGGCGGCTCTGTACTCCACTCTATAGCAACAGAAGTATCACAGGTGGAATATATCTTTAAACAGCTCGAATATTTTTTAAAATCAGGTAAAGAATCGGCCATCGAATATGATTTAAAAAATTATAATAAAGTTAAACCTGTTCCACTAATAGTAGAATTTTCAGGGAGTAAAGCCTTCACCATTAAAAAGAACGAGGGTAAAAATAAAATACTGAAAATGATCGAAGATCATATGGGGAATCTGAGCAAAGAAGAAAGAGAACAATTTAAGCATGATATTATAGATTATATGTACAAGCATAAGGATTGAGGGAAAGAAATGGACTGTATTTTCTGTAAAATTATTAACAACGAAATACCTGCTGAAAAAATTTATGAATCAGACAATGTTATTGCCTTTAATGACATCAATCCTGTTGCACCGGTTCATATTCTCATTATCCCGAAGAAGCATATAGAGAATTTAAATGATATAACCGTTGAAGACCGTGTGATTTTATCAGATCTTCTTCTGGCGGCAAAGGATATTGCAGCAAAGCAGGGACTTGATGAATCAGGCTATAGGGTTATTACCAATAACGGAAAATCAGCAGGCCAGGAGGTATTTCATCTTCATATGCACCTGATCGGAGGAAGAGATTCTCTGGGGCCCATGATCAGCAGATAAGAACCGGTATTCTTATTTTTTCTTCTTCTGAATCGGCATGAGTAATGTTGCCCTGTCTACTGTCCTCAGACCGGTTTCTTCAATTATAAATTCATAATCCAGATATTTTATATGATCTCCCTTCTCCGGGATCTTACCTGCAAGAAAATTCATAAAACCGGCTAGTGTTTCGTAGTTTTTTTTATCCAGCGGTATGGAAAAGTATCTCTGAAAAAAATCGATATCCAGTTTCCCGCTTAGAAGGTACTTCCTGTCTGTTATTTTAGTTATAAGATTTTCATCAGGATGATCGTCAGTCTGGATTTCTCCCACTATTTCTTCTGCAATATCTTCAAAAGTGAGCAGTCCTCCTACATCTCCATATTCGTTTACGACGAACATAAATGGAGTTTTGTTTTTATACATCTCATTATATAATTCAAAAACATTCTTCGTCGATGGTATAAATTTAGGTTTAATAAGAATATCCTCTATCTTATCTACCGCGGTACCCTTTAATAAATATTTATAACTCACGTAGCCGATTATATTGTCCTTCCTTCCGCTGTAGACAGGTATTCGTGAAAATCCGGTTTTTTCAATAATTGTCACAAGCTCCCGGATCCCCTTACGGACATCTATGGCAACAATATCAATAAAAGGAGTCATGATTTCAGAGGCCTGAAGATTTTTGAATGAAAGAATTTCTGAAAGATATCCCTGTTTTTCCTCATCTATCAGCCCTTCATTCTTGCTGATAAGGAAGTAGGTTGCAATATCCTCCCGTGATCTTACAGGCATGAAGCTCTTTGGCTGAATTTTAAAGAGTCCCTTAATACGGTCGGTGAAGCGGAGGGACAGCCAGATAAAGGGATAGAGAATTCTTATTAAAAAAATAATTACTATTGAAAAGGACATCAGAAATGTTTCAGCTTTAGCCTTTGAAACAATCTTTGGCATAATTTCACATACAAATAGAAAAATAAGAGTTTGCGCTGATGTTATGAGCAGCAGTTCCCGGTCATTTAGTAGAAATGATTTCGTTGCAATATATGTAATGAAAGATGTAGCAACAATGTTGGATATATTATTGCCGATGAGAACCATTCCGATTGAATCTTCAAGCCTGTCAAGAATTGCAATTGCGCGTTTTGCATTCTTGTCTCCCTTCTTTGCAATAGTCTCGACTTTTATCCTTCTTGAGGAAACGATTGCGGTTTCAATACCGGAAAAAAAAGCAGAAAGGAAAGTGAAGAATAATATCAGGATATGATATGGTATGTATTCATAGTTCATATTATATACAATTCCTCATAATACAGTAACTTCAATTGATTCAATTTTTCTTTTTTTGATATTCCTTATGCGAATTTCCAGATTTTCTACGCTGAGTTTATCGCCCCTCTGAGGAAAATTCACCATCTTTTCAATGACAAATCCGCCGATGGTATCAGAATTTACACTGTCTATTGCAAGCTGAAAGTAAGAGTTAAATTCATCTATCTGTATATCTCCGGAAACGAAGAATGAGCCGTTGGGAAGAAGTCTAATGTCCTCTTTTATATGAGTTTCCCACTTTCCGAATTCCTTACCCAGAATTGCAGAAAGAATTGAGTTTAATGTAGCAATTCCGGCTGTTCCTCCATATTCATCCATAATTACAGCTAACTGAATTTTTTTTGCAAGGAAATCATTCAGCAATTCATCCAAATCTTTGGAGAATGGAAAGAAATCAACAGGCTTAATAAACCTGTCGATATTTTTGCTCTTCTTATATCCCAGGTAACAGGGCAGAAGATCCCTTGAGTCTATAACGCCGATTATTTCATCAAGATCATGCTTATATACGGGAACTCTGACAATGTCATTTTCAATAATTATTTCCATGGCCTTCTGAATTGTACATCCCTGGGGAATAAAAATTGCCTGATTCCTCGGATACATTATATTAGAAGCTTCTCTTTTAGAAAATCGTATGACGTTCTTTATAATATCGCTTTCCTTCTTATCAATAATTCCGTGTTTTTCTCCGGCGCTGATGACGTGTCCTAACTCGTCTTCGGTTAATGCACTATGGCCCAGGTCAAGATTAAAAACACGTATAAAGAATCCGGAGAATATCAAAATAACGTATCGGAATGGTAAAACTATTTTGTTGAAAAATCTTAAAAAAGGAAAGGATATTCTACTGAATGTTAAATGAAGGTTGATTGCAATAATTTTAGGGGTTATTTCACAAAATACAATAACAAGAGGTGTAACAACTGCTATTGCTATGAAATGTCCGTAATGTCCAAAGTAGTTTAAAAGGAAATTAGTAGTTATGGCTGTGAGAAAAATATTAACAAAGAGATTCCCCATCAATATAGTAATGAGAATCTTGTCTGGCTCGGTCATGTATCTTGCGATGGCTCTCTCATTGTCGCTTCCCGAGTTTGCAAATCTA
>CAYNFB010000029.1:686-6127 GCA_964396355.1 uncultured Leptospirales bacterium | reverse complement strand
GAAGGTCAGATTTTTTTAAAGAGAAAAGAGCAGTTTCAGAGCCTGAGAAAAAAGCAGACAGGAGAAAGAGAACGAACAAAAGAGGAATATGAAGATTTATCAGGTCCATTATTCGGCAGTATCTCTAACAGGAAAGAGTTCTGTTTCTTTTGTCCTGAGAATCTTGGCGCATTTTTTTCTGAATTTTTCATTTGGCTCCTGAATTCCTTTTTCAACTTTTGACAGATATGAAGGAGAGCACCCTATCATTTCTGCGAGTTTATTCTGCCTTATATCCTTCTTCTGTCGAATAGACCATATATTATTATGAAACATACTGTCTGTATGGATTCGTTTCTTCTTCTTTTTTTCTGGAAAGATTGTTTCAATACTTTCATCAAAAAAGGCAGCACAGAGCTCTTTGAAATTAACAGTCGGATCGACTAGGCCCTTCTCTACTTTGCAGAGATATGAGGGAGAAACGGCGAGATCCTTTGCAAGGTCACGCTGTTTAATATCCAATTTTCTTCTTAAAAGCGGTAAAAGATTATCCAATCCATATCTCCTGATAAAGAATTCTCATACTATTCTGCAATATCAAGCTCGACTTCAATAGTAAAAAATTTTTCAGACCGATTACCCTGAAAATCATCAGACTGGATTTTAAGAGTATTCAGGCCATTCCTGAATGTTAATCCAGAGACTATATAATACCCTCTTTCATCCATTATATTTTGAAATGGTCTGCCTTTGACTGTCAAACCATTTTCACTATAGCCAATTTTTCTAAATTCATAGGAAGCGGCATTTTTACTGTTAAAATCTGCGCTGAATTTATATACGCCGAGTCTCTCGCTGCCTGTGATTGAATCTTTCACCTCAACGAGTAGAGGATAGTGTTTTGTTAACCTTATACTGGATTTATCTTTCAGTCTTACGTATCTCTTCCCTATTTTAAGGTAGATATGAAGAATTTCAGGGGCTGTTTTGTCTTCAAATGAAGGGAGAATTGCGAAGGGATTAATAGATTCTCTTCTTACTGGATCGAGGATTGAGAGGTGAATGTGACTCCCAAAGGAATGTCCTGTGTTGCCCATTCGGCCAAGTTTATCACTAATGCTGTAGGATCGTAGAAAATTTTCGCCGTCCTGAAGGTGCATATATATGGAAATTTCACCTTTTTCATGACTTATCAGCTTATAATTACCTCCGCCCCAGTAGTTATCAAGGGGAAACAGAGCCTTATTCCAGAGATAGAGCAGCTTTCCCTGTGCGACAGGATATATTGCTTCATCAGCGCTTACCAGATCGATCCCGTCGTGAAAGTGATCCGCTCTGGATTCACCAAATGTTGATGTTATAATTCCATTATTTACAGGCCATCTGAAAGACAGATTTGAAAGAGCCAGAATAAGTATTGAAGCATATATTATAATTCTATTCATTGTTTATCTCCCTTATTACTGTCTGTTTTTAACGTGAAGAGGACAAAATTTTCCCGGCTCGCTTCCGCTGTAGTAAAACTGAACAGCGGTTCCAGGACAGTCATTATTCGGCCCTGCTACCTGGCCTGATTCGGTGCAGATAGTCTCGGCAGTCATACCATCCAGTTCTCTGACAAAATCAGAGGGTTTCGTATCTTTGTAAACTCCGGAGATAAACGAAGCCCACACCGGTGCGGCAACACCGCTGGCAGAGCGTCCGCTGCCTAGAGATACCGATCCGGTCTTGTTGCCAATCCAGACTGCTGTAACCTGTTCATTTGTATATCCCACAAACCACGCATCGTTGAAATTTGATGTAGTTCCGGTTTTTCCTGCACATGGGAAATCGATTCCATATTTTTTGATAAGCCAGTACACGGATGCCCCGGGAGAAGTTATTCCTTCAAGCATGGAAACTGTTATCCTTGATGCTACGGGATCCATAATTTTACCATTTTCTTTCTGATAACTCCTTACCTCTGCAATCACATCTTTCTCATTATCCCAGACAATATTCCCGTTGTAATCCTTTACGGTTTTTATACCATACGTTTTAATGAAATTTCCGCCGTTTACAATTGTAGAATGAAGTATTGCATTTTCCATGGGAGAAACTTCATAGGCGCCCAGAGCAAATGAAAGGGTTTTCATAAATCTTCTGTCCATTTCAGTTGCCGATAAGGATAGTGCCTTCTGTACATATGAGAAGAGAAGATCATAGCCGGTGGCATTGAGAACCTGAACAGAGATTGTATTGAGTGATTTTATCAGCGCCTGTCTTACTGTAACAGGCCCGCGGTACTTCATATCATAATTTTTAGGTGAATAATTATTTTCAAATGTAAGAGGTTTATCTTCGAATACTGTTGATGGAGTAATTTTTTTGGATTCGATTGCGGCGGTGTAGATAAGCGGCTTTATAGATGACCCGGGCTGTCTTCTTATCTGGCTCACATTATCATTCTGATTGGTGGAGGAGAACTCAAACCCGCCTGCATATGACAGAATCTCTCCGGTATAGGGATTTAACGAAACAAGTGCACCCTCTATCTGATCTGTTTTTTTAAGTTCTTTCTCGGACCGCACACGATTCCTGATTTTTGAAGCTTTTTGTTTATGATAATTTCTCTGACTCGTTATTCCCTGTCTTATGCTTTTCAGCGCAATGTCCTGTTGTGCTCCGTCAATTGTTGTGTATACAGAAAGACCTCCACGCTTTACCGCATCCTCTCCGAATTTTTCGACAAGCTTCCGTCTTATTCTTTCATTGAAGAATGGGGCTCTGTTTATTCTGTAAGAGCTGTAGATAAAACTGCCTATCCGGGATGACTGAGCACGCCCGTTTTCATCGAAGACAATTTCCCATCTGTCAGTAAATTCTTTAAACAGTCCGTCAATTGATGCTTTATTCAGATACCCGGCGTCACTGAGAGATTTGAGAATTCTCTTAGTCTTGTTCACCGAGTTATTCAATCTTAAAAGCGGCGAATAATAACCGGGATTGGATATTGTAGCCACTATCATCGAACATTCTACAACATCAAGCTCTTTGACTGATTTTCCGAAAAACATCTTCGCTGTAGATTCAACACCGTATGAACCATTCCCGAAGTATATTAGATTAACGTACATGGACATTATGTCCTGTTTATCGTATAGCTTTTCGATTTCGACTGCGCAGTAGGCCTCGTATATCTTCCTTTTAAGATTTCTTTCCATATCTGTAAACAGTACTTTAGCAAGCTGCTGTGTTACCGTGCTTCCGCCCTGGACAATACGGAAGCTTATTACATTCTTTATAAAGGCTCTGAATATTCCCTGAAAGCTTATTCCCCGATGATTATAGAAATCTCTGTCTTCGCTTGCAATGATTCCGTTTATAAGCCATTTAGGGGTATAATCAAATGGTACAATCTCTCTCTTCTCTTCAAAAAATTCCCCTATTACTTCGCCGTTTCTGTCATAAATTCTTGTCGGAATATCAACAACCTTTGCTCCCACTGACATTTCATTGCGGGTATATGGGTAGCCCTTCTTCATCTCCTCTGTCCGGTCGATGAGAAGTTTATATTTTGAAAGTTTCTGCAGAGCCAGATGTCTGTCTGAAAGCCAGTCGGTATATATATATCCTGCATATGCTCCGACCATAAGAGCCACAGTGAGCGGTATATAAATCAGGATTATTTTTTTATGATTAAGAATCCATTTAATAAAAATCATTTAGGAAGCTCCTCCGGATTAAACTGATTGATTGTCGTATTTTTTACCAGAGAGCTGACCACAGGCACCGGAAATATCCTGACCCATGCTCTTCCTTATAGAAACGGGAATATTCATTATTTCAAGTTCATGAATAAATTTGTCTATCTCATCGCTGGCAGGTATGGCCATCACATGTTTTCCGGGATTAAGAGGGATTAAATTTAATTTTATTCTTGAATAGCGGAACATCTTTTTCAGCCTCTTCGCATCATCTGTTGAAATATTATCCTTTCTCATTATATACTCAACAGTCAGCCTGTTTCGCGACACGGGAAATTTATTGTTGAGGAGTTCTGCAATTTTTTTAAACGGATACTTCTTTTCAACAGGCATGTTCATCAGCCTTTTTTCAGACTCAGTATCATTTAATGAAAGAGCGAGATTATAAGGTCTCTTCTCATCAATGTATCTTTCAATGGCCGGCAGCAACCCGCACGTTGAAATGGTTATCTTTCTCACTGAAATATGAAAACCGAACGAATAATTCATTATATCTGCAGCTTTGAGAACGCTATCGTAATTATTAAAGGGCTCTCCCATTCCCATAAATACAATATTATTATTCTTCAGACCCGATATGCGTCTGACAAGAGATATCTGGTCGAGAATTTCTGCAGGAGACAGATTCCGTATAAAACCTATTTTTGCAGTTTCACAGAATGTACATCCCATGAGACATCCGATCTGAGAGGAGATGCATATTGTGAGTCTGCCTTCATCAGTACCGTCATTTTTAATTAGCACACTTTCTATGTAGTGACCGTCAAATGTTTTAAAAAGATATTTTTCTGTACCGTCTACCTGTGATATAAGACGGTCATCCAGCTCAATGGAAAAAAGATTATATTCATCCTCAAGAGTTTTCCGAAGCTCCTTCGTGAAATTCGTCATTTCCTGAAAAGAAGAAATATTTTTTTCATAAATCCAGCTGAAAAGCTGTCTCGCCCTGTATTCTTTCAGCCCCAATTCATCGAAGAGAGCTACAATTTCTTTATAGTCAAAATCTTTAATATTTTTTTTCATATTTTTGGTTAATATCCGGAATAAAAAACAATCAAAGCTATACGGCTCTTTCGTTCTTAAGCTTTTCTACCTGTTTGATCTCAAATAATGCCATCTTATTTTCGGAGTCAATATTTATAACCCTTTCGAATGTCTGAATTGCAAGATCAAACTCTTCTACATTTTTATAAGACATTGCAAGAGCAAAGAGTGCATTTGACATATTTGAATCAATTGTCAGAGCCATATTAAACTGTTCGATTGAAGTCTTGTAGTCCATCATCTGGAAATGAGAAGCTCCATTTATATAGTAGGCAAACTTGTTTTTCTTATCCTTCTGTATATACATTTCAATAATTTGAACTGCCTTGCTGTAGTTATTTACGCGAAAATAATTTTTTGCAAGATTATAAAGAATTTTAAGATTGCCGGGAAATTTTTCCAGGCCGTTTTCAAGAACCTCAATTGCGTCCAGATATTTATGGTTGATCACAAATTTTCTTGAAGACTTTACTATATCAATAGCCTCATCCCAGACCAGCTCAATAATTAAAAGAGATATATCATCAATCGCTCCTGCACTGCCCATATACTCCTTGACCTCATCTATGAGCGATTCAGTAAAATCATCAATTTCCTTATTGCGGTTCCTTAGAATTGATTTTTCAAAACCCGCATTCGAATACTCAATTTTTTCAGGATTCTGTGCTTCGG
>CAYNFB010000029.1:0-666 GCA_964396355.1 uncultured Leptospirales bacterium | reverse complement strand
CGTCGATCGGCTACATCCTGATCAACATCCTGCCGTGGTCAAGTCTTGTGATTTTTTCCTCATATGTATCTCTTGCTTCCTCGAGAGCTCCGATAAAAAGCCCTCCTGTATCCAGATATTCAATTTCTCCTGTTTCACCTTTTAGTAGTACAGCCTTCTGATGGCTGGCATTTGAATATGTAATATTATAATCATCATCGATGGCCACCATGAAACAGGTCATATAATCCTGGGTCTTCATGTGATCAATGATATTTTTGTTTACTTCCTGAAAAATCCTCCGGGGAGAGTCATAAGTAATACCGGCATTCCCGAATGATATTTTCGCCATGGCCGTAACAAGAGCTGCCGGTATACCATGTCCGGAAACATCAGCCATGATAATACCTATTTTATTATCTTTGAGCTGAAATACATCGTAGAAGTCTCCTCCGATTTTTTCCATAGCATTATATTTAACTGAAAATTTAAGCTCATTCCAGTCATCAATTGATTCAGGCAGCATGCTTCTCTGTATGACGCTTGCCATATCAAGCTGCTTTTGAATCTGATCATCTCTGATGCGCAGACTAATGAGAGCCTTCTCAAGCTCATCCGTCCTTTCCTGAACCTTCAATTCAAGATTTTTTCTGTGTTCATCAATTTCCCATGCCATTTCCATTAGAG
>CAYNFB010000028.1:0-20359 GCA_964396355.1 uncultured Leptospirales bacterium | reverse complement strand
ATCGTATTGGAAACTCAGTCTTTTCCTTCACAAGATATCTTGAATTGCTGCTGCTTATGCGGTTAAGAATTCTCAGAGCCCGGTTGTAATCCCCTTTCTTCATCAATTTCTTCGCCGCCCCGAAGTCAGAAAGCAGATTATCGGGTGATGCGTAGAATTCGGGAGTCCTGCTTTTATTTACACGGTTGAGCAGACCGTAACCGGAACCTCCGATTGTGACCATATCAATTTTATTGACAAGAGCAGGTTCGTCCTTTTCAATAAATTTGACTGCCTCATCTTTATAGGTAATCAACCCGGCAACAAGAGCAGAGACCGCAGCAAGGATAACAAAAAAAACATATTTCTTCTTACCCGGGGAACGACCGGTACTGTAATCGTCCAGACCATGGTTAACCCTACGCCCCGCTCTGACAGACTTCCGTGAAGCCATACCGGGTTTGTTTATTTTAACAAAGTCTTCAATTTTCGCATTCTTCTGCAGCGCAGAAAAATTATCAGCTGAACTTATTCTGCGAAGAATTCTGTTTAATATTTTGTCATCTGCATGTTTTTCCAGAGCCCTGACATATACCCGCACAGCATCCTGCTGAGTTGATGCAGACTTTAATGCCATAAAAGATCTCAGATGTAGAAGAGGAATGTAATCAGGATTTAACCTGTCAAGACGGGAGAGGACGTATTCAGCTCTTGAAAAATTATTTTCATACAGGAGAGACAGAGCAAGAAGAAAAAGAGTATAAGAATCCTCAGGACCCGACTCACAGGCCCTTTCGAGAATTACAACTGCATTGGCAAATTCCTTTTTACCAAAGGAACGATAGGCTTCTTTGAGATATTCAAAACTCTGTTTTTTTTTATCTGTCACTGGTTTAACATAAAAAATATATTCAGACTATTTTTTTCTTCTGAATATATTTTTAAACTCTTCAACTACAGAAATACGCTCATCTACCATCTTACCGATAATAAACCCCAGAAGCATGAACAGTATAATAATTAGAGTCTTGATAAAACCAAACGTAAGAATCAGCAGCCCCAGGGCAAGGCCGACAATAATGCCGACTGCTTTTCCGGGATTGAGATTGATCCATTCAGTTATATATCTTGTGAAATTCATTCTACTTCTTGACTCTTTCCAGATATTCACCGGTCTGGGTATTGATTTTTACATAATCTCCCTCGTTGATGAACAGAGGAACCCTTACCTCAGCATCTGTCTCAACTTTAACCGGCTTCAATACGTTAGTTGCAGTATCACCTTTTACACCCGGTTCTGCATAAATCACCTTAAGAATAACTGATGCAGGAGGATCAACCGTGATAGGTTCACCTTCATACATGGAGATTTCAACTATATCCTCAACTTTGATAAACCTGATAGCATCTCCAATTGCTTCTTTTGGAATAGTCTCCTGCTCATAGGTCTCGGTATCCATGAATACCAGAGAATCTCCTTCATCATAAAGATACTGCATGGCGCACTTGAGAAGTTTTACATCCTCAACTTTTTCTCCGCCCCGAAAAGTCTTGTCAACGACTGACCCTCTTTTGATATTTCTCAGTTTTGATCTGACGAAAGCCGCACCTCTTGCAGGTTTTACATGCTGATATTCAATTACAGAAAAGAGTTCTCCGTCAAGTTTGATAACCAAGCCTCTTTTAAAATCATTTACTGAAACCATATATACCTCTTAAATTATTGTTAGTTCTTTGGACGATTTAGTTAATACTTCCTGTCCTTTTGAAGTTACGAGAACCATATCTTCAATCCTTACACCGCCTCTGCCGGGAATATAAATACCAGGCTCAACAGTTACAACCATATTTTTCTTCAGCTTCATATCGGCATTCTTCTTAAGTGCAGGAATTTCATGAATTTCAATTCCAACGCCGTGACCAAGGCCGTGACCAAAATTATCTCCATAACCGCTCCCGGTTATAATATCCCGGGCAACACTATCCAGTTTTACTGTAGATGCTCCGGGCTTTACAGCACGCACAGCTTCCTGTTGTGCTGTAAAGACGATTTTGTATATTTCATCGAGATTATTTTCAATTTTATCGAGAAAAATAGTTCTCGTCATGTCTGAATTATAACCCTTATAAAGGCATCCCATGTCAATTAGTAAAACATCTCCTGATGCAATTTTTTTATCCATTGACGGCATGTAATGAGGCATGGATGATCCCGTGCCTGATGCGACAATAGGATCGAATGAACAGGCGGTGCATCCGTTTTTCTTATAGAAGTAATCAATTTCAACAGCCACATCCCACTCGGTCATGCCGGCCTTGACAAATCCAAGAAGATGTTCAAAACAGCTGTCTCCAATTGCTGCGGCCTTTCTCAGCAGGTCTACCTCATTGTCATCTTTCACCATTCTCATTTCATTAACTGCGTTTATTTCACCAGGCAGGATTCTGACCTTTCTTATTCTCTTTTTCAGTTCAAGATACAGAGACAGAGGCATATTGTGGCTTTCAATAAACAGCCGGGTACAGCCCATTTTACCGAAACAGGCCTTCATTGCATCAAGGATTCCCCCGTCCTGTAGGACAAAATCTATACTTCCCGGAAGAAGAGATTTTGCGTATTCTTCATACCTGGAATCTGAAATAAAGAAAGATTTTTTTTCATCAATTATTAAGTAGGCATTTGTACCGGAATAACCTGTCAGATATCTGATATTATACAGATCTGTGATGAGATATGGAAACATATCATTTTTAGCAAGCAGCCTTTTCAGCTTTTTAATACGCATGGCGGACTCCAGTGATTTTATATATAGGTCAATTAACATCAATTAGTTTATTTGTCTATGAAATCTTAAAGATGATTTAATTATTTATCTGCATAAACAGATAATGTAAAAAATAGCTGGAACTTTTTGAGGCCTCAACAATAATAACGTCTTACTATATGGAGGACAGCAAATGAAAGCCTGTATTGTCGGAGCCGGAGCTCTCGGTTCAATTTTCTCTTACTATTTCAGCCGAAATAACCTGGATTTCATCATATATGAAAAGGACGAAAGAGTCACCGAAGCGGTTAAACATTATCTGACTGTAGAAGCAGAAGGCAGGCTCCACACTCTCCATCCGGAGATAAGCTCGGATCCTTCATCAGTTGGAGGATGTGAACTCATATTTCTCTTTGTGAAAAGCTATTCAACAGAGCAGGCAATGAAGGATGTTGCCGCATATTCAGATAAAGATTCTGTCATTGTTTCAATACAGAACGGTCTGGGTAACTATGAGGTGATTAGTTCTGTTGTCGAAAGCAGCAGAATAGTATACGGTACGACAACCATTGGTGCTGCAAAAACCGCCCCATCTTCGGTAAAGGCGGGAGGAATGGGAAAAACAATCATCGGGTGCAGAACCGGAAACGGCGCACATAAGGCGGCAGAATTTCTGAGGCTGGCGGGACTTGAAACAGATATTTCAGATAATCCGGAACATGCAGTATGGGAAAAAGCAATAATCAATGCAGGGATCAATCCCATAGCCTCTTTGCTGGGACTGAAGAACGGCCAAATACCTGAAAATAAGTATGCCTCCATACTTCAGGAGAATGTTATACGCGAAACTGTAGAGGTTGCCCGGTCAAAGGGGATAGAGATTGATCCTGAGATCATGATTGCAAGAACCAGGGACGTGTGTGTAAAAACATCAGAAAATATATGCTCCATGTTTCAGGATATAGAGCTGGGCAGAAAAACCGAGATTGAGAGTATTAACGGCAGAATCGCTGACTATGGAGAAGAGAACCATGTTCAGGCCATCTCCAACAGAACAATGTACCTGCTTATTAAGGCCCGGGAGAAAAGCAGGCGGGAATATTGATATTTTTTCAACAATTACTTCATAATATTTTAACAAGTACAGAGGAACATGGCTGATAAAAAAGAGAGACAAAGTCATGTTAAAACTTATCAGAATATTCAGAAAATTAGGATCTGCTGAGAATAAAGAGAACACCTACCTTCTTGTAAGAGCCGGTCTTACAGGCTTTATCATGATATTCATAATCAATGCCGCCATTGGAATATACTCCATTACCATGCTGTCCCATAACCTGAAAAAAAATATTGATACAATAAATACCGCCCGTTCTATACAGCTTGAAATGCAGGATCAATTCCTGTCATGGCAGAATATACTGATTTCAGGAAACCGGTTTTCTGAATTTCAGTTAAACTACCATAAATTCTCATACCATTCACAAATAGTTCAGAACCTCCTCTTTAACCTCAAACTGGAAAATTATGAAGATGCAGATATTACCATGAGAATTAACATGCTCGGCATAATGCATAAAGAAATCACCGACAACTTTACAAAACACATTGTAGACATGGAAGAAAACCAGTTCAGGAACACCGATGAAAAAATATCAAAAACACGGGGAAGAGATGAAGAGATAATAACAGTACTTGGAAACATTGTACTGAGAATCGAGGAAAAATGCGACAGTGATATATCATCTGGAATTTATATATCCATATCAGCGTCTGTCATTGCATTTCTGTTTTTTATAACACTGACTTTCTTCTACGGACGCGAGACGGCCAAGAGGATCATAAGCACCCACAACACTCTCGAAGATATGGTTGAGGAACGTACAGAAAAATACCTCAGGGCAAACCAGTCTCTTCAGGATGAAATTGAAGAGCATAAAATAACAGAGAAAAAAATGATAGAAGCAAGGGACAATCTGGAAGAAAAAAACAGACTGCTTGAAATGTCTGAGAAGCGATACCGGGTAATTTTCGAAGAGACCAGGGATATTTTCTTTACACTCGACCATCAGTGGAATTTTATAAA
Source organism: uncultured Leptospirales bacterium (assembly GCA_964396355.1). Taxonomy (GTDB): domain Bacteria; phylum Spirochaetota; class UBA4802; order UBA4802; family UBA5550; genus CAYNFB01. Next base: position 15,529 of record CAYNFB010000028.1, on the reverse strand, counting down.
TGCCAATAAATCAGTAAAGGATATACTTAAAATAACCCCTGATGATATCCTCAGGTATAAATTAACAGATTTAATTTCTGGCAGCCGGGTACACGATTCCGTTTCGGAACAAATCATAATTGAAAAAATTGAAAATGCCAGAGAACAGGGGGCGCCGATCAGCTTTACCGGATTCTTTAAGACGCCCCGGCTCATAGAACCTGTTCAGCTGAAAGTGTATCTGGAATTCATTCAGACAGACGGACACTTTGAGATTATAGGGAAATCTTCACCGGTTTCTGAAGACAAAACAACAGAGTTCATAGTAAGCGAAAAATCTGAATATAATATAGGAAATCAGCTTTTCACCGCAGAGGAGATGTCTCATAAAATAACAAAAAATCTGATACGCTATCTGGACAAGGGTGAAAGAAATATGATACGCCTTGGTCTGAGAGAGGTCCTGATAAATGCAATAGAGCACGGAAATCTCGATATTTCATTTGAAGAAAAAAGCCAGGCTCTTCTTGAGGAAAGATATTTCGAGTTCATAAACAGCAGACAGGAGGAGGAAAAATACAGGGACAAAAAAGTCCGCATAGACTATATGATCACCCCGCATAAAGCCGTCTATAAAATTACAGATCAGGGACGGGGATTTAATCACAGGAAAATATTTGCACAATCTGCAGAACAGACAAATGAGGAGATGCTCATGCACGGACGGGGAATTATGATGGCCCGGAGCATCTTTGACAAAATGGCCTACAACAGAAAGGGGAATCAGGTGCTTCTTGTAAAAAATTTTATAGAACGTGAAGAGAGACAGGGATAGAATGAACTACATACAGGAAGTAAGTCGGGAAACATCTGCAGATGATACGATAGCACAAATTATAATAAGCCGTCACTACATAACATCAACTGCAACTCTGGGCAGAGTCGTTGAAACTCTCACAAAGGACAAATCAATTGAAGCTCTCTGCGTTGTGGAAAAGGACATGAAGGTTCTGGGCTACATTGAAAGAAATGAACTGCTGAATATTGTAGGTCAAAAATTCGGCCGAGAACTGTTCCAGAACCACAGGGTTATGGACTTCATCAAAGAAGGCAGGAATATATATTTCAGGAGAAATATATATTCTGTGATTGATGAAATTGAAGGTGTTCTCCAGGACAAAGAGAAAATATATTTTATCCTCACCGATGAAGAACAGAGATATAAAGGTCTGGTATCAACAGAGGAAATAATACGTTATCTTTCACAAATGATGACTGATGATTTAAACAGGGCAAGAAAAGTTCAGAAGGTCATATTAAAGGAAAACAGAGACGTCAACAATGAATTCATAAGTTTCACCGGATCAGCCAAGATGGCAGGAGGCATAGGAGGGGATTTTTATACATTCACCAGAATTACCGACAATGAATGGATTGCGGCATTATGTGATGTATCAGGTAAGGGTACAAAAGCGGCGCTCCTGTCTGTGGCTCTGAGCGGTATGTTCAGCGCCTTTGATTTCACAAACGGAATTGTTCCGTTTATAAAGGCTCTCAACACTTTCATTTATGATCTTTTTCATGGTGAGATGTTCATAACAGGAGTCTTCATCCTGATCAATGAAAAAACCGGCAAATGCACTATCTACGACATGGGGCATTCCCTCGCCTACATTATAAAGAACAGGAGAGCTGTCAGACTGAAAACGTCCAGGGAGAACTTCCCTCTGGGGATTACAGAAACAAGTAAACCTGTTCCTTCACAATTAATTTTAAATAAGGGCGAGATTATCTTCTCGATAACAGACGGTTTTATAGAACAGACAAACGGCAGCAGAAAGCAGCTTGGAGAGAAGAAATTTATCTCAATGCTCCTTGAAGATAATATTACAGACATTGTAGAAATGAAGAACAGCCTCTATAAAAAAATCGCTCATTATAAGACAGGACAGTCCCAGAGTGATGATATGACAATTTTTCTGCTGGAGAAAAAGTAATCTAAAGTGTTCCTATTTTTTTAATGACAGTCGATTCATATGGAAAGAGCGTCATCCTGAGATCGGTTAAATGTTCACTGGATGTTCTGTGAGTCGAAAAAAGGACTCTCCACTGCCCCCGGTTTGAAACAGAGATTTTTCTCTCTCCGGATGAAAAATTCAGGACAACAAAAATTGTTTCTTTTTCAGATTTCCTGTAATAAGCTAAAACATTATGAAATCCTCTGATCTCAGGTTTCCATTTACCAAGATGTAAAGCGCTGTGTTTTTTTCTGATTTCAATCAACTTTTTATAGGTATTGAGAATTGAATACCGGTCATTCTTCTGAACTTCTGCATTAATTTTCTCATAATCGCTGTTTACAGGAAGCCACGGTGTCGCCTTGCTGAAGCCTGCATTTTCCGATGCATCCCACAGCATGGGGGTTCGCGCGCTGTCTCTTCCCTTGTAGACCGGCCAGTAACGTTTGCCCAGGGGATCGACTATATCCTTCCTGGGAAGATTGCCGTTCTTCATTCCAAGCTCCTCACCGTAGTAGATAAACGGAGTACCGGGAAGAGTAAGGAGAAGTACTGCTGCCAGGCGGGCTCTTGCATCTGACCCCTCTTCTCCCATATATCTGCTTCTGCCCCGGGGCTGGTCGTGATTGGACGTAACATTGCATGGCCATCCCTGACCGGGAATAAGATTATACCATTTTTTCAGAACCCGGTAGTAACGCCGGGCACCCCAGAATCTGTACATCAGGGAAAAATCAAAGGCCATGTGAAGCTCATCAGTACCGTCACCGAGATAGGATGCAGACAGGGCCGGATCTCCCGGAGGCAGACAGAAGACCTCGCCCACAGCCACTCGGTCCTCATAAAGATCAAGGAGAGCTCTGAGCTCCTTTACTATATCGTGGGATTCTGCTCTGTTTCTGTCATATTTATTCCGGTTCCCCTTCATAAATTTAAACAGCGACGGATTATCCCTGAATTTATCGTCCTTAACATACCAGTTGACAACATCGAGTCTGAATCCGTCTACTCCCTTCTTTAACCAGAAGTCAACCATTTTAAAAACTTCTTCTCTGAGCTCCCTGTTCCTCCAGTTCAGATCAGGCTGTTCCCTGAGAAATGAATGAAGATAGTACTCATCTGTATGTCTGTCATATTCCCAGGCACTGCCGCCGAAAGATGATTTCCAGTTATTGGGAGGACCGCCCTCTCTGCCTTTCTTCCATATATACCAGTCTCTCTTTTCACTGTCCACAGAGGATCTGGATTCCTGAAACCATTGATGAAGATGAGAGGTGTGATTTATTACAAGATCCATAATAATTCTGATACCCCGCCGGCCAGCTTCTTTAATGAGTCTGTCAAAATCTTTCATGGTCCCATAGAGCGGATCTATATCGCAATAGTCGCTTATATCATATCCGTAATCATACATTGGTGAAGTATTCACAGGCGAAAGCCAGAGAGCATCAGCACCGAGCCATTGCAGATAATCCAGTTTTTCCGTTATACCCGGAATATCACCTATTCCGTCCCCGCTCTTATCATAAAAACTTCTGGGATAGACCTGATAGATAATACCTCTCTTCCACCATGAATTTTCAGACATTCATCCCCACATCCTTCATCAGTTTATTGACAATCACATCCGCCTCAAAATCCTTTGCTCTCTTCAGCGCCCCATCCTTCAACACTTCCATTTTATCACCGCTGCTCATATATTCTGTAATTTTTTCAGCCATCCTGTCCATTGTTTTGACCAGATAGCCGCTTACGTCATTTTCAATAAGATCCGCAGGCCCCTTGGTCTTATAGGATATAACCGGGCATCCGCAGCTGAATGCTTCTATTACTACATTGCCGAATGTATCAAATCTTGAAGGGAGTATAAGCATATCAGCTGAAGAGTAGATATCCGGAAGCTGACTCTGGTCGACCCATCCGGTGAAGACTGCATCTGGAAGTTCAGATCTGAGCCTCTTCTCATCGGGCCCCTTGCCTGCAATAACCAGTTTAAGCCCTGGAATATCTTTTCTTGCTTTATCATAGATATAGGGAAGCTCCATAACCCCTTTCTCCTCGCTGATTCTTCCCACGTAGAGAAGGACCTTCTCATCTTCTTCTATATTGAAGAGTTCTTTTCGTCGTATTTCCTTTTGATAAAACTTTGCGTCTACCCAGTGGGCGGTAAGTTTCAGCCTGCTTTTTTCAAAATTCATATCAGGACCGCCGAACCACCTCCGCTGCTCCTTGTTTAAAAGAATGATGTTGTCAAAGGAACCGTAGAATCCCCGGAGAATACGTCTCAGTCTGTTCATGGCCGGAGGGGAAAGATTGAATACACTCTCTCCGAAAGTCATCCAGTCTGTATGAACGTAAAATGAAGCCTCAATGGAGTATGCACTTTTCAGGAAGAGTGCAATGGCTCCCATGGGGCCCTCTGTTGAACAGAGCAGCCTGTCATATTCACCGTCTCTGGATTTGCTGTTCACCTCCATCACATTTGGAATTCTGATGGGCTGCTCCTTGTAAAATGGAGGGATATACTCTGCTGCAGGCTTAACCACGATTAAATGATCTTCAGGCTCTACAGTCTCACTGCAGATCATAATATCAACAGGAAGATCCCTCTCCTGAATTTCTCTCAGCATATGCCGGAGAAACATGGATACTCCGTTTCCGTCATCGAAGGTGTCTGACACCCAGAGCATTCTTTGGGGAAACTGGAATTTGCCGTGTTTTTCAGAAAAAGCATTAAGCATGGCCCTTGCCTTATAGAGAACTCTCGTTGAGGTATAGTTTGCCCCTGCAATAATTGAAGCTGCGAGAAAGGGAAATGTCAGACCGTCGAGAAATTCTGATATTGAAGGTGTTTTCCCGGATTTACGGCCGCTGTTTTCAAAGAGTATTCTGGCATGCCCCGGCAGTTCCAGATTATTGATCACCCATTCAGGATCATCAAATTTTGCATTTTCATCAGAAACGATGGATTTCAGTTTGCTGTCAAGGCGGCTCACAGCAAGTTCTGTCAGCATTCTAAAGACTGTCTGAACCGACCTGTCCATCTCTGCAGCCATTTTACTGCCGTTGGTCTTTCTCGTCCGTGCGATAGATGAGACCTCGGTAAATATGGGTCTGTAGTCTGCCGGAACCATTATCTTCTTCATAAACCCGGGAACCTCTCCCTTGAGACACTGATGAAAGAGCTTAAGAAAATTAATTGTGAGTTTATGTCTCTGGAGTTCACTGAATCCGTTAAGAAGAAAAAAGGAGAGAAGTTTGTCCTTCACTGTCCCCTTGTGAAGCAGAAGTCTGAGTAGTCCCGGATCCTTCATATTTATACCGATCTGGCAAAAGTAATCCAGAAATGTTATCGTCATTCTCTCTGTATTGTTATTTCCGCCGTAAGGAGCAGCTGCACCGTTTTTTATCGCCTCCAGAGCCAGCTGCGACAGCGGTTCACTCTTCCTTCTCTCCTGCAAGTTGTCCACGTAAAGCACGGTACCTGTCAGACCGGCGAATATACCCATATGGCTGTCCGACCCTCCGAACATGGCCTTGAGATCCGAGGAAGAACAGTAATCAGAGGACTTAATATTGAATTTTTTTTCATGTTTTTTAATCTGCTCCGGTCCGGCTGAATCGATCCAGTTCTTAACAAGAAGATTCTGCCAAGAATCCCTCTGACCGTTTATAACTTCAAATCGTTCAAAAATGAGAAGCATCTTGTCAAAAAAATCCATGGAAGGAGTGACTCCCTCCTTATAGTGATAAAGGGGATGGGCCCAGACTGTAGGTATGTCATTTTCCAGTGCGTAGCGCTGGAACCTGTATATATCAGACTTATATTTCAGAAGTTTTGTCTCCTGATCGGATGTAAAGCCGTAAGCCAGAACATGAATTCCAATATTGTAATCAGGCACATAACAGCTAAATTCTGCTCCGGTCAGTACGTCTATCCCCATGTCCCGCAGCTCATAACAAGATCGCGCATTATTATGATTTGTTACCGTAAAGACATCACATCCATTATCTTTTAGTCTTTCAAATAATTCATCTGTGGGAAGCCATGTTTCCGGTATATTAAGAATACGTCCCTGCACCTCATCTGGTTCAGAGCTGTTGTAATCATGGCAGTGAAGATCTATTTTTAAAGTATTTTCTGCAGGAAATTTCAAAGACTGCTCAAAATTAAAAATTTCCATTTCTCTGTTTATACGGTTGAAAAACTTTTCGTTTATATTCATTTTTTCTCCTGTTTTACTATTTAATAGAGAAAACCCTGATTATCAGTTTTTTATAAAGTTTATGTTCAGTTTGTATTATTTTTTGAATTATATTCCCCTATTCACCTGTTACTTTTCCTCACAAAAGTAGTCATAGACCAGGCGTTTAAGGCCGATATACAAGAAAGATGCACTTACGTCTCAGGGAAATTAATTATGAAAAAAATATCAGCAGTAAGAACAATATCAATGGTAATGCTTATAATATTTGCCGCCGGGATCACCCCGGATCATGCAATTTCTGCAGAAAAAATAACGCCTCCTGCTAAATCCCAAAAAAAAGCAGACGAGGCTGTAAAAGATAATAAAGTGAAGAAGGCCGCCCCTGATCCCAAGAAGGCTGAAAAAGAAAAAAAACAGAAGGCAAGAGATCTTGCAAATGATAAGATAGCCCTTGAAAAGATAACCACCACTCTTGACTACGGTATTCAGAAAGACAGGAAGGAGGCGATAAATCTCGTTCACCTGATAAAGGATGAGACAATCAGAAAGAAAGCTATGACAAAGGTAATCAGCCTCATTGACAAGGACTCTGATATTGAAATAAGGAAAACCGCAGCGACCGTTGCCGGAGACCTGAAAGCAAAGGAGGCCGTGCCTGCTCTGATAAATGCCCTTGATGATGATTCTGAAGATGTTCAGATCGCCGCTTCCTACGCGCTTAAGAAGCTGAAAGCCGTTGAATCAAAAGGGAAAATGATAGAACTGGTAAAGAAACAGGATCTATCTGAAAACTCCAATCTGACAGATTCACTGATAATCACCCTTGGAGAGTTTAAAGCCACAGAGCTGATTAAATTCGCCGAGGATGCAATTAAAGACAATAAAAGCAGTACAATGGTGCGGGAAAGATTCATCCTCTTCATCGGTCAAACCGGTTCCTCAGCACAGAAGGATTTTCTCATAAATCTATATAGTGATGAGGAGGAGGATATAACAATCAGATCCTACGCAGTTAAATCAATTGGAAGCCTGAAGATAAAAGAGGCAAAAGACGGAGTAAGGAAGGTCGTCGATGAGATCAACACATACAGCTTCAAAAAAAGAAGCAAGTACTACAGTCTCTACATGAACTCCATTGCAACTCTGGTCAAACTCGGGGATCCTGACTCTGTCTCTCTGCTTATGAACTCCATTCGAAGCAACAGCTCATCAGTAAGGCTGAAGGCAGTTAACTTAATAAAAGAATTTGATGATCAAAGAACTATTGACATTTTAAAATATAAAATGAAAAATGATTCCAGTAAAGCAGTAAGAAATGCTGCGAAGAAGGCCCTTAAGGATAAAGGAATTGACGTTGAAGACAAGGGCAGCGACAGCAAAAAAAAGGAAGGCAGTAAAGAAACAGCAGATGATGATAAACGGTGAGAACAAATTCGAACGAAAAAGCCTCAGTGACAGAATAAAAGAGATTTCATCACTTTCAATTTTCACAATAATTGTAGCACTGGCGGGTGTTGCTCTGATGGATGTAATCGTCTATCCTCTGGTATCATTCGCAGTAAAGGATGTAAACACCTTCAATATAATTTTTGAAAATCTGTTCTTTCTTTTCATACTTTCATTTCTGATTTACACCCTCGTCCGTAAAATCAGAAAACTCACAAGAGAAGAAGCAGGCAGAGGCCAGGTACTAATGTATCTTCTGAGAAGGCCCTTCCATTATATTACACTGACTCTATTCATCCTTGTTTTATCTTCTGCAGTAATATTTATTCTCTACACACTTTTCAGCCAGAACTACTACTACCTGTATAAGATTTCAAACGGATTATAAAATGGCGATAAAATCTTTTGACCGTTACTTTCTCAATCTTCCCGAGCTTACTGGAGAGAGTGACTTTGATAAATTTTGGGAAAAATCTATAAATGATATAAAAAAAATTCCCATTGAACCTGAAGTGAAAGAGAATTCCAGGAAATCAACTTCAAAATTCAAAGTTTATGATATATCATATAACGGTTTTCTTAAGACCAGAATAAAAGGCATTCTCTACAGGCCTGTAAATTCAGAAAAAAGCCGTGTCATAATACATCTTCATGACTACAATAAATATCCTGACAAAAATATAAAAAAAACTCTCAGTCCCAGAAGTGCTCATTTGTTACTGTTTCTCAGAGGCCATGAGATCCTTGATAATACAGAAACAAATGAGGTGGATACTCTCGGATATATGATTGAAAATATAATAGATCTGGAAACTTATTATGCAAGATCTGTATATCTTGATACCTACAGATCTATAGATTTTCTCCGTCTTATAAAATTTATAGACTGCAGCAGAATCGGAATAATTGGAAAGGGCTTTGGTGCTGCGGCAGGCTTCTTCACTGCAGTGCATTCAGGAAGGGTCTGTGCAATAGTTATGGATTCGCCCCTGTTCTGCAACCTTCCCCTCAGTCAGAATATTTCACAGAGTCATGCAGCTTCGGAGATAAACGATATAATTACAATACAGAGGGGAAAGAAAAACCAGATAAAGAAAAACCTTTCCTACTTTGACATAATAAACTTTTCTCACAAACTCACATGCCCGTCTCTCTTCGTATCGGGACTGAATGACGTAATATCTCCCGCTGAATGTATAATGGGATTATTTAACCATATTCAAAGTGAAAAAGAAATCGAGATATTTCCTGAGGACGGAAACAGTGCGGGTAATGAAAAACAATTCATGAAATCGCTCGACTGGCTTACAGACCACGTCCTTGAAAACTAGACGGTAATATAGGGGACGAATGTGGCCCTTCCAATTTCCTCTTCAAAATAATCATCGGCATTCTTCTTCACATATCGTCTTATCTGATGATCGCTCCCGCCGCCTCCGACAGGTATGACCAGTATTCCCTGATCATTGAGCTTTGCAAGCAGCTCTCCAGGGAAGATCTCCACTCCAGCTGCGACGATTATTCTGTCGAAGGTGCCCTCTATATCATTAAAATCACCGCTGTGGACGACCTGTACATTTGTATATTTCCGGGCGAACAAAACTCCCCGGGATCTCTCGGCGAGGCCTTCAATCCTCTCCATGGCGATGACGTGCTTTGAAAGCTCGGCAAGTACGGCAGCCTGATATCCGGAACCTGAACCTATTTCAAGCACCCTCTCATCTCCGGTGAGCCTGAGAGCCTGGACCATGGAGGCCACAACTGAAGGAGTAGAAATTGTTTGTCCGAAACCTATGGGCAGAGATGTATTGTCATAGGCCCTGTAGCAGAGCGCCTCTGACACAAACATATGCCTCGGCACGTGATACATGGCCTCAAGAACCGATCCTGATGAAATACCTCCGTCCCTGAGCCTGTTCACCATTCCTATACGCGCCTTCTCCATTCGATCACCATCACGGTACAAAGTATCCTCCCCACTGAACACCCTTCTGTCCTTTATAATCCACTTCAATTTTTACATCAGCCCACCATCCTTTAAACGACGGGAGTTTATATGTATTGTAGACAGCAACATATCTGTATTCATCGGCATTTCTTATCCGGTCATATACTGTTCTCATGCTGTCAATGTCAGATGGTTTTATCACCTTACCCCCTGTCTGCTCTGCGATTCTCATTATCTCTTCAGAGGGCTCCTTCAGTGAAATAATAAAAATCGGGATATAGTGTTCCCTTGCATAATCTATGATTACATCAGGCGTATACTGCCTGAAAGAATCTTCTGTTACAGTTCCATCGGTGACGAATATTACGCCCCGCCTGTTAAGTTTGGGAACCAGTCTGGTCAGAGACTGATAGAGTGCGGAGCCCGTCTGTTTCCCTTTCCCGTATTCTCTTTTTTTAAGAGCCTTAAGAATCCGTCTTCTGCTCCAGTCAAACCTAATTCCCGTCCAGACATTACTGTTGAAATTAATAAGCTCAAGGCTGTCATTCTTCCTCATTTTTTTCAGAACAAAATCCGCAATCCAGGGAAGATCATTATGATGAGAAGCAACAGGAGCCGATCTGTCCACCGCCAGAACCATAGATGCCGATTTAGCACTGTTCTTCAGATAATCTGTATATATTCCGCTTATACCCGAACTGTCCTCTGTGAGCTTAAAGTTTTCAGACCCCAGCCCGTAGACAGGTCTGCCGTCTCGCCCCCGCACATTAAGGTAGAATGCAACAACAGGGAAGCTTGCTGTATCTACAGAGGTTATCTGCAGCTCAAGATTGGAATACTGCTTCTCAACAGGAGAAAAGCAGTAAACAGATCCCGGTAATGTATCCAGAACATAAAGGAATCCGTCACTGTCATATATAGAAGCAACTGCCCTCTGAATCTGTCCATCCTTTCCCCATCTGCTGAAAAGTCTTTTTTTACCTGTATCAGGATTCATAATGAGAACACCATTCTTCTCATCGGAAATAATAAGTTCACTTCCTCTTGTGCTGATTCCCCTTGGTGAGGCTATATTTTCATCACTAATATTTCTTATAAAATTGCCGTGCTGGTCATAGACTGAAATTTTTCCGCTTCCCGTGTCGGTGACGTAGACTTTTCCTTTAAGGAATGCTACATCTGAAGGATTCTCAAACTCACCCTCATAGGCTCCTTTTTTCCCGAATGAGAGGATTACTTTACCCGAGTCATCAAATTTCTGAACCCTGAAGTTGCCGCTGTCTACTACGTAGATATTACCAAGGCTGTCGAAACAGAGTCCTTCCGGGCCGTGGAATAACCCCTCGCCATTGCCCGATCCTCCGAACTTTTTAAGAATTTTGCCGCTTAGGGAAAGAACAAAAATCTCGTCTCCCCTGAAATCACTTACGGCAAGAATGCCGTCCCTGTAGTCTATTCCGTAGAGGCCTCCGCCGAAGGAAGGTTTGAAGATATCCTTTCCGCTGCCGTTTGGATCAATCTTCACAATCTTTGATGCAGACAACGATGTCACGTAGAGATTCTTTTCATTATCCACCGCCATATCCATGGGATCGGGGAATCCGAATCTCCTCATATTTTCACGGGATAATTTCTGCTGAAGCACAAATTCCTCATCCGTTCCCGACGGGACAGATGAGTCTCTAAAGAGGATACTCTCCACCCTGTTCTTCACGGCTACATTATCAGGATATATATCAAGAGCTTTCCTCAGTTCAAAAAGCGCCGTGTTTTTAAAACCTGCAAGGCGGTATGACCTTGCCATATAGTCCCTGGCAGAAAAATAATCAGGATATTTCTCCACTGCCTTTCTGAAAAATTCAGCCGCAGCAAGATAGTTCAGATTATTGAAGTATACAATGCCCTTCCTGAAATGCTTTCTGGCTACCTCAAAATTTACAAAGTCTGCATCCTCAGGATATATAGATACCAGAGGAACTGTAAGCAGAAGAAGAGTGTAAATCAATAGTTTAAAATGCCTTTGAATCATTAAAAAAATTACCCTTATGAAAAAATTTCTTAATTCTGCTCCCCGGAAAACAGCTCCGGCGGAATCTTCCGATCATAAAAAGACCATTGACCTTTACAATATTATCGTCATCAAAAGAAATATTCTGAATACAATATGACATAATATCCTATATTTATACCAAGTGTCAATACCTTTCTCTTATAAGATAAATCACAAAATACATGAAATAATTACACTGTATTTTCAGCATTAAACCTGAAAATTCCTGACTTATCTATACTTTTTCACACTATAATGAGTAATTGAATATTGATTTGCATGATGTGAGGATTCATTTGAACAAAAAGCTCTTTTATTTAATAGTTGCTGTATGGATGTCAGCCATAGCAGCTTCATTTACGCTTACCTTATCAATATAAAATCATCCAATAATGATCTTGCCTTGAACAGTGCCCGGTCATTCTTCAAACTAATCGTCCTTACCAGGAAATGGAATGCCGAGCACGGCGGAGTGTATATTCCTGGAACAGAGATAACACGTCCCAACATCTACCTCAAAGATACAGCAAGAGATATTAAAGTTAACAGGAACCTGAATCTCACAAAGGTAAATCCTGCCTATATGACCAGACAGCTCTCCGAAATTTCAGAAAATAGGCAGGGATCAAATTTCACATCACAAGCCTGAAGCCCATACACCCTGCAAATAAGGCAAAGGAATGGGAGAAAGAGGCTCTTGAAAAATTTAGTTCAAAATATAAAGAATTCTACGAATTTGACGGAACAGCCTTCAGATATATGGCACCGCTTATAACAGAGAAGCCTGTCACAGAAGTCAGGGATACCTGGAGGGCGACATCCGCGGGGGAATAAGCACTACCATCATTATGAATTATACATGGAATCACTTATAGATTCAATGACAGGGCTGCTGAACAGAAGATATCTGGAAATGAATCTGAATAAGGAATTCGGAAGATGCCGAAGAGAAAAACAGCCCCTATCAATCATCATGTGCGACATAGATTTCTTTAAAAAATACAATGACACCTACTGACATGTGGCCGGGGACAATTGTCTGAGAAAAACGGCAGAAAGAATCACTTCCTCGCTATACAGAGCCGCAGATATCGCTGTCAGATACGGCGGAATTTATAATAATTCTGCCCAATACTGATCTTCCCGGTGCGGTGCACGTCGGAGAAACCATAAGAAAAAATATCGAAATGCAATAAATAGAAAACAAAAAATCATCTGTGAGCAAGTGGCTTACGTGCAGTATGGGAGTTTCCACTCATCCTGCGAAATCTCCATTTAATGAGAATCAGGATCTGACACTGATAAACTCTGCAGATGCAGATCTATACAAGGCAAAGAAAAATGGCCGGAACCGTTTATTCTATCAGACCGGTAATGAATTTAAAGAATATTGCTCTCCGGTCAATCCACTAGACCCTTCCTAGACCTTCTTCAACACCCTCTTGAGAAATTTTCCGGTATAGGACGCTGAAATTCCAGCTATATCCTCTGGGGTTCCCGCACCTATGAGGGTGCCGCCGGCATCTCCGCCCTCAGGCCCGAGATCGATTACCCAGTCGGCAGTCTTTATTACATCGAGATTATGTTCGATTACAATCACAGAGTTTCCTCTGTCAACGAGAGAGTTGAGCACCTCAAGGAGCTTCTTGATATCATCGAAGTGAAGACCCGTTGTAGGCTCATCAAGAATATAAACGGTGCGTCCCGTGGCTCTCTTGGATAATTCAGAAGAGAGCTTTATTCTCTGAGCCTCTCCTCCGGAAAGAGTGGTGGCTGGCTGGCCAAGCTTAATATATCCAAGGCCGACCTTCTGAAGCGTATCAAGCTTGGCTCGTACAGATGGAATATTTTCGAAAAAAGGCAGCGCCTCATCTACGGTCATATCCAGAACCTCAAAAATGTTCTTTCCCTTGTAGCGCACCTCAAGAGTCTCGTGATTATATCTCTTACCCTTGCACACATCACAGGTGATATATACATCAGGCAGAAAGTGCATTTCGATCTTCTTTACCCCGTCGCCGTGACACGATTCACATCTCCCGCCGGAAACATTGAATGAAAATCGTCCCGGTTTATATCCCCTGATTTTTGATTCAGGCAGCTTTGCGAAGAGCTCTCTGATGGGAGTAAAAACTCCTGTATAGGTTGCAGGGTTTGATCTTGGTGTCCGTCCGATAGGAGACTGATCTATATCGATGACCTTGTCGAGAAGCTCCACTCCGTGAATTTCTTTGAAATCACCCGGGTATTCTCTGGACTTCATAACCAGACTGGAGAGAGACTTATATAGAATTTCAATTACAAGGGATGATTTGCCTGAACCGGATACACCCGTCACCGCAGTAAGTACCCCTAAAGGAAAGGCCACATCTAAATTTTTAAGATTATTCTCTCTGGCACCCTTTACAGTGAGAAAATCAGCAGTTTCCCTGCGCCTGTGGGGTATAGGAATACTCATTTCTCCCGAAAGGTAGCTGCCGGTGAGAGATTTTTTTGCATTTATAATATCATCGGCTGTGCCTGTGGCAACCACGTATCCGCCGTTGAGACCCGCACGCGGCCCCAGATCGACAATAAAATCTGCATCCCTGATGGTGTCCTCATCATGCTCAACCACAATAACGGTATTCCCTATGTCGCGCAGATGTTTAAGCGTTGTAAGAAGCCTCTCATTGTCTCTCTGATGAAGTCCGATGCTGGGCTCATCAAGGACGTAGAGAACTCCTGTGAGATTTGCTCCGATCTGGGTTGCCAGCCTTATTCTCTGAGATTCCCCTCCGGAGAGAGTCCCGGCTGCCCTGTCCAGAGTGAGATACTCGATTCCCACATCATTGAGGAACTTAAGTCTGGTCTTGATCTCCTTTAGAACCTGTTCTGCTATCTTCTTCTCTGTTTCATTGAGTTCAATTTCACTGAAAAATTTATATGAATCCTTTATGGACAAGCCTGTTACTGCATCAATAGTGGTTCCTGCTACCTTCACAGAGAGACTCTCCGGGCGGAGGCGTCTGCCCGAACATGTGGAACAGAGCTTATTGGACATATACTTCTCCATCCAGAGACGCATATCCTCTGAATTAGTCTCCCTGTATCTTCTGTCAAGATTAGGAATAACCCCTTCAAACTTGCGGGAAAACTTGAACTCAGAATTCTTCCTCTTTATATCGTAATCCACTCTGGTCTGCCCTGTGCCGTAAAGAATTACATCCTTAACATCATCAGGGAGATCCTTCCAGGGAGTTGCAGGATCAAAATTCATCGACCTTGACAGAGCTTCCACAGTCTCAAGATACCAGTAGCTCGTGCTCTTGCCCCAGACTTCAAGCACTCCCTGATTAAGAGATTTTTCAGGATCAGAGACTATCCTCCCCGGATCAAACTGGAGAATATAGCCCAGACCGTCGCATTCAGGACAGGCCCCATAGGGGCTGTTAAAAGAGAACATTCGGGGAGACAGTTCAGGAATAGATATATTGCAGTCGGGACACGATAATTCCGTTGAAAATATCATCTCCTCATCATCTGCGAGTATGACGACCAGTCCCTCGGAGAGATCCATGGCCGTTTCAACCGATTCAGAGAGTCTTGGGCGAATACCGCCCTTTACAACTATACGGTCTACAATAATTTCAATGGTATGCTTCTTATTTTTCTGGAGTTTTATATCATCATCGACTGTGCAGGTTTCACCGTCGACTCTAAGCCGTACAAATCCCTTTTTTCTTGCGAACTCGATTTTTTCTGCATGTTCCCCTTTCTTCCCTCTCACGAGAGGAGCGATTATCTGCAGTTTAGTGCCGTTCGTCCGGGTCATGAGTGATTCATAGCCAAGTCCACATTAGACATTTCAAGGACACCGGGAGAAATGGTTCCTCTTCCA
>CAYNFB010000027.1:4286-20747 GCA_964396355.1 uncultured Leptospirales bacterium | reverse complement strand
TTCAATTCAAGATTTTTTCTGTGTTCATCAATTTCCCATGCCATTTCCATTAGAGCATATTCTATTGCAGAAAATTCCTTGCCAAGCGAGAGGATGTTGAATGCTGCCTTATTCCCCGATGCAATTTCACGAGTCACACGCACCATGTCATTAAGAATTTTTAAAATAGAACGTGAATTAATCCTGGCCAGATAGAGACCTGCCAAAACTGCGATAATGAAAGATGCTGCAAGAATAAGGTTATTTGTTTCATCATAGTTTTTGATTCTCTCCAGCAATGCGATGAATGTAAAGAGTATGATAACCATTATCATAACAAAGAAATTGAAATTGATTCCCACACTTATCAGAGAATGGGGTTTTATTCTTTCTCCTCTTTTCAGCAATTCATTATATAAATATGCTCTTTCATTATTGGTAATATTTTCGGTAAGCAGATAGGTAAACATTCCCAGAATTATAGTACCTGTTATAGTAGCCAGTACTACCATCTTAAAAAGAGATTTTAATTCGACTAAGGAGAGATCGCCTGTTATATAGAATTTATAAAAGCCCAGCATGACCATCGACATGCCTGTGAGAATCATGAAGAAAACAGAAAAACTTGTATTGTTCATTACAAGATCTGAAAAATCCCCGTAGACGTCCTTCAGATTATTTTTACCCGGTTTCATTCCGTTCTTAAAAACAGAGTTTATTCTTCTGTATCTTCTCAGAAACGCAGGTATTTTAACAGGTGTAAAAAATCCGAATGCAATAAAGAACAGTACAGTAACGGATAAAAAAACGACAGGGAGCCACTGCTGAAAAATACCGATAATAACGTCGTATGAAGAAAGAATGAATGAACTGGCTATAAAGTAAGAGAAGAGGCCCCCAATCCACGCGTAGAAGGAGGTGAATACGGAAACTGCAAATGTATAGCTTACATTTCTTGAAAGAAAGTAGAATAATTTCATAGGAACTCCCCGACAATTAATTATAGTTGATCATTTTTTACAACGTCTTTCACACATCTAAAACCTGCAGCCCTGTCCTTGTACAAACTTGGGATGCCTCCGATTTTACGGTCAATAACCGAGGCTCTGGCTTTTCCTGAATAAAAACTTCCGCCCCGTATAACTTTATACTGTGTTCCGTATTTCTTATCTGTGTAAGAACTTCCTTCGTATGCCCTGTACCAGCTGGCGGTCCATTCCGGTGCATTGCCGTTCATATGAGCAAGACCGTAATAAGATGCACTCATTTTCTCATAAACAGCAACTGGAAGATATCCCTTTACTATTTTGTCTATATTGTATTTAAGTGATATTGTTTTCTTCAGATTTTCTCCGGTTTTTTCGCTTTCCCATAGTTCTTCAGTATTAGCAAGCCCCTCTTTGAATAAGGTGCCCCAGGTATATAGAACTGATGAATTTAATAAACTTTTATCCACAGGCCCTCTGGCTGCTTTCTCCCATTCTTCCTCTTCCGGCAGTCTCTTCCCTGCCCATTTTGCATATTCGGCTGCTTCTGAATAGGTAACAATAACAGGGAGATGGGCGAAAAAGAGGCTGGTGAACTTCCCTTTTTTTAAATGATCACCCCAGTACTCCGGGTAGCTGGTTCCGGCAGCATCTGCAAATTTTTTAAAGTCAATATTTGAAACTTCGAATTTGTCTATATAGTAACCTGGAAGGTTTTTAACTCTACCCGGCTGAAGGTCGCGATCCCCTGCCGCAGAACCTAAATAAAAATTGCCATCAGCGACATATACCATCTCCCTTCCATCGGGGTTTGTTATAATAACAGGCTTATAGTGAATCAATTCCTTATAGGAATCTCTTGTGAATTTTTTGTCAATTGCTTTATCAGCCGGCAGAAGAACAATCTCTGCACCAGGACGCATGAGGGAAGTGTATTCATGCTTCAATAATTTGATTCTACCAAGATATCTTAATTCTCTGCTGCTGTTTTCTATTTTTCGTATAAAGACAATTCGTCCGATTATCTTCTGATTATTCATAAGATAATATTTTTTTTCTTCAGGAAAAGAATTTAGCAGAACGGTTACACCGCCGTTCTTTCTTAACGTTTCAATCACACCGGTCTGTTTAAACCTGGATGCTCCCTCTATTGAAGGACTGACTAATAAAAAAATCAGTATTATTCTAAATATGTTATTTCTATTCATTTTTAGAGATTCCTTATACTATATTCCATAGCTTTGGAAGATTTTTTTATCGGGCCATCTCAGACAGCTGAGCGGATACCCCTCGGACATTGCATATGTATCAATTCCGATAATATTGCGTTCTTCGTCAAAGTACACATTATCGGTTCCATTAAGGATCGGGGTCGGCGTATGCCCGAAAATAACAGTTTTACCCCACTTCTTGTCAGCTAAGAAAAAATTCTCTCTTATCCACATGAGGTCAAAATTTTCCTGTTTATCAAGACTGTCTGTATCAGGATTAAGTCCTGCATGGACAGCTATAAAATCATCTTCTTCATAATAATGAACCAGATTGTTAAAAAAAATCACATGTTTTTCCGGTAGTTTTAAACTGCCGCATTCTGCTATATAGCTTTTTATTGTAGATATTCCGCCGTTTCTGATATAAAGCTCATAATTCTGACCAGTTTCATAATAATCGAGGAACATCTTCTCGTGATTGCCCATTATAAATACAGTTTTAAACTTTCTAGAAATATCAATGAGAAATTCAATTACTGCATAGGACGACGGGCCGCGATCCAGATAATCTCCAATAAAAATAATTACATCATCAGGACGTATTTTCTGTAATAGATAATTAAAAAGTGATTCCAACTTGCCGTACTGACCGTGTATGTCCCCTACAATATAATACAAAATATATTCCTTCAGAGAAGTTTAACTATATCATCAATATTAAAGGGTTTCATCAGCTTGTTAAATGAGCTGAAAAATTCACCTTCTGCCCTGCTGTCATTCTTTCCGTGAATCAGGATTAATTTCATTTTTGACTTAGAAAGATTTTCAATAATATCAGGGTAATTAAATATTTCCAGACTGTAGTCAAAAATCACGGCATTAAAAGCGGAAAAATCCTTAACTCCATTAAGCTCTATTAAATTTATAACCTGTAAAACCAGTCCGTTTTCCTCTACAAAATCATCGAGCAGAAGATGCATCATCGGATCTTCGATTACTGCAAGGATTGTGCCGTCATTTTTCTTATCGAGCATTACCTTCTCAGAATTTCGAATTTCACTAATATGATCGTAGAATTCTATTGAAGGAAACTGCACCGTTAATGAGAATACGGCAGTCCTGTTTAATGCTTGAATTTTAATGACTGCACCAGTATTCCTGAGGCTGTTGACAGCTGAATCTATTCCTATACCTATTTTTTCTTCACCATTATGAACGTAGGTGAAGAGTCTTTTCTTTAATTCAGCAGATCCGGGAAAAAATTCGTTAAGATTTTTAAAATCGAAATCAACAGTAATATTAAAATTGTCTTTTGAAATAGAAATATCACACTTGGAATCATCTTTCATAAAAGGATACAGAGAAAAGAATATATTATATATAGACTCCTTCAATATGGTTCCCGATGTAATAATTTTTGTCTCATCATCGGAGAGCAGCGTCTTCACAGAGATTTCACTGTAATCAAGGATGTCCATTAATTCTCTAATAATAATTTCAATAACAGGCTTTAATATAATGCTGCTTTTTTCACTGACTGAGGTCATAACTTCATAGTTGTTACGGTTTCCCACAAGGAAGTTTGACAGTTTTAAAAGCGATTTTGTGACACGTTTATATTCATCAGGAGAGTCCTCTCCGAACCACGCCTCTGAATTATTCAGCAGTATATCCACATTACTCATCAGGGCGTTGATGACGGTCAGTCTTTCCTGATCATAATTCAGGAAAATCTGCTTAAGAGTCTTTTCAATTATTTTCTCGACATCAGAGCTCATTATCAGTCAGCATTCCTTTTAAGCGAAGATAATTTGTCTCTTACCTTCTTTAAATTATTTTCGGATACATCCAGTCCTCCGGTGCTCACACATCCGGCTATCCACTGCTGATGGACTGTGAGAAAAATATATCTGTCAACTCCGTCTTTCTTAAATGCAATATGGATATCATCTGCATTTACTATGATATATTTTTCATTTTCAACTATCTTTTTAAAAAGATTGAAAGAATCAAGAACAGATCTTCTTTTGCTTACAAACACTATGGGCGATGAGTCCTCTTTGCCCCACCTGGTATAGATTACACCGCTGAGCATGGGAATTTTGTCAAAATTTTTCCGCGAATATATAATAATATTATCGTCCGATTCTTTCAGAATATTCAGATCTTCAGGCAGCTGATCATTTATTGCAATGTTTTTCATATAGGATTGCGAAATTTTTGTAAAAGAAAGAAGCTCCTGCTTCAAAAATAGACCCTTATCGGCAGACTCTGCAAAAATCACATAGTTTCCCATTCTCTTGAGTGAAATAGAATCACTCAGAAATGAATTTTCACATGAAAAACTAGTGCATGGAAGAAATCCTCTCCGGGTTGAAATAAATCCGTATGCATCAAGAGATGTATTAAAACGGATAATTGTCACACTCAGGGCTTTATCTCTGCTATTCACGTATACATAACCGGCAGTGATAATCTCATCTGCGCCAGTACCAGAATAGACATTGTCTTTGCCTATATCTTCTCCGGATTTTTTTTTAACTGAGATTACTGTCCACCCGGGAACATCTGTGTCCCTGGGCAGAAAATCCTCAATATTTTCTATTCGGGGTTTTATCAGAGCACATGATAATAACATGGGAATAAAAATCATTATCGGTATTATCTTCATTGTGGAACAATCCTTCTGCCGGGAAAGTGACAGGCAACGACATGATCTCCATGTTCTCTCAGAGGCGGATATTCCTCTGCACAGATGTCTGCTGCTATAGGACATCTTGTGCGGAAGTGACACCCCGAAGGAGGAGAAACAGGTGATGGCACATTCCCTTTTAGTATAATACGATTGTTGCCGGCTGAAGGAACGGGTTCCGGAATGGCGGATATAAGAGCCTGAGTATAGGGATGCAGCGGTCTGCTCACGATCGTATCTGCATCTGAAAGTTCAACAATTCTGCCCAGATACATCACGGCAATCCTGTCAGAGATATGCCTGACAACGGTAAGGTCATGTGAAATAAAAATATAGGTCAGACCCATTTCATTCTGGAGTTCCATCAGAAGATTCAATATCTGCGATTGTATTGAGACATCAAGGGCTGAAACCGGTTCATCACAGACTATCATGGCCGGCTGAAGAGCTATTGCTCTTGCAATGCCGATTCTCTGCCGCTGCCCTCCGGAAAATTCGTGGGGATAGCGGTCAAGAGCTGATTCGGGAAGACCTACCTTTCCAAGCAGTTCCATTACTTTTTTTGATCGTTCCTCTCTGTTGCCCAGTTTATGAATAATAAAAGGCTCCTCTAAAATATACCTTACTGTATGGCGTGAATTAAGAGATTCGAAGGGATCCTGAAATATCATCTGAATATTCTTTCTCAGAGGAACCATCTCTCTGCTGTTCATCTGAGATATCATATTATCCTCGAAGTTAACCGAACCTGAAGTAGGCCTGTACAGTCCGAGTATTGTTCTTCCCAGAGTCGTCTTGCCGCATCCGGATTCACCGACGATCCCGAGCGTTTCTCCTCTTTTTACCGAGAATGAGACTCCGTCAACGGCATATACAGATCCCTTTAGAGTCTGGAAAATTCCGCCTTTTATGGGGAAATGCTTTTTTAAATCATCTATCTTCAGTATTTCAGATTTCATTTTTATCTCCATAGAGATGACAGAGGAGAGTATGGTTTTCACCAATTTCTGTCACTGGAGGATTCTCTTTTAAACACCGGTCAAAGACGCGGGGACAGCGGTTCTGGAATCGGCATCCCAGAGGATACTCTCCGATTGAAGGCACTATGCCTTCAATGGAACTGAGTTTCTGTTTCCTGGGGCTGTCAAGTCTGGGAATGGACGCCAGCAGCCCCTGAGTATAGGGATGACATGGGTTTTCAAAAAGCTTATGTACGGTTGCTTTCTCTGCAACCCTTCCGGCATACATTACAACAACATCATCGCAGAGGCCGGCAATGACCCCAAGGTCGTGGGTGATGAAGATTACCGACATTCCTGTTTCCTTCTGGAGTTTTTCAATCAGTTCAAGAATCTGGGCCTGAATTGTCACATCAAGAGCAGTGGTGGGTTCATCTGCAATCAGTATATCAGGTTTGCAGGCAAGGGCTATTGCAATCATCACCCTCTGCCTCATGCCTCCTGAAAGCTGATGGGGATATTCCCGAAGCCGGAGAAGAGGTTCAGGAATACCTACCTGTTCAAGAAGTTTGACGGATTCTTCTTCTATCTCTTTTTTAGTCATTTCCGGTCTGTGTATCTCAAATACCTCGCTGATTTGTCTGCCTGTATTCTGCACAGGGTTAAGCGCGGTCATGGGTTCCTGAAAAATCATCGATATGCGGTTTCCTCTGATTCGGGTGAGTTCATCAGGGGTAATTTTGAGCAGATCCCTGCCGTTGAAGAGAATCTCTCCTCCCATATACTGGCCCGAAGGAACAGGAAGAAGCCGCATTACAGACAATGCCGTTACACTCTTCCCGCAGCCCGATTCGCCTACTATTCCGAGAGTACTTCCCTTCTTCAGGTCAAAGCTCACATCATCCACTGCCTGAAGAAGGCCCTTGTCATTTTTAAATCCGGCTGAATAGTGCCGCACACTGAGTATTGAATCGCTCATCGTGATTATTTATATTTCCTTATGATTATATTTTCCGGTTTAAAGGTTTTTCCTGATTTCATCGCAGCGAGAGTTTCTTCTTTTTTCTTCTCATCAATCCAGAATAAACCGTCTCCTGCCGGGTTTCCGAAAATATCAGTAGTAATCCTGTAGCCCGGAATAGATGGATATTCTATCCATCTCCAGTTCAGAGATCTTGTAAATGGAACAGAATCCAGAGGAATCCATGCTCCTGAATCATGTATCTTTTTCTGAATCTTATAGGAGAGACTTATCCTCTCTTTCTCACTGATAGAATTACGGTATTTGTCGATAAGAGAGTCCATCATCTTATCATCCATGTTGTTTATATTATTGGTCTGTGGTTTATTGGCATTATCTGAATGAAAACCCTGCCACGGTGCAGGTCTGAAACTTGTGGACCAGCCCATATATGCGAGATCGTGTTTCTTTTCCATGACTTTTTTATAGGATGTACTGGAGTCAAGCAGTTCAAGATTGAGTTCTATTCCTGCCTTCCTGGCCTCCTCTTTTAGTACAACCACCCGGGGAGTGTACAGAGCCTGCCCGTAGGTTAGAGTTACAGAACAACGCCGTCCATCCTTCATCCAGATGCCGTCATCTCCCCTGGACCAACCTGCCCCTTTCATATATTTTTCAACTTTGGGAATGCTGTACTTCCGGGCCCGTATTTTTTTATTCGTATATTTGCCGTATCCGGTATAGAATGTATTGAGTCTCACTGCTTCATTCCGGAGAATCTGACGGTTTAGTTTCCTGAAGTTAATTGAGTGTGCAAGTGCATACCTCACATCTTTATCTTTAAAAATTTCTTTTTTCAGGTTAAGATAGAGTCCCCAGGTAGGTCTCCTGGAATCGTTGTAGAACCACAGCTTGCTCACATATCCCTTATTGAAAATATCTCCCTTGGCCTTCTCATGCCATATTGAAGGACGTGTTGCTCCAAAGGTGTCGAGTTTTGCCTTCCTGAAATATTCGAATGCCACATTTACATCTCTGATAACAGTAAGTCTGAAGTAGTCTACATTGTATCTGTTTTTAAAATATCTGTAATCCTTAGCCCACCAGTCCTTCTTTCTTTCAAAGAGAAGATACTTTCCCTTTGAAAAATCTTTAAGTATATAGGGACCTGTATTGGGCTCAATTTTCCAGTTATACTCTTTAACAAAATTACCGTCAATCTTACCAAAGAAATGTTTTGGTGTGGGAGCAATATTTGCTGTGAGCCAGAGATCAGGCATCTTTCTTGCAGCGCTTACTGCTATGACATTATCCTCATATTTTACGACAGATGTGATTTCCTTAGTATAGTAATCATTATACCATGGGGCTCTTATATGTTTAGATCTCATAAACTCCAGAGTAAAAATAAAATCATCTGCAGTTACGGGTTTGCCGTCTGACCATCGTGCATTGGGATCGAGTTTAAAGTACATTGTCTTCCCGTCAGAACCGTATGCCCAGTGTGTTGCCAGTTCAGGCAGAATCTTATCTGTATTAGACTGATAACCGATGAGGGACATGTGATTACTGAGGAAGTACGATCTGGTGAAATTATTGGAATCGGGCCCTACCACTCTGAAGGTAAGAGGAAATGTACTTATAAATGAGTGGAATGTACCGCCCTTCTTTGCCTTTGGTGATGCGAGAAGAGGTTCACGGCTGTTTGTGATCCACTTGAGTTTTTCAGTAAGATTATGTGTGGTATAATCAAGGTTCGAAACTGATTCTTCAGATTCCATTGATTCAACCTCTGTGCTTTCGCCGCAGGAGATGAAGAAGAACATAGAAAATACAATAGAAACAATGAGTGCTCTCATTGTCCTGATATTTAAAAGGGACATATTATTCCTCCGTTTATTCATAGGTGGTGTACATTTTTGGATCATATGATTCTCGGATGGCCTCACCTATGAAGGTTACCATCATGAGAACAATTATCATAGCGCTGATTACAGAAATCCCGATCCAGGGAGCATTTATATTGTATTCTGAGGCCTCGGCAAGAAGCTGTCCCCAGCTCGGTGTGGGAGGAGGCATTCCGAAACCCAGATAATCCAGAGCCGTGAGAGAGGTTATCCCTCCTGCAATGGAAAATGGAATAAATGTGATAATTACAGACACGGTATTGGGCAGAATGTGTTTAAAAATAATCCTCACCGGTGATGCGCCCAGAACCCTCGCCGCCATTACGTATTCCCTCTCCTTTTCCTTATATGTTGCAGTTCTCATGTACCAGGTCATGCCTATCCATCCGAAAAAGATCATTATGCCAAGAAGAGAGAAAAAATTGGGAATTATGATAGATGAGATAATTATAATTGCATAGAGGTATGGAATATTGTTCCATATTTCCACTATTCGCTGAAAGATTAAGTCGAATTTTCCTCCCAGGTAGCCCATGAGACAGCCCACTGTTATTCCTACTGCGTAATTTGAAAAAAGCAGAATCAGGGAGAAAAAAATTGCTATGCGGAATCCATACAGAAGTCTTGCTGCAATATCTCTGCCTGTTTTGTCGGTCCCCAGATAGTGCCGATCCTCTATGGACGGAGGAAAGGGCGGATAATGACCATCCTTCAAATCATTTTCAAATGGATTAAACGGCACAGGAGGAAGTATGACGTAATTACCGTCAGTGTTGCCTTCAAGACTGACTTTCAATTCACGGTAATTGGTTTCATATTCATACCCCAGGCCGAACTCGCTGCCGGGGATAATCGCGCCGTAGGTCGGCAGATAATACTGACCGTTATAGTGAACCAGAAGCGCCCTGCTGTTGACCAGGCATTCTGCAAACAGGGATATGAGAATAAAAAATATCATGAGCCACAGCGAATAATACCCCCTCCCTATGGATTTAAACTTACGGTATTTTTCTATTGTTAAGGGGTTTAATTTAAACACGGTTCCGCCTATTCAAATTTGACTCTGGGGTCAACGAGAGCCACACATATATCGGAGAGTATATTTCCAATCATGAAGAGAAGTGAGGATATTACAAGAATTCCCATTACTACCGGATAGTCCCGTTCTATAACAGACTCAAGACCCAGAAGCCCGATGCCGTCTATATTGAATATCTTCTCTATCAGATAGGAGCCGGTGAGTATGAGCGACAAATTGTTGCCGAAGTGGGTCGCCAGAGGAATCAGACTATTTCGAAATGCATGTCTGATAACAGCCTTGCGGAAATTCTGCCCCTTTGATATGGCCGTCCTTACAAAATCTGAAGCAAGATGATCAAGAAGCGCATTCTTCATCATAAAGGTCATTACAGCGAAACTGCCGGCCATGTATGCAATGAGCGGAAGAATTGCATGATAGAATACATCAATTATCTTCCCGGCCGCGTTCAGTTCATGAAAATTATCTCCGGTAAAGCCCCCGAGAGGAAATATGTCCAGCCAGGATGAAAAAACCATGAGGAGGATGATGGCGACGACGTAGTTTGGAATGGCATAACCAATAAATACAACTACTGATGTTAGATTATCAACGGATGTTCTGTGCTTTATAGCCTTAAGTATTCCAAGAGGGATACAGACAGAATAGGTGATAATCATGGCCATTATGCCGTAAAAGAGAGAAACCGGAAGCTTGCTCTTTATAATATCCCAGACAGGTTCATAATATCTGGTAGAAGTTCCAAGATCTAAAATCAATACATTCTTAAGCCATATGGCGTAGCTGATAATTACGGGTTTTTCAAATCCGTAATATTTTTTAAGCTCTTCCATCTGCTCAACTGACAGTGGAGACTCGTTCATCCTGTGATACCCCTGTGCTGCTGATGCCTGCTGCGCCTGGGCTATCATTCTCTCTACAGGTCCTCCGGGAACGAATCTGGTAATAATAAATACCATTATTGTGATGCCGATGAAAGTTGGTATTATTAACAAGAGTCTTCTGATAATATAAGCTGTCATAGAATATATCAATACCGTTTTTTAATATGACATAATATCAATTTTAGAAAGTTTGTCAAATATAAATATTCCGTTTTTAAATAGTTGAATGAGAATAAGATGAAAGGATAATTAACTGCGGACGGATGGAGGATGCATCAAAATCGGGAAGTTATTCCTTGCACCTGTAGCCGACGTTGCGGACTGTCTCAATTATCGAATTGAAATCATCCCCCAGCTTGCTCCTGAGTCTTCTGATATGGACATCGACAGTTCTCGTCCCTCCGATATACTCCATTCCCCAGATCCTGTTCAGAACGTCTTTTCTTGAGAAGACCATTCCCCGGTTGGTAAGAAAGAGTCGGAGAAGTTCAAATTCCTTGTAGGTTAGATCAATTTTTTCATCACTGAGATATACTGCGTATTCTTTAATATTGACACGAAGGTGGCCGATGGATATTTCCTCATCATGCTCGACACTGTCTGACAGCACCCTCTTTATTCTTGCAGATAATTCCCCCTTTCGGAAGGGATAGAGTATGAAATCATCAAAAAACCAGTTTGCTTCAACCTCGGTGACTGTATTTACCCTCAGGATAAGAATTACCGGAGTATCGAGAATCCGTTTTCTCAATCTGGACAGATAGAACTGAGCAGAGTCAGAGTCAGCAATTTCATCGAAATCTACGATGAATAGCGAGTTGTTTTCGCGCGAAATATTATCAATGTTTTTATATAATGAAATATCGGCATCAGGAATATTTGTTTTAAAATCCTCTACCTGTTCAGAATTTTTTGTCACAAGACCGATATTTATCTTCATTTTTATTATTCTTCTATCAGCTCTTTAAAAATATTTATATACTGGGAAGCAACTTTCTCCGCATAGAAATCCTTTACTTTTAATATATTATTATCAGAACATTTTTTGTAAAGCTCTTTATTGCTGAAAAGCTCTTCTATTCCCTTTCTGCAGGCCTCAACATCCCCAACATCTATAAGCACAGCATTTTCGTTGTTCTTCAGAAAATCAACCTGACCGCCGTGATTGGTGCATACAACAGGAAGTCCGTAATACATGGCCTCCATGAAGACTATTCCAAACCCTTCATGAAGAGATGTGAGGATAAAAAGATCAGAGTTCATGATGTATTTAAACTTATCATCATCCTCCAGATATCCGAGAAATTCCACTCTGTCTTCTATTTTGTTCTGTTTTGTTATATTTTCAAGATATTCCCTTTCCGGACCGTCACCGACGATCAGGAGTCTTATCTTTTCATTTTCAACGGCAGATAATGCCTGGAGCATGGTCTGTATGGATTTCCTTTTTATCAGTCTGCCCACAGTTATAAGATAAAAAGCATCTGATTTGAGACCAAGACTTTTTCTGTCCACCTTAGAAGTCAGGGGCTCATGAAAGGCCAGCGGAATTATAGAAACTTCTTTATTGGGAGAATAGTATTTTACTGCATTCTCACGGGTGTTGCTGGACTGTGCGACAATACGGCTGGCCCGGTTTAGAATAAATCTGACAATTCTGCTGAAAATAAAGCTGTCATGGGGAGAAAGCTTCTTGCTGGGGTCGTATATATCTCCTCCGTGAAGAGAGAGAACATTGGGGATAGAAAAAATCTTTCCCAGGATATAGCCCAGGGGGCCTGAAGGTACTGCAAAATGTGTATTTATTACATCGTATTTGTTTTTTCTCGCAAGCTTGATTCCCTTGAAAAAACCGGTTATAACGTATGAGAGCATTGATATAAATGTTGCTGCATCTCTTGATTTACGAAAAAATATTTTAGATCTGTAGACATTTATTCCGTCCATATTCTCATATGACGGCAGATCGCTGAAATTTGAAGTGAGGACATCTACCTGACCGAATTTTTTCCACTCAAGGGCAAGATCATAGGTCGCAACTCCTCCTCCGCCGCCGAGAGGGGG
Organism: uncultured Leptospirales bacterium; assembly: GCA_964396355.1. Lineage (GTDB taxonomy): Bacteria > Spirochaetota > UBA4802 > UBA4802 > UBA5550 > CAYNFB01. The sequence continues at coordinate 8,065 of CAYNFB010000027.1, read as the reverse complement.
GAATTCATAATTCACAATTAGTATTTTCAGTTCTTTATTTTCCATATCAATTATAGGTTATTTACCGGCTGGTTTGACGTAAAGCTTTTTTTAAATCCCTGATAGTTTATCTGCTATTAATCCGTAAAATTTTCGGTCTCCGATGTAATGCCAGCCAAGATGTTTTTTGCATGTCGCGCATACAACGGGGCACCACTTATATCCCGGAAACCAGGTAAACTCAGAACTGTAGTCAGATACAGGTACTACCCCTTCTGCAGATTCAAAGCATATTATTCTGAAAAATATACCCGATGGATTCTCAAACAGATGTACAGCAGAGCCATCCTTTTTAAACATATAGTCCCGATGCGTTATATGATTCATGCAATCGCGGCAGATAACTCTTTTATCATCGATCTCAAGTGAAAATGGTGTATCATCGGGCTCTGTTGCCTTATTTTTTTCCTGTTCAGTCTTGAGTTGAATCAGCGGAGGTGTATTATCCTTAAGAAGTGATTCTATCATATCTAGTTTTCCATCTTTTCCATATCGGGAAGAGGTATTACTGCAATTCCGTCTTCAATCAGTTCTTTAAGTTCATGATCAGTAGACTTTCCATATATGTTCTTCTTATCTTCTACTCCGTAATGTATCGCTCTTGCCCTATCTGCAAAATTTTCGCCTGCATCTTCAAAATTCTTTTTTATGTAGCTACTTAATTCCTTCACATGATGGAAAAAATTATTTTCTGAATCACCTTTTCTGCTGCCGGACCGGATTGAGCAGCCTCTGTAAATTCTCCGGACACTGGAATCATCACATACAGGGCATTTTATCATCATATCCTGCTGCTGTTTTATAAAGGAGTCATAGTCTCCGAATGTTCCTTCAAGTCTATGACCGCTGCTGCATTCAAAATCAATATTTATCATTAAGACCCCGTATCACTATATATCACAATAAAAATAATATAACCAGTATTTTTAACTATTTATACCTTTCTGTTTAAAAAAAGATCTCTCCGTCTAAAATTTTTAACATCCTCATCTTTTTGATTACAAATACTTCATTGGAGGTAGAATATGAATATTATAATCAGCCGGTCGGCCCGTGAATATATCAACAAAAAGGGAAGAGATATTATTGTATACATGGAGTCATGCTATTCTGCAGGAGGATGATGTTCATCCCGGCAGATAACCAGTCGGATTCCTGCCGTGCGCAGGGGAAAACCAGATGAAAAGATGCTCAGCCGCTATAGAGAATACAACATTGAAGGAATATCTCTATGGCTGTCAGATAATGTTAAAAAAAAGCCCGATGATGTCATTGATATTGGATTAAGAAATTACCTGTTGTTTTCTGAACTTAAGATAAAAGGAATAGCTGTAGAAGTATACGCTTTTTAACCTGCTTATTTATATCACCGATTTGTCCGTTTTTTATATTGGAATGGGCCTAAACTGGCCGATTCTTATATATAGATAATTGTGAGATAATGATATATTTATGAATACTGCAACAGGAACTAAAAAGAATCACCCGGACTGCAGGGAGCTGTTTAAACGGGCCGGCAGGCTATATAAACACAATAAACTGCATGAAGCCCTGGAGCTCCTTCTCAAGTTAAAGCATCATGGATATGACAGCCCTGATTATATGTTAATGCTGGCCAAAGTTTACGACCGGTTAGCATATATTACAGGCGAGTCAGAATATGAAGATCTTGCTCTTGAGACCTATGATGATATAATCAATTACAGCCGAAGCAGACGTTTCAGAAGAAAAGCGCTGAAGCTGCAGAACCGGCTGGCGAAGAAAATTTCTCGTCTCAATGAAGACGAATACAGGGCACAATCCAAGGCTGCGTCAATGGAATGTGATGAGCCCAGGTCTCCAAAGTCATGGTTTATGCTGGGGGCCAATTTTTCAGTGAGGAAAGATCCTTTCTTCGTAATTAATGCATACGAAAATGCAGTGAAGCTGAACCCGAACTACATAGCCGCTCTGTTCAGAATCGGCTATATCTACCATCACAACCTGGAAGATAGTGAAAAAGCAATGACATTCTATCATAAAATAATCAGAATTGCACCCTATGATGATGAAGTTGAACCTGAGAGCGTCAATGTCCGTACAATTATCGATACTCTTGGAGAAATGTCTCAAATATACATGAAAACCAGAAATTTCAGGAAGGTAATATCGGTTTTTGACCATACAATGACATTTTACAACAACTACAGCGCCATGTGCACAATGGAGAATATTAAAGGCATTATAGCAAATGCTAACACTGCCTCTGAAAAACTGGGCAACAACCGGGCCCTGAAAAAATATGTGCTTGAAAATTACGGCTATAATTTTGACAATCTTCTCAATGAATTAAGATTGAGCAAGATAGAGAAAGGACATGTTTAATAAACCCAGAGAAGCAGCGACAATAGCCGTAATTAGAAACAATCCTGAGAACGGGCTTGAAGCCCTCATGATGAAGAGACACTCTAAAGACAGGTTTCTTCCTTCTTATTATGTCTTCCCTGGAGGGGCAATTGACAGTCAGGATGTATCTCTTGCAGAAGAATTTCTCGGACTTCCAGTTTCAAGCGGAATTGAATTTGAAGATGCAAGGGGAGCGCAATCGCTCTCATATCTATTCGGCGCCATAAGGGAAACATTCGAGGAATCCGGTCTTATTCTCGCATACGGCAGTGAAGGAAAGTATGTTGAGATAGAAAGCGATGAGACAGACAGATACAATTCATTAAGGTCCAGAGTTTACCGGAAAGAACTTGAATTTTCAGATTTCATAAGGGATGAGGCACTGACCCCTGCATTTGATAAAATTTTCTACTACACCAGATGGATTACTCCGGCCTACTCCCCTATAAGATATGATACCCGGTTCTTTATAGCACCGGCTCCTGAGCATCAGGCTTTTATGCATGATGGAATAGAATTGGTGGATTCACTATGGATGTCTCCAAAAGAGGCCCTTGCCCGTCACACAAAGGGAAGCATGAAAATGGTAATGCCTACAACCAGTACTCTGGAATTTCTTGCAGGATTTAATTCAACAGAAGAGGTCGCCCTTCATTTCAGCACTGGAGAGTGAGTTCTCCGGAGATATTTTCTTTTAGCATCTGCACAATCTGATCACGGTCGCCGTATCTCCCCAGAAGATGCATCAGCTTGGTAACTGCAGCCTCTGTGGTCATATCCGAACCGCTGATTACTCCCGCATCGAGCAGGCTCCGTCCGGTTCTGTATCTTTCCATAACCACCGATCCTGAACTGCATTGACTTATATTCAGTATGATAATACCTTTCTGAACGGCGCCGGTAATAAGATTGATGAACCAGCTGTATTCAGGCGCATTACCCGACCCGTATGATTCAAGCACAACGCCTCTGAGTCCTGGAATAGACAGTATTGATTTGAGTGTCACCTCATTGACTCCCGGGAATAGTCTGAATATGACAACCGAATCATCAAAATCAAAATTAACGCGGAGCTTCTCTCCAAAATGATCATTTTCTGTTATGTGATTGAAGTTGTAGTTTATCGAAATTCCCGCATCGGCAAGATTCGGGTAATTTGACGTTTCAAAGGCATTGAAGTGTTCGGCACTTTTCTTGGTAGTCCTGTTGCCCCGGTAGAGCTTAAACTCGAAGTAGATACACACTTCCGGCACAAGGGCTCTGCCGTTTCTTTTTGCCGCTGCAATTTCGATGGAGCTTATGAGATTTTCTTTTCCGTCAGTACGCAGTGTGTTTATCGGGAGCTGGGAACCTGT
>CAYNFB010000027.1:0-4276 GCA_964396355.1 uncultured Leptospirales bacterium | reverse complement strand
CTTGGAGAGATTTTCAAACATGAAGCTCAGAGCAGAGGCGCTGTAGGCCATTGTATCTGTGCCGTGGAGTATGACGAAACCGTCATATTTCTCATAATTATCTCTGATAATCAGTGCAATTTCTTTCCAGACCTGAGGGTTAACCATGGATGAGTCGATGGGTTCCTTAAGTTCAACTGAGTGGAGATCAAAACCAAACCGGCCGATTTCAGGAACTTCATTGAGAATATTCTGAAGATTAAAAGGCATGTAAGCTCCCGTATCGGGATCGCTTATCATGCCGATTGTACCTCCGGTATATATGATCAGAACAGAGGTGTCTTCAGTCTTCATTCTATTTCTATCAGGCAATTCCAAGGTAGGCTTTCTTCACATCATCATTTGTCAGAAGATCCTTACCTGTTCCCTTGAGAACAATTCTGCCGGTTTCAAGAACGTATCCGTAATCTGCAATTTCAAGGGCGGCCTTTGCATTCTGCTCAATGAGAAGAATAGTAACACCGAGCTTGTTGATTTCACGGATAACATCGAATATATCCTTTACAATAAGAGGAGCAAGTCCGAGAGACGGCTCATCCATCATCAAAAGCCTGGGCTTTGTCATGAGAGCTCTTCCCACTGCAAGCATCTGCTGTTCCCCGCCGGAAAGAGTGCCTGCCTTCTGTTTGAGTCTCTCCTGCAGCCGGGGGAAGATTTCGTAGATTCTCTTCCTGTCAGCACTAATTTCGTCCTTATCCGATCTGGCATAGGCGCCGAGGGTAAGATTCTCATTCACTGTAAGGTTTGGAAAGACCCTTCTTCCTTCGGGAACAAGAACTATTCCTTTTTTTACGATATCCTGTGTCTTCTCACCGGTTATCTCTCCGTCGTCATACTCTATTGATCCGGAAGCTGATTTAATCAGCCCCACGATAGTTCTTAGAGTGGTGCTTTTCCCTGCACCGTTTGCTCCTATGAGAGAAATGATTTTCCCTTCAGGAACATCTATATCAATACCCTGGAGGGCTCTGATCCCTCCATAATTTACATGTAAATCCTTTACTTTAAGCATTTAGCTAACCCCCAGATAGGCTTCAATTACTTTTGGATTGTTCTGAATTTCACTGGGAGTGCCCTCTGCAATGGTAATACCGTGATCAAGCACGTAGATTCTCTCACAGACTCCCATAACTACCTGCATTGTATGTTCAATGAGGAGTATGGTCAGATCAAATTTATCTCTTATTTCCCGAATAAAGCTCATGAGCTCCATGGACTCCTGAGGATTCATGCCTGCAGCAGGCTCATCAAGGAGCAGAAGTTTCGGATCAGTGGCAAGAGCCCTTGCAATCTCCAGCCTTCTCTGTTTTCCATAGGGAAGAGAGAAGGACTTCTCATCAATAACATCATCGAGTCCAACATCCTTCAGGAGACTCATTGACTTCTCAATCATATGCTCCTCCTCTCTATTATAAAAAGGAGTGCGCGTCACAGAAGAAAGGATGGATGATCTCAGCCGAAGATGGTTTCCCACCAATACATTTTCAAGAACAGTCATCTCTTTGAATAATTTAATATTCTGGAATGTTCTTGCTATACCGATCTTTGTAATTTCATGAGGCCTGTAATCCGTTATATCCTTATTCATATAGTAAATACAGCCTTCAGTAGGAGTGTACTGGCTGGTTATCATATTAAATGCAGTGGTCTTCCCGGCACCATTTGGACCGATGAGACCCACTATCTCATTACTCTTCAATTCCAGTTTCAGGTTTGAAACAGCAACAAGCCCTCCAAATTTCATGGTGATATTATCTGTTCTTAATGTATACATTGCTATTTACCTTCAGCTTTTTTCTTCTTTAAAAAACCGGGATTGAGAATCATGTCCCAAGAGAATTCCCTGTTTCCCATGAGTCCCCTCTGAAATAATATTATTACAATCATCAGCATGAGGGAGAATATAACCATCCTCAAGCCGGAGATTCCATCTGTCTGGAAGAAACCGAAGTTCATAGGCTCATCAAGAAATCTGAGGTACTCCATGCCTACTGTTACTACTATACCGGAAATAACAGTACCGGTAATACTGCCCATTCCTCCGAGAACAACGATTAAAAGAATATTAAAGGTCAGTAGAAAACGGAACATTAAAGGGTCAATTGTACCCATCAGATGAGCGAGCAGCCCTCCTCCGATACCGGCCATAAAAGATCCTATTGTGAATGAAAGCATCTTATGTTTAAAAAGATTAACTCCCATCGCCTCAGCGGCAACCTCGTCCTCCCTTATGGCGATGAAGGCTCTGCCGTAACTTCCCTTGAAAAGGTAAATCATGAAGAAAATGGAGGCAAAGGCTATTCCCCAGCACCACCACATATTGGTGTATTGTGGAAGTCCCTTGAGTCCCAGGGAGCCGTTTGTAAGAGATTGAGTGTTGGTGAAAACTATTCTTATGATTTCGGCAAAACCCAGAGTGGCGATTGCCAGATAGTCATCCTTTAGTTTAAGTACCGGCGCCCCGATGAGAAATCCTGCTACTGCTGCCATGACCCCACCCATGAGAAGTGCGGGGAAAAAGCTCCATTCCACATTGGCAAGCCAGGGTACAATGGGCACAAGAAAATAATTCAGCTCCTTAAGCTCGGGAGACATGGTAAGTAGCGCTGTCGTATAGGCTCCAACTGCCATGAAACCGGCGTGGCCTAAAGAGAAAAGGCCGGTAAAACCGTATATCAGATTCAGACCAAGTGCCAGAGTTATGTAAATTCCGCTCATATTCAGAATTCTCAGCTGATAAGAATCAAATGTATAATTACAAATTATTAGAAGAATCATAGAAGCTATAATCGCTGATATAGTCAGCAGCTTCTTATTTTGTCGAATTTTTTCCATTTTTTTAAACCTTCTCTGCCTGACTTTCCCCCATTAAACCTGACGGCTTAACAAGCAGTATGACAATCAGTAATATGAATGCGAATGCATCCCTGTATCCTGAAAGTGAGGGCATGAATGCAACAGCCATAATTTCTGTAATACCTATTATAAGACCACCGAGAACTGCCCCCATAATATTACCTATTCCACCGACAACAGCTGCGATGAAACACTTAAGTCCCGGGATCATACCCATAAGAGGATAGAGCTGAGGATACTTCATTCCCCACATTATTCCTCCAACTGCAGCAAGGAGAGAGCCCAGACCGAATGTATATGCAATGATCTTGTCAACGTCAATTGCCATGAGCCCGGCTGTCTCGTGGTCCTTCGACAGAGCCCGCATGGCCATACCGGTTTTGGTGTAGTTGACCAGATACATAAGTCCTGCCAGAAAGACGAATGCCACCACAGGAATATAGAAGTTAATGCTGACAATAGATATTGAGCCCAAATGGATGATTTGGCCGAACATGTCAGGGATAGGGAAAGCCTTCTGGATTCCGCCGAAGACCACAACTCCCAGGTTTTCCATAAAAAAGGACACCCCTATTGCTGAAATGAGAACAGATACCTTGGGAGAATTCCTAAGTGGCCTATACGCGACTTTCTCTATGGCCATACCAAATAGAGCGGTTAATGCAATTGCAATTACGAATCCGATCCACCAGGGAAGAAAAAATCTCGTAACAGAATAGAATGCAAAATATGCTCCCAGCATGAAGATATCGCCATGAGCGAAGTTTATCAAACGGAGAAGACCATATACCATGGTATATCCGATTGCAATAAGAGCATAGAGACTGCCCACCGATATTGCATTGGACAGATGCTGAAGAAATATTTCGAAAGTCATTTGATACTCCAATGGATATGAATTAAACGAAGAATTAATACAAGTCAATATGAAGATACATCCATCGTCAAATGTATATGTCAAGAATATTATTCAGAAAGATATTTGAATTTTTTACAGCAGAATGGAAATAAGAGGGGGTGCAGTATGCACCCCCGGCTTATATGAATAATAATTTATTCAGGTTCAACAGTTGTGAGATATCTGAATTTTCCGCCTTTTACGTGCTTGATAACAGCGCTTTTTACAGCATCACCGTTTTTATCAAGTGTAATCATACCGGCAGCACCTTCAAATTTAGTAGTTTTTGCAATTTCATCTCTGATTTTAGTAGTGTCAAGAGAACCAGCTTTTTCAATTGCAGCTCTGACAACGAGATATGAGTCAAATCCGAGAGCCGTAACTGCTGCGGGCTCTGCTTTGAATTTAGCTCTGTAAGCTTTGAGAAATTACAGTTATCTGTGGAAGTTTGGCGACGACTCCGTATCAAACCTGGCTGATCCC
>CAYNFB010000026.1:13989-21598 GCA_964396355.1 uncultured Leptospirales bacterium | reverse complement strand
CTCAGAGCCTCAATCTCTTTTTTACGCCTCTTTCTTACCCAGCTCTGACCCCATTTGCCGTATAGATTAAATAAAGCCAGTCCGGGTGTTATAAATTTCTCTGTTAATGGAGACAAATAGCTTATCAGTATCAGCCAGGTATAAAAATCTGTAAAATTTTCTGCTGTAAAATAGATAAGATCTCCATTCCTTTCCAGATTCCACCTTTTTGAAATGGCCGCAGCACTCTTTTCTCCGTCCCGAACCTTCACCTCTGCCTTGAAGGGCGGCTTCATTGAATATGGAGAGGCTGAGATGTTGTAAAGAGACTTCGCGGCTCTGACCCCTAACTCTTTGCGGAATTTATCTTTTTCAAACAACGGCATGCCTTTACCCGAAACTGGAAAAGTCGTTATGTCGGGAACCTCATCAAGGACCTCTCTGCATGCCACAGGGCATCCCGAGAAGAAAACAGGGCTCAGAGCATACTCGCTTAATGAAGAAGCAAATAACTGAAATTCAGAAATATTCCGGCCATTAACACGAATATGGTCATGTTTGGAAGTCAGAGTATGGGGAAGGAACCCTGAACTTCCCGAAGATGAATGCATTCCCATGAACATCAGAGCATCTGCGTCAAAGGGGCTGCCTAATCCAAAGACCGGCTCTGAGCTGTACCCCGAAATAATCTGCACTTTCTCATCAATCAATTCAGGGATCAAATTATACGCCGTCCGATGAAAATCTTTCACATATATTTTATCCACACCGCTCTTAAAGAGAGAGTCTGCAACAGCAGCAACATCAAGTGACATATCAATACATGCATCTGCCCAGGATTCTGTCTTGAAGGATGAACCTTCATAATCCAGACATCCAGAGGAACCTTCGATATCAGCTATTATATAGACATTTTTATACATATAACCCTCAAATACTTACTTTAATTTTTCTTCACAGTCAGACATAATATCACCTATATGAAGATTAAGAGCCGTGACGGAAATATGTATTTCCCACATTGATATGGAAAGAGAAATAATCAGCATTATGAGAGCTGTTCCAAATACCCATATCCCGGGACGGCTATATCCTATATACATCAAAAACATTGAAAGAACACAGAGAAGAAGGCTCCCAAGCCCCAGGAACTGCATATTCTTTATCAAACTAACCCGGAGCTTAAGGTTTTTAATCTGCCCAATCAATAAAACATCGGGATTCTTTTTATACTGATCCCTTAAATTTCTTACCAGCTGAGCTATAGCCAGAAAACGATTTGTATAGGCCAGCAAAAGCAGTGAAATTGCAGAAAAAAGCAATGCAGGTGTTGTAAGTGTTATTTCCATAGTTTTTCCTTTCAAAGAATAATAGAACAGATCATTATACTTAAATTATCCTCAAAAATTCGATGTGCAATTATTTTTTTCTAAAAATAAAACTTCTGCTAAACTCATAATAAATAGATATCATCAAATTCAATCTCTTGCAAATTTCTATCCAAGTATTAAAAATTTAATATTTGATGTCTGACCATTGACGATTGACTTTAAAAAAAGTATAATTAATTAGCCTTTTAAAAATTACAAAGATTATATCCACCCAAAAGAAAAGAAGGAGATATCTCATGGGAACCAACTGTCTTGATTCGTTGCTCGATATTGCAATTGAAAAAGAAGAAGAGGCATTCCACTTCTATATGAATATATATAATCAGGTTGATGATGAAAGCCTGAAACAGACTCTGATATTTCTTGCAAATGAAGAAAAAAAACATAAAGAATTCCTGCAGAAATACAGAGAAGGTGATTATGCCGGCAGTCTTGATCTAAGTGAAGTAATTGACTATAGGATTGCAGAACATTTGAGCAAGCCGGAACCTAAATATATATCTGATGATGCAGATATATATTTAATTGCATCACACAAGGAACTTCAATCATACGAATTTTATGCGGCATTAGCCGATCTTCATCCTGCGGGAGAAGCAAAGGATATGCTTGCAGCAATTGCGAATGAAGAGATGAAGCACAAAGAAAAGGTAGAGTATTTCTATTCGAATTCTGCATTCCCTCAAACACATGGAGGCTGAAATAAAAATAGACTCTGCTGCTGAATGGACCTTAAATGCTCAGAGCTTATTTTTATTCATCCGGTTTTGCTGATCCTTTTTTTACTGATAAACTATTTTAAAAAAATACCGATATCCTCTTGCAATAAGCTTCTTCATAAAGAAGAAATTTTTCAACACATTCATCAAAAGTATCACCAAGCTCCAGGAAAAAATGATGAAGTGTAATATTCACAGATGCAGAAAAGTTCTTATTCAGATAACAGTTAATAAATCCTATTGCATTATTTCTAGGATCTCTTGACAGTCCTTTGCGAACAGGATTATATCCGATATACCAAAGTAGCCATAGCAGATAGTGTTTAGGATTATCTGCCTCTTCAATTATTGTGGAGCCGAATCTCTCATTCCAGAAAGCACCGGTCTCTCCGGTTCCTCTATTATATTTTTCTGCAATCCTGGCCTTTATATACTGCATAATCCTTGATATAGTCTCGCGGTTTTCCAGAGTTTTTATGATAAGATGAATATGATTGCCTACTGGTTCAGCAGCGATCAGTTCAAAACTATACTTTTCCTGACACATTTTTATCGATTCAATGAGATACTTCCTGCAGTATGAACTCTTCAGCAGATCCCGTTTACCGTGACACCTGCTGTAGCAGTGATATGAGACTCCCTGAATAATAATTCTAGCCGGCCATGCCATAATATAACTCCTGATATATTGTTTCTTACTATACGGATGCAGAGACATATATATGAAAAAAATTTAGAACCGGACTATCAATTGCATATTTTTTCAGCAGGGCTCTGACCCCGTTTGACTGTAATTATTAAATCTTGACATATCTTCAACCTGATCACTTATTGAAACAAAATGATACTTCCCGTAAAATATTAAGGATATTCGAATAATGAAAATAAAAATAACATCCCTTGGCTGCCGCCTTAACCAATCTGAAATTGAATCCATATCAACACGGCTTCAGGAAATGGGCCATATGATAGTAGAAGATGATCAAGCCGATATTTTCATAATAAATTCCTGTGCAGTTACACTCAGAAGTGAACGCAAAACCCGCCAGCTGATATACAGAGCCATGGATATAACCGGAGCCAACTGTCCGGAAAGAATTATTGTAACAGGATGTTCTACAGATGAAATAAGAGAAGATGACAATATAACTTACGTATCAAATGATCACAAATATTTGATACCGGACATAATCAAAAAAAAGATGAAGCCTGAGTATTTTCAAAAACTTGAGACTTCAAGGTTTGACTTTGCCACACCGGTCAAAAGCTCAACTGAGAGAGCTAATTTAAAAATACAGGACGGATGCGACAATTACTGTTCATATTGCATCATTCCTTATATGCGGGGAGAGCCGAAAAGCAAAAGTGGAGACGTGATTGAGAATGAGTTCAAAGAGCTTCTTGAAAACGGATACAGGGAAATAATTCTTACCGGAGTCAATATAGGAAAATATGCAGACCAGGGTCAGAGCCTCCCCTTTCTGGTTGAAAGACTTCTCCGTTTACCCGGGCAATTCAGATTACACCTTACCTCTCTTGACCCGGATAGCACATCAGAGCATTTGTTACAGCTATTCACAGACAGTAAAATGGTGAAACACCTCCACCTGTCTCTTCAAAGCGGCAGCAACTCAGTTTTGAAAAGGATGAACAGACCCTATGACAGAGAAAAATACCTTACTACCACAGAAAGACTAAAATCACTTGTTCCTGACTTCAATTTTACTACAGATATCATCGTTGGATTTCCAGGGGAAACGGATACAGAATTTCAAGACACAATAGATATTGCCAAAGAAGTCGGGTTTTCCCACATACATACTTTCAGATATTCACCAAGGCCCGGAACAAAAGCAGCCGAGATGGACAATATTATTCCGGAAATTATAAAAACAGAAAGAAGCAGAAGAATTGTGGAACTGGACCATAAACAGAAGCTGCAGTTCTACAGCAGATTTAATAATAGAGAATCGATTCTTCTCAGTGAAAAAAACTCCAATGGAGTTACAACAGGCTTCAATGAATATTATATTCCTGTTGAGACTGATGTAATCCTGAAAAAAAATCGTTTTTACAGAATAAAAACAACTCTGAACAAAGATAAATTTAAACTTTCAGGCACAGTTATCTCCGAACTATCTTAAAACCGTGCAACAGGCTGTTTTAAAATACAACAACTATTCTCCCTTAAAATCAGGACTTTTCCTGTGGTTCATTGCTCTGACCCCCTCTGCATAATCCTCACTCCTTGCAGATTCAACCTGCATCTCTCTTTCAAGCGGCATATAAGATTCAAAAGATGTACCCATTGACTTAAGAAAAAGCTCCTTGGTCCTGGAAAAAGTAAGAGTTGGGCCCTTCGCAAGTTTTCGGGCAAGGCTCAGAGCCTCCGTTTCAAGCAAATCATGGGCAACAACAGTATTTACAAACCCCAATCGCCTCATTTCCTCAGCAGACTGAGGCTCTCCCAGCATTGCAATTTCACAGGCCTTCTGCCATGGAAGGCTGTTTGCAAGAAGATGAGTGCCGCCGAACCCGGGAATTAGTGCTAATTTAGAGAAGCTCTGAGCAAAGCTTGCCTTCTCAGAAGCCACGATAAAATCGCAGCATAGAGCGAGATTCATTCCTGCACCGACTGCGTATCCGTTAACCGCAGCCACAACAGGAAGAGGCAATTTGCGGAGTTTAATGCCAATATTATACAGAGTATCCGTCAGATCATCCATATACTTACCCGGATCTCCCTGTTCTACAGAATCCAGCATCCCTTTTACGTCTCCACCGGCACTAAAGGCTTTCCCTGATCCCATTATAACCAGGGCTCTGAGCCCATCATGATTCTGAATATCGTCCAGTGCCCTGTTTATCTCCTTACCGGCTTCTATATCCAGAGGATTTAGAATTTCAGGCCTGATGAACTTAATAACGGCAAGAGATTCACTATATTCAAGAGATATGGTATTATACATCTTTGACATCCTCCTGAGTAAGTATGATCCTTGCATCCACTATCGATATCCCGTCATGCCTTGCAATAACCGGATTGAGATCCATCTCCTGGATTTCAGGGTAGGCCTCAATTATTTCTGAGACTTTCACAAGCAGTTCAATAATAGGCTTCTTATCAACAGGTGCCTCTCCTCTCACTCCATCAAGGATAGGCGCAGACTTTATTTCTGAGATCATTTCCTTTGCTGCATTCTTTGCAATAGGAAGAACCCTGAATGACACATCTTTCACAACCTCCACAAGAATCCCTCCCAGACCGAACATTATTACAGGCCCGAACTGATCATCAACTTTTGTTCCGATTATAACTTCCACACCTCTGTCGGCCATAGGTGAGACAAGGCAGCCTCTTATATCTGCGTTCTTCTTATAGACTCTGGCGTTTGCAATTATATCACTAAAAGCATTGCGGATTTCCTCTTCAGTTTTGAGATTTACCTTCACCCCTCCGGCATCACTTTTATGGAGAATGTCAGGAGATACTATTTTTAGAACCACACCGTTTTTAGATTTTTTAGCAATTTCAACGGCCTCATCTGCAGTAGCTGCCACACATTCAACAGGGACAGGAGCCTGGTGAAGGGCCAGAATGCTTTTGGCCTCATTTTCAAGCAGAGCTCTTCTTCCGTCTTCTCTGGCCTTCCTTATTATTTCGACAGCCTCAGGTTTTGCCTTCTGTCTCCAGTTGAATACGAAATGGGTTTTCTTCTTCTTCGTATTATAAATATAGCCTCCATAGCTGCTGAGAGCAGACATGCAGGTGCATGCAATTCCAAGAGACTCATAAACGGGAATCCCGTAATATCTTAAAAGTTCAAGAGAGTGGGTATTTACCAGAGTATAGAGACTCTGAAGGATTATAGGCTTTTGATAATTTTTCACAAGCTTGCCCATCTGGTGAGCAGCATCCTCCTCGAGAAATTTAAGCTTGTCAGCAAATCGAATGGAGTATCCTCCAAATAGTCCCACAATCAGAAGCCCGTCGACCTGGGCATCTTCAAGAAGTATCCTTGCACAATCTGCAAATAACGCAGGATTCTCATCTGTTCCTCCTGCAACATCAACCGGGTTTTTAAGAGATGCATTAGGCGGAAGAATCTCAGCAAGTCTCTTCTGAGTCTTTTCACTGAGTTGAGGAATCTCTATTCCGTAATCAGTCAGTGTATCTGATGCAATTGTCGCATGACCTCCTCCGTCAGCAAGAATGGCTACCTTGTTTCTTGTTATAGGAGGAAGACAGGCCAGAGTCTCAACTACAGGGAACAGTTCATCAAGATTGTCTATTGTCATGATACCCGCACGTCTGAATGCAGTCCTTGCCACCTCGGATATTCCGGCAAGGGCTCCTGTATGGGAACCGGCCGATCTCATTCCGGTGGCAGTACGCCCGCTTTTCAGCAGAACAACAGGTTTCTTCCTTGTTGTCTGATATGCCTGCTGCAGGAATGCCCTTCCATCGCGCATCCCCTCAACGTACATCAGAATAGCACTGGTCTTCGGGTCATCCTCAAAGTATTTAAGATATTCATGAAACTTCAGATCAGCTTCATTGCCAACTCCAACGTAATGCGAAAAACCCACCTGACTTCTCAATCCGGCTTCTGTTATTATATGAAGAGCTATATTACCGCTCTGGGAAAGAAGTGCTATATCTCCTTTGGGCACATCATTTATTCCAACGAGGTTGAGTTTATTATGAAGACTTATCATGCCTGAAGTATTAGGCCCTACAATTCTCATGTTGAATTTACGGGCTATTTCAAGAATTTCGTCTTCCTTTTTTCGTCCCTGAGTGCCGAGCTCTCCGAAGCCTCCGGCTATGATAATAACACCGCGAACACCTTTCTTGCCGCAGTCCTCCCGGATTTCTACTATCATATCAGTGGGAGTTGTGATGAGTGCAATATCAACAGATTCATGTATTTCCATTATGTTTCTATAACACTTGATTCCAAGAACAGTATCCAGCCTGGGATTTACGGGATAAATTTCACCCTCATATTTTTCCCGGAGCAGTGTCTCAATCGCCCGGTATCCCCTCTTTGTCTCGTTTGTTGAGGCCCCTATTATTGCAACAGATCTGGCATTGAATATGCTTTCAAGATCGACTCTATCCATCTATTCCCCCTTATATTCCGGTTTACGTTTCTCCATGAAGGCGTCAATACCCTCCTGCCAGTCAGAAGTATCCATACACGTTAAAATTGCATCTGCTTCAAGTCTGAGAACAGTTTCCATATCATAGGCCGATGAATTATTGAGCCACTTCTTCGCAAACTTTATAGAGACAGGCGCCATGGCAGCAAGATATGAGGCAAATTCCATTGTCTGAAAAATCAGTTCACTTACAGGATAGCTTGCAGTGGACGACCTGTGTTCTTCATGCTATAGTAAATGGGGATTTGCCCGACGCTTCGGGGAAAGGTAACGGGCAGCTTTCCGGCGGGGGTGTAATCTCCAAAAAGCACATCGGCAATGCCGTGACCGCCTTCGACGCCCGGATGCCATGCC
>CAYNFB010000026.1:10626-13979 GCA_964396355.1 uncultured Leptospirales bacterium | reverse complement strand
TCTTGCTTTTTTTATACCGACCAGTTCAGGAAGAGTCTTTGTTACCCCTCCGCCGACAAAGGTCCCTATACTTATTTCAGGAAAACCGATTGATGCATCATCGGCCATTATAATAAAATCACAGTTAAGTGCCATCTCGGACCCGGCACCCCTTGCAGGGCCGTTGACAGCAGCGATGACAGGCTTGGGGAATTCATAGATAGCTCTTGTGGCCCTGTGTGCGAGTTCTATATACTTCCTCTTCTGATAATGTGTTCTCTCCCCCACCGAATGCTTTTTCAAATCTGCGCCTGCGCAGAATGCCTGTTTCTCAACTCCGTCTTTAACTTTCACTGAACCTGTGAGCACGACAGCCCGTACGTGAGTATCCTCTGCTGCAATGCTGAAAACCGTAATCAGCTCTTCATACATCTCTTCTGAAACGGCATTCATCCTCTCGGGCCTGTTGAGCCTGATCACAGCAATATTTTCAACTACTTCATAAACAACTGTTTCATAAGACATGCAGAACTCCCTGTGAAATTTTTATTTTATCAAGTTACTAAAAATTCAGGAACAATTCAATAAAAATATAAGTTATATGCTAAATGACATTATCAGCATGCAGTGAATTAATTTCAAATTCACTGTATCCCAGCTCTTCAAGGAGTGCGTCGGTATGCTCGCCCCTGATAGGAAATTCAAGAACGACTTCACCCGGAGTATCGCTGAGTTTTACGGGATTTCCGGTAATATTCAGGTTATGACCGCTCCCCCGGAAATTCATGATTGTATAAACCATCTCCCTTGCCCTCACCTGTTCATGGAGAGGAACCTCATCCAGTTCAAGTACCGGAGTGAAGCATATATCAGAATCAGAGAAAAAATCCGCCCACTGATCTCTTGTTCTATTCCCAATTATCCGGCTCACTGCATCTATAATTTCTTCCTGTTTCTCTCTTACCAGATGAAAATCAATATATTCTTCGAGACCGGTTTTTTCACAGAATTTCTTCCAGAATTTCTTTTCTACTGCCCCCAGGCTGACGTATTTCCCGTCCATGCAGCAGTAAACATTATATGCGGCAAATCCTCCGGACAGAAGCTCCCTGCCGGGTTTAGGGAGTTCTCCATTGCCAGATAATTCACCGAAAGTATAGGAGAGGAGGCTCAGAGCCCCGTCGGTCATTGATATATCACAAAGCTGCCCTTCTCCGGTTCTCTCCCTGGCAAGGAGCGCCATAAGGACTGCAATAACAGTATAGAGCCCCCCTCCGGCCGTATCTGCAATCTGCAGTCCCGGAATAACAGGAGCTCCCTCTCGTGATGCAGTAATGCCTGTAACTCCGGCAGTATTAAGATAGTTTATATCATGTCCGGCCTTCATCATCCAGGGGCCGGTGAGACCATATCCGGTAAGAGAACAGTAGATAAGACGTTTATTGTTTCTTTTCAGGGTTTCATACCCGAGCCCCATTCTTTCCATTACACCCGGCCTGAATTGATCAACCACCACATCAGCCCTTCGGGCAAGTTTCATAAATATATCTCTGCCCCTGTCACTTTTAAGATCCAGTGTCATGCTCTTTTTGTTTCTATTCACTGAATAAAACCTGGAGCTTTCACCATTTATCAGCGGGGGAAGTATTCTTCCAGATTCCCCATTCCTCTCTTCAATTTTTATCACAGTGGCTCCGAAATCAGCGAGGAGTTGAGTTGCAAAGGGACCGGGCAGATACCTGGAAAGATCGAGGATAGTTACTCCTTCAAGAGGCTTTACCATGAATTCTTCCTTATGATCTAGAAATAATAACTTTATTTATATAACAGGAATAAGAGCGGGTCAACAGATAAATGATAAAATTATCAACACTGTATGAGATAGGTGCTATTTTTTGGTAAATACTACCTGAAGGCTGACAATAAAGATAAACAAGTCCTGAGATAAAGCTTATGAAACAAAATCGCTGAAAGAGATTGCCGATGCTCCCGTAGACGCTCTTCAGGGAGTAAGCGAAGGTGATGCGAAACTTCTGCCTGAGGCAGACAATATTAAAACAGTGAAAGATCTTGCTGAACTTAAATATGTAAAATAAGCCGGGGCAATTGTAGCCCTGGCTGATACAGAAGAATAGCACTCATCCTCTAAATAAGAAAAAAACCGGGTTTACCGGTTTTTTTCTTATTTATTATTCATCATCTAATAATTTTTTCTTTTTATCTTTTTTGGACTTTTTCGAAGATTTTTTAACAGTCTTTTTCTTCTTGCCGGACTTCTTTAAATCCTTCTTTGCAGACTTTTTCTTCTTGTCAGACTTCTTTAAATCTTTCTTTGCAGACTTTTTCCCTGCTGTCTTTTTAGTAATTTTTTTACTTTTACTTTTATTCGTCTGGCCCTTGCAAATCTCCTGGAATTTAGCCTTGCTTGCGCCGGTTACCTTTCCGTTCTTATGATAGTGATATTCTTTCTTTGTATAATCACAGTGACCGCCGTCAGACCTCAGTTTACCGGGGTGACCGAAAAGTATACCAGAAAAAAGAAAAACTGCCGCGACAATAAAAGACAATAATTTTAATTTCATTCTTCACTCCTTATTTTAATAGCTGTTAACACATGATAAATCGATGGTAAGACAAAATCAATTTAAATTTATATTTATAAAGCCAGTTCCCTGCCGACCAGAAGCTCCCTGTAACTATCCCCGAATGCGTTTCTAAATTTTTCAACTGCCCAGTCAGAGCTGTCATGAGAAGATATCGATACTATCCCGGGTCCTGTTGATTTAATAAGAGAGATAGCTGAATCTACATCCGACTCCACAATTCCCCGAAAAGGATGGCTGTCTACTCCTACAATATTCTGCATATTGAAAGGCCCGAACATCACGCGCCCTCCGTTAACCGGGAAATGAAGCCCGCCGATTATAGCGTAAATTGGTTCATCAAATATTTTTTTAGCTCTATCTATAATCGCATCAACACCCTGATGGCCGCATCCTACGATGAGGACAATACCTTTCCCCACCACGTTTACTGCCAGTGAATGTTCAATCGTATATCCTATAAGGAAAAGAGATCGCGGAACAGCTCCTATACTGATGAGACCTTCTGATATCTTAACCGGTTCATCTATAAACTTAACCTCAGGACCGGGATTTTTATCCGAGGGAGAGATAACGTCCGGAGCATATACCGGAATTTTTCCTATTTCAGTATGACCTGCCGAAAAGCTGAACTCCCTCTTCCTCTCATCTTTAAATCCTCCAACGTGATCATTGTGAACGTGACTGATGAAAATCATATCAATATCCTTCATCTCCACGCCCAGCTTGTCCATATTCTTCAGAAGCGGAGAGGGATGCTCTTTCTTCTTA
>CAYNFB010000026.1:0-10607 GCA_964396355.1 uncultured Leptospirales bacterium | reverse complement strand
CAAAGAGAATAGTCTTATCATCAGCCTTAATAAGATAGGACACCCCTTCCTCAGTTGAAAGATCATCGTTATCAGAATAATAATCTATCAGGGGAAGAATTGAAAGATTCTTCACCGTACCGGGATTACTGATCTTTTCCAGTTTCATTGCAGAAAGCTCTTCACTGGCCCGCTTTCTTCCGGTAACCATCTTAATGATTTTAAGAAAAATAAAGGAAGTAATTAACAGAATAAGACCTGAAACAATGTACAAAAAAATCATTATTTTTCTCCTGAGTCGGTTTTCTATATGCCGGCATTTATATTTAAATTGAAAAGAAGATTCGTAAGTTTAAAGATGAAGTAAATGATGAGAATTACGAGTATTGCAATAAGAAACATATTTGCTCTGTATAAAAACTTTTCTGAAAATGACTTCTGGAATCTGTGTAAAATAACGGCCTCAAGAGTAAGATACAGTCCTAGTCCGAAAGCGCCTGAGAAAACAAAGAGCGCCTTTATAAATACCGTAACGTGATCGAAAAAGGCCATATCAACAAACAGTTTAAATCCCACAAACCACCATATAATCATGCCTGGATTTGTTATTGCTATAGTAAAGCCTGTAAGGAAGGAAAGACGCTTCCTGTATCGTACCTGCTTATCCTCACTGAGCATGTAATTTCTTTCTTTATAGGATTTATAAACCAGGAAGGAAAGCACCAGTATTCCCATTGAATAGATAACAGCCTGAAAATCATCGTTAAGCAGAAAATGTCCGAAACCGAACAGAGCCAGAATTCCGTATAACAGATCTGATGATGCAGATCCCATTGCAGTTGCTATGGCCGGTTTCTTGTGGCCATTAATTGTCTTCTTAATTACTTCAAGCTGCACGGCTCCAACAGGTATTGAAGAAAGAAATCCCAACAATGTTCCGAAAACAACAGTTGCGCAGAGTTTTAATATGTAAATATAATCCATTGTCTTTTTCCAAAAATGCAAGAATGTTTAATTCAGGAACGCAAAGCGTCCGGCAGACTGCGAGTCTATAATAAATTTAATAGATACAAAAAACTATTTTTTCTGTAATTTGTAAACAATTTTTAGTGCATGAGATAATAATCTTTCATTCCTGTTCCACAGGCGCCACGAGTTCCTCTATGACAGAAAGAATCTCGTCCTTGATCTCACTGTATTCATCATCAACCACGGATACCTCGAGAATTGGAATATCCTCCCTGTATATCATACCGCTGTTTGCATCAAGAGTTATAAAATCCCCCTCATTAAAAACCGTTCCGCCGAGAATAATTTCATCGCCATCTCCCTCATTCCATGTAACGTCTGTAACACATGGCTTCCCTTCACCTATAGCAACCAGTGCAGCATGAGATGTGACTCCTCCTTCCTTTGATATAAACCCGGAGAATCTGTCCTCTGCCATAATTACCGTTGGAGGGACATTGCTCTCTGTTATAAAAATAAGAGGCCCGTCGAACCTGCCTATGCTGTTCTGATCTTTAATTATCCGCCCTCTCACAGCTCCCCCGTTTACCGGTTTGCCCTGAACCAGAACAGGGACTTCATTGAGGACTTTTCTGTCCAGATAGGTTCCCATAATTTTCTTGTTAAGGCCGAATGCCGTACGTTTTATCAGCTTATACTGTGTGTATATCTGCTCTTTGTAAAAATCGAAGCTGTTTATTATTTTTGCAATGGGAGACTGTTTGAGTATTCTCGACTGAACGATGTAGGTCACCCCGCCCCTGATGGCAAACTCGATATCGGTGGGAAAACGCTGAATCCGTTCATCATAGTTTTTAAACTTTTTAAAGCTCTCATAATGTTCAGGATGGAGCCGGATGAAGTCCTCTGTTGTACCGGGAGTAATTGCACCGTCTGCTATAACGTCGCCGAAAAAGCCGTCGCTGAATTCAATCTGCTCCTCGTATTTACTGCCGATTTTTCCTGTGCTGGGATTTCTTGTAAAGAAAACTCCCGAGCAGTCCTGTCCCGACAGGACGGGAACACATTCCTGAATAAGACATGCTGTCTGGAACTGAACAGGCATGCCCATGAAATCCATCTGATTTCGGACAATATCAGTCTCGAAGGATTTGAATACCGCCACAGTGGAATTAAAAAGCTGTTCGAAAGGATCCCTGGGAATACGATCGCCTTTCTTCAGCAGAGCTTCAAGGGCCTCAGCAACATCCTGCATGATAAAGAGGCCCTCCCGAAAGACCGAGACGTAGCTGTCGAATCCGGTTTCCTTAATCATCTTTACGGTGTCTACTCCAAGGACACTCTTTGCATAGCTCAGCATGAATGTAATATATGCCTGATAGGCCCTTACCGGTTCTTCGAGAGTTTTTGACCACTTCTCCACAATTTCCATATTCATGCCGATGTGGCTGATTGTATCGAGTATTCCCGGCATAGAGACAACAGCCCCGGAACGGGCCATGAGAATAAGAGGATTTTCTCCATCCCCCAGCCTCCTGCCGGTTCTCTTCTCCAGCTTTTCAACCACAGAGAGGAGCTCCTCTCTCAGATTATCAACAGAGAACCTGCCCTCCTGTATGTAATTCCAGGTAAATGTGCTGAAGCCGTATCCCTTAGGCACATCAAAACTGGGAAGCCTGGAGGCGCGTATTATTCTTGAATTCCTGATTTGGGAAAAGCCTTTGCCGCCCATGAATTCCGGTCCCTCAAAGATGCCGTAATTCTCATCCATATCAGTGCCGAATGAATAGACAAAATCTCCCAGTACGAGATTGTCCTTCCCCTCCACCTCATGGAGAATCCGGTTAAAGGGATCAAGAGACTTCCGGTTATCATAGTTCTTTATACTGTTTATCAGATTCCCCAGAAGATGGGTGGTTTTTTCTCTTATTATATTGTTCAGGATTGCAGTAAGAGCAGGTGCATTGTTTTTTTTCTCGAGGAAGTTGGAGTAGAGTTCCTTGAGAGCCAGGAAGTTATTCTCAAGCTCCGAGTTCATAGCCTCCACAATGCTCGGCAGATGAGCCACCCTGTCAGGCCTCACGTCAAGCTGCCTGAGCAGCCTCTCTATGAGAAAGGCAAAGCGGCCGAGAATTTTAGTTCCATGGCCCACAGATCTGACGCAGAATGCCAGATCAACAAGGGCGTTCATAGATTCAATATAGCTTTCATCTGTTATATCCCTGAATTTGCCATTGACCAGATTTGAATAGTATATAAAAGAAATCTGTTCGAGCAGGGAATCAGCGGTAATGAGACGAAAGAGAATTTCCCCCTTACCCGCAATTGGCTTCAGGGCTATTTCCTCGACGAGCTTCTTCAGATTATATCTAAGACGTCCGGGCATTATCCCGATCCAGTCGCTGTTTTTAAGATTATCTCTGGCTCTCTGAAAAGATGCGACAGATTTTTCATATGAATCCAGAGATCTTATTTCATCGGTTATCAGACCCGACAGATTCGACTCTATTACCCCGAGGAACTCTTCGCTCGAAAGACTATCCCTGCCCCCATCTCTGTCGGACCAGGCAATTTTAAGTTTATTCTTAAGAGTAATCAGAGCCGCAAAGACCTCGGACTCCAGAACCTCATCCTTATCCTCTCTGGCTGCATTTACAATTGTACTGCCGTCGATCATAGCATTGGGTTTTTCTGAATGCAGAAAATACTCGAATTTTTCTATCTTGGTAATGACCCTGTCTGAAAGATGCTGATGGGTGAGCTTCCTGATGTCCGATGCAATAGATCCGAAGACTTCATCATATCTGAATTCAGCGTCAAAATCATGAGCTATATCCCGCAGCTCTGTTATGTCTATGCCGTATATATTAAACTTTGGAATCTGCCTTATCAGTTCATAAATAAGAGAGTAGAGCTCCTCGAAATCCCTTCCGTCATAACTGTCGAGAAACCTTATCACATCGGACTCAAGAGCCCCCAGGGATTCAGTTCTTTTGCCCTTGAGGCTTCCTCTTGTCTTCATCTCATAGCGGATAAAGAGTACAATATCCACAAGTTTCTCTCTGATGACATCGGTTCCAACATCTCCGCAAAGCTCTCCCAGCAGCCTGCTTATATCATCTGCAAGCCTCAAATCACCGTATTTCCCTGAAACAATTTCCATTCTAAAACTCCTGATTATACACTGATCATAAGACAATCAGACACGAATAAGACAGTCAATAAATAAACAGACACCTGTTTCATAAATCATTAAATCGAAATATTAAACGTAAACTTCACCGGTAAAATGCTGACTTTAAATGATAAGGTAAATATTTTTGAAATTATTAAAATTCTGCTGGATTTATTTTTTTATATTTTTGTAACTCAACCAATAGAGAAAAGGCCTGATTGTAGGTCTTTTATATTAATATTATTATTTAATTTTTAAAACCAAAGGGGGATTTTCCAGTGGCAAAAAAAGATATAGAGGTTATGATAACGGCTTTCCGGGACGGATTTCAGTCTGTCTATGGAGCAAGGGTTTTCACAGATGATTTCATCCCGGCAGTCGAGGCGGCAAGAGCTGCGGGAGTTAACCACTTCGAATCGGGAGGAGGAGCAAGATTCCAGTCTCTTTATTTCTACAGCAACGAAGACGCCTTCGAAATGATGGACAGATTCAGAGCAGCAGCCGGTCCTGATGCAAATCTCCAGACACTGGCAAGAGGCGTCAATGTGGTAGGCCTTGAATCTCAGAGCAGTGATATAATTGATCTCCATGCAAGACTTTTCAGGAAGCACGGAGTTTCCACCATCAGAAATTTCGACGCACTTAATGATGTTAATAACCTCATATACAGCGGAAGATGCATCAAAAATGCAGGGCTGAAGCATGAAGTCACGGTAACGATGATGTCCCTCTCTCCTTTCTGGGAAAATACCGGAGATGTGCATACACCGGAGTTCTACAGCAGCACCCTGAAGAAGATACTCGATGCGGATATTGACTTTGACTCTGTCTGCTTCAAAGATGCATCGGGTACATCAACACCCGACACTGTATATAAGACAATAAAACAGGCAAAAAAAATGCTCCCTGCCGGCATACCTGTAAGATTTCACACTCATGACACTGCCGGTACTGGTGCTGTCTGCTACAGAGCGGCTCTGGACGCAGGAGCCGACGGAATAGACCTGTCAATGGCGCCGGTTTCCGGCGGAACATGCCAGCCCGATGTAATAACAATGTGGCACGCCCTGAGAGGTACGGACTACGACCTGGGAGTCGATATAGAAAAGCTCAGAGAGGCAGAGGAGATATTCAAGGAATGTATGAAAGATTACTTCATGCCGCCTGAAGCAAAGGCTGTTGAGCCTACAATACCGTTC
This sequence comes from uncultured Leptospirales bacterium, assembly GCA_964396355.1. Classification (GTDB taxonomy): domain Bacteria; phylum Spirochaetota; class UBA4802; order UBA4802; family UBA5550; genus CAYNFB01. The sequence goes on along the minus strand of CAYNFB010000026.1, from coordinate 5,285 downwards.
TCTCCAATGCCGGGAGGAGCTCTCACGGCAAACACACAGATGATGAGAGACAATAAAACAATGGGCAAATACGGCGAAGTGATAAAAGCCATGGGAGAGGTCGTAAAAAGAGGCGGTTTTGGAACATCTGTCACACCGGTGTCCCAGTTCTACTTCCAGCAGGCCTATACAAATGTCATGTTCGGACCCTGGAATAAAATTGCAGACGGATACGGCAAAATGGTCCTGGGGTACTTCGGAAAAACTCCCGTTGAACCCGATCCTGAAATAGTAAAAATAGCATCAGAGCAGCTCAGGCTTGAACCGACGACCAGAACTCCTCTTGAAATAAACGATGCAGATCCTTCCAAGGGAATTGAAGCGGCGAAGAAAATGCTCAAAGACGGAGGAATAGACGATTTCTCCGAAGAGAACATATTCATTACAGCTGCCTGCGGAATAAAGGGGATACAGTTTCTCAAGGGTGAGGCAACCATCGGGGTAAGAAAGAACTCTCCCGAGAAAAAAGATAAACCTGAAGAAAAATCTTCACCTGCACCGGCTCCCCAGGCCAGAGCGGTTAATCTGGAAACTACAATTTCCGGAATGGTAAAAAAAGTTCTCGTATCTCCAGGCAGATATGTAAACGAGGGAGACCTGCTGTTAACCATAGGAGATGACAAGGCCGAGACAGATCTGACATCTCCCCTGGGCGGAAAAATTGTGGCTGTTCAGGCTGCGGAGTCCTCATTCATGAATGACGGAGACTTCATAGTAACAATACTGCCCTAGGAAAAAAAGCATATGCATATAAAAAAATGCAGGTCACGGGCCTGCATTTTTTTGTGCACAAATCTGCAAATGAGACTATAGAGGTACGCCATTCTCATTAATATTTAAAAAAATGCACATCACGAGAATAACAAGTTAATCCGAATTCTCAGACGCCCAGACTGGAGGACAGAGAGCAGAGAGAAAGTACGGAGGAAACTCTCTCTGAAGCAGCAGTAATACGGAATCCGAGCCCCTTATTCTTCTGGATTTTATTCAGCTTAATCAGCAGCCCTATACAGGACGAATCCAGATATTCAACTGCAGACAAATCAAATTCAACATCCAGATTAAATGCGGGAACTTTATCCAGCTCTTCTGCAAGCTCTTTCATCCCTGTCATATCGGCAAAACCCGACATTGTAATCTTTATTTTACTATCTTCTTCGGTTATAATAATATTCATGTTAAATATTAAACTCCTGTTATACAGATAAGTAATACCTGACAGAAATAAAGTCAATGTTTTTTTTATTTGAATAGTACTTGATTATTTTAATGCAGTGAATAATTGTATCATTATCAGATAACGCCGAAGGTCTATATTATGAAAAAACCGCTAAAAGAAAAAAAAAGAAAAAATATTCTTAACGCTTTAAAGAGATTACTCGACCTGCATTCATATTCCTACATATCCATGCAGGATGTGGCAGATGAGGCCGGGATGTCAAAAGGGGGCATACGCTACTACTTTCCGACAAAAGAATCTCTTTTCATAGGCCTTGTAGAAGATTTCTTCACAGATATAGAGTCTGACCACATTAAAATGATTGAAATGATCGACGATAAAGGCGACAAAGCAGTGCTTACAACCATGTTCAGCATTGAAAGCTTTGTTCTTGATAAAAAGAATATAAAGATATTTATAAACCTCATTCTCTACGGCCTGGAAGATCCGGAAATGATGGCTCCCATAAGCGAGTTTTTCAGGAAGCATCTGGAAATGTACAAAAAAATCATAGACCAGGCAAAGTCTGATCTTCCGGTGATAGATAAAAAGGATTTCAGCATGGATTTCCTTGCGCGTATAACGCAGGTAATACTTCTCAGTTCAGGCCTGCTTGAAGCCATCGACCCCATAGGCATGGAGCCATCGAAGCTTGCAAGATACGTACTATCCCTCTTTTCAGAAAACAGCTAAGCCGAGAGGGATTCGACCGCCCTCTTCAGCTGATCAAAACCTTTCACGTGAAAACTTCTTATGCCGCACAGAATTGCGGTTTCTACATTGAGAATATTATCATCAAAAAATATAATTTCAGATGCATCAAAGGGAACAGACCGGAGAAGTGTTTCAAATATAATTCTATCGGGTTTGACACAACCCATTATATGGGAGGCAAAACAGCTGTGAAAATATTTTTCAACATTCCACTGAGATAATGCCCTATCCCAGTGGATGGGATTTGTGTTGGTAAGGCAGGCCAGGCTGTAATGCTCTCCCAGATCAAGAAGAAATTCATCTGCTCCCTGGTAGTAGCCTAGAGGCCACCGGGCAAACTGCTCCAGGAACTCCTCACTGCCCACGGGCAGTTCCAGCTCATCTATCACTCCGGCGGCAAATTCAGAAATGGAGGATCTTCCCGATTCAAAATCTCTCACCGACGGTGACCGAAGCCACTTCTTCCATATTTCATCCTCACTTACAGGCTCATTCATCCAGTTCATAATAACAGGAATGCCTGTGAGTTCAATGAGTACTCCTCCAAGATCAAATACCAGCATTTTGACATCAGAAAAAGCATCATCCCTGTCAATATCAGGATTATTTACTGAAAAAATTTTCATTTAAACTCCTACCTTTACCTCTTTTACAACATCAGGCGTGATAACTGCGCTTGTGAAAAGAAAATCAACGAAAATATTAAAAAGAATAGGATCAAGGCCCAGACGTTCGGTGTTGATAAAATCATTCCGCATTGCATAGAGAGCATCTCCGGGAGAGAGAGCACCTGATCTGTATTTTTTTTCACTGTCAGTCATTGCATCATAGACATCCAGTATTTCCATTACTTTTGCAGGAAAGTAAGACAGACTGTTGCCCTTGGCTACATCCATTACATCTTTGGAGATAAAATAAAGGCTGGAATATTTTTCAAACTCCATATTTTTATTCCGGGAAAATTTCTTCCTCAATGTTTCGACCTGTCTGTAACCGTAGGGCGCGCCGTAGTAGTCATGATGGAGGAGGCCTACGGCTACTACACCGTAGGGAACTTCTTTTGACTGGAGAAGCATGTTATAACCGTCAAAAACATGCCTGCTCGCTTTCTTCACATCATATGCCTGCCCGCTGTCGTGATATTCAATTTCCGGGAATTTCCCTATGTCGTGGAAGAAGCCGCCCAGACAGTACTCGACAAAAGTCGAACGGCTGCTGACAGGAGAGAATCCTCCTTTAAAAATAATTTCAAGATTTATCTTCTGTGACTCTTTCACCACTCTGGAATAGTATGGAAGAAAAGACCTGTTGAAATTTGTTCTGAATCTCTGTACTTCCATTGAATTTTTCTGAAAGTATGAATTATAGTAAAACATGAAGGATACAAAACGCACGAGTATCCGGTTCATATGATTAAGGGAAACAGAACCCGTCTGAATATATCCCAGCCTCGCAAGATCCCGGAATGACGCCTTCCCTTTATGAACAAGATCTATAAAGCCGTCTATGAGCGACATAGTAGAATTTACAAGCTTATCAAGGTGATCTCCCTCAGCTGGTGAAACCAGATTTTCTTCAAATGATGCCTTATTTATGCAGATTGTCTGACCAAAAATATCTCCAAGAGCCCCCATGGTTTTGCCGTTCATGGGGGCATCATCTTCAAGGAATTCCCTTACTTTGAAAATATTGTTCATTAAAGCCTGAAGGCGTTCAGTCCTGTCCATCTCTCCGGACTCTTTCAACCGTCCGGCAAAAACTTCATCAATTTCTGAATAGGATTCACCGGCAGCCGCAGCATCAGCGGAGGTCACGGCAGTAGATTCTCTTACGAAACTCATCATCATTGAATCAAAAGACGGTTTATCTACATAAAACACCATTTCCCTGCTGCCCAGATATCTGTCAAATTCGGCAGTCGGTATATAGCTGAACTCACCGCTTTTCTTTTTCCTCCGGAGAGGTATGCCTCTCTCTACAATAAAAGGAAGATATTTGCTAACCTCTTCTGCTGTAAGCTCGACAAGATTCGAGGAATTTACACCCATTTAATGTCCTGTGCCTATTCATGTTTTTAGTTATATTTTTACAAACTGCACAAATATTCAATTATATTTACATGTCAATAAATATCTGAAAAGAACGAATAAATAGAATTTTCGCCTGATTGTACCGCTGCTCAGGATTCTTCATGCCGTCGCGTTGCACCTATCGTCTGCAGACTCTACCGGAACGACTTTCACGGCCTGCGCCATTGAAGGAAATTTTTGAAACTTATAACTGTTAGCGGCATCTAACAATTCTATCCATCTGGATATGTTCAATATATTTCTAACGGAGCTATATATGGAAAATTTAATCCCCGGAATAGTAATGGCAATGAGAGAAGGACTCGAAGTATTTCTCATCATTGTCATACTGATGAGATTTCTGGAAAAATCAGGAAGAGGAGAGCTAAGGAAGAACATTCTCTACGGTGCCGGACTGAGCACTGCATTCTCCATATTCCTGGGACTTCTGCTTAATTATATATCACAGTCAATGGGCAGCGCTGCCAAAATATGGGAGAGTGCAGCAAGCCTTGCTGCGGTGGCCATAGTGGCAACCCTGATATTCTGGATGATCAATCACGGAAAAAATTTAAAACAGCATATAGAAGGACAGGCTGGCCTTAAGATGTCCGGTTGGGGTATATTTTTACTGTCATTCATCCTCATTGCAAGAGAGGGAGTGGAAATCGCTATCTTCTCCTTTGCCGGAAAATACAGCCCTGCCGCTATTGGTGCCGGTCTTGGAGCTGCTGCGGTGATTTCACTGATGGTATTCTTTTCACTCGTTAGAATTCCGATTTCAACTATTTTCAACATCACTCTGATATACCTTGTGATTCAGGCCGGATATCTCGCAGGATACGGTATTCACGAAGGTCTCTCTTCTCTGAAGGATATGGGAATAATCGGCAGAGACAGCTTCCTCTTTGTAAAGGTATTTGATCTGTCCCAGGGCATTCTGAATCATAAAGCAGGGCCGGCAGGGCTTCCTCTCAATGTTCTGGCCGGATGGTATTCCAAGCCTGAGTGGATTCAGTTTACAATACAGTACATCTTCACTTTCGGTACATTTGCATACTGGATAAGGAAAAATAAGAAAATCTGATAATCAAAAACAGGGAGTGAAGCAGCTGGTTGTACGGGGTGACCAGCTGCTTCACTCCGCCTTCCCGAAGAAGAGGGAAGGTGAATTAAATCTTCTCCAATTCCTCCTCATCATCTGATAGAGGAGAAGTCAGCAATTCAAATATTTTTATTGACAT
>CAYNFB010000025.1:0-22109 GCA_964396355.1 uncultured Leptospirales bacterium | reverse complement strand
AGGCTCCTCTTATTTTGGAATAAAGAGACTTCAGGAATACCGCTACGTATATAAAGACGGTTATTTTGCCGATGATGCTTTATTTTACTTATGTACTGCAAGAGCTCTTTCCGAAAATTATAGTGAAGCCGGGAAGTGCTACACCCTCTATGGTGAAGAATATCCTGAGGGGAAACATGGGTCTGAACTGGTCAGCAGCCGGGCGCTTCTTGATCACGAACGTAAGAGGAAATTAAAGAGCCCCTGGATTGCAGGTCTCTCTTCCGCTCTTATCCCGGGTTCCGGTTACGTCTATTCCGGTGATTATATGCTGGGCTTTCTGTCCTTTATTACAAATGGAGCCCTTCTGTATCTCGCCTATGACGGTTATAAGAAGGAGAATCAGTTTCAGCTGATTTTCTTTTCTCTGTTTGAGATATCTTTCTATAATCATTCAATTATAGGATCTGTCCAAAAAGTCAGAGAATACAACAGCAGGAAAGATTACAATCGTGAGCTGCTGCTGGAAATAAAAAAGGCCTTTTAATCAGGGAGGAGCATTTTTGGAAAGGAAGTCTTTCAGATATGACAGTCTTGACAGCATTGACCCGCAAAAAAGTCAGCTGATAAATTTTGAAAAAATAATAAAGAATGAGCGGCTTGAAGATGTTGCTGAAAAGCTTGTTGAGTCTACATTCGTAGAGCAGCACTTCATGAGAAAGGATGCCATTGACCGATTCGTCGATTTTACTTTTTTTAAGGTCCAGACAGGAGTTTTTGACGTCTTCCATATGGCCTATCCTGTGAAAAGAATGCATGACCGGATACTTGAAGAGAGGATTATGGTGTTAATTAATGAACTCCTGTATCCGGAGATAGTACTCAGACTGCTTATGTTCTTTACCAGGAATATTCATGATTCAGATACCAATCTCTATCTGGCAAATCTTATAGAGTCGGAGGCCATAATCAGATCAGTCTATGAAACCTTCATGCTTTTCAGAAAGGATATTTTTATATATAACAGCGAGAAAAAATGTCTTAACGTTAAGAGAGTTCAGCAGTTCTCATCCCAGTCAGACGACAGTTTGTCTCTTCCGCTTGATGCATGTGCAAGGCTGAAATATCTGCTTGAATTTTTTCTGATTAAGAAAATGGTTAATAACCTTTATACGATGGACGATATTTCCATGTTTGCATCAAAGGCCTCATAGGAGCTATCTTCTATCCCCTATGCTGTCCTTCCCCTGGTCAATTTCCTTGATGTATATATTCCTGTATCTCTTCGAATCAGAATAGTTCTCTGTATCATTAAACTTTGGCTTATGTTCTTTCATGAGCCAGAACATAATATCCTGCATATCCCTGGGACTGGTGTCTACTATTGCATATCTGTAGAATAAATCATTTTCAAGCAGCTTCTTTCTGATCTCATCGTGTTCGGTGAATATATCATCGAGCAGTTTTTTTAATCCTACTCTGCATCCGTCACGCCAGCAGGCATAAAACATATCGGTATCCATCCTGCCTCTTGTTTTATGCTGAATCCATATTATTCCGGGAAGTTCCGGAAGGATTCGTGTGGCCTCAATCCTGTCATACTCTATCAGGCGTGACCAGTACAAGTTATAGAATACATCATTATTTCTAACTGTTTTATTCATCTTAAAGTGTTATTCCTGTTTATTCCTAATTTGTTAATCAGGTTATTTAATTTGTTGAGTATGCTGGTGCTTCTTCTTAAAACATTTGTCTCGTTGAGCAGTTTAAGCCTTGATTTATAGTCGAGAACGAAGTAGTTTGCTATGAAGTCGCTGATCTGACTTGCATCTACAAGAAAGTTGAGCAGCTCTATCAGTCTGTCTGATTCATTTACATTGATAAGGAAGATAAGTTCCTGAGCTTTCTTCCTGAGTTCATTGGGAATATCTTTGTCTATATCTGCACCGCTCTCCAGTAGTTCATACTCCGCATGATGAAACCTTCGTGTTTTTGTGAGCTTTACTCTTGAAAGACCTTTGAGCTGAAGTTTAATAGTTTTCTTTTCTTTATTTACTTCAGTAATTTCGGCAATTGTAGCTATTCTCTTTCGCAAGAAAATCAGATCAGTGAAATACTCCGTCGGGAAGGTGAGAATTTTGTCTCCTTCTTCGAGTTCCTGTGAAAGTTTGGATTCCCTCAGGCTGACATCAATTGAGCAGTGCGGGAATAGCACTTTCTTCTTTAGGTAGAATAGTTTAGTAGTATTATCCTTCATCATGATTATATCCATTTAATATAATCCATACTTAGAAAAAAAAAGATTGTAAAATTTGTCAATTGGTATATTTTTAATATATTGAATTCTTTATTAACAGTATATCTAATATGAGGTTTATGAATGTCTGAAAAAAGAAAATCTGAAAGAGTAAAACAAAATATTAAATCTGAAGTACATTCAGAAGAGCATGTAACTCTGAGTTCAACAGTCGATCTGGGGACAGGCGGCATCTTTATTTCTACACCGGAGCCTCTGAGTAACGGTACTGAGGTCGAGCTTTCAATAATGCTGCCCGATAGTGAGAGTGTTAAGGTGAAGGGTGTTGTTAAATGGATAAGGAAAGATGACAGCGAAGAGGGCAGAACAGGTATGGGTATAGAATTTCTCAATCCTGAAAGCGATGCAATGAAGAAGATTGATTCTCTTATCAGTTAAAATGAAGGCGGTATAGATGGATGCTAATGGAGTTCCCCTTTCTCTTAGGAGATGGTTTCTTATTCACTTCATAGCAGATATTATATTTGCAGTTCCCCTGCTGTTTTTTCCTGTTATTTTTTTGTCTTTCTGGGGATTCGATCAGGTTAACACTCTGACTGCAAGACTTGTCGGAGCAGCTCTTGCCGGCATTGGAGGTAATTCTTTTTTTATGCACAAAGGCAGCATTGAATCATTTGATACAATGCTTACTCTGAAAATAATATGGTCCGGTGCTGCAATAGTGGGTATCAGTCTTTCAATAATGGAAGGAGGCCCTGCTTCACTCTATATATTCCTTCTTATCTTTTTATCATTTTCGGTAATCTGGATTTACTATAAATTTCTTCTGACCCGGAGGCTGTCAGAATAATTCCATGACAGCCTCAGCCATGAGGCGGTATCCTTCCTCTGTAGGGTGGACTCCATCAGCCTGAACGAGAGAGTTCCAGTTTACTCCGGCTTCAATTTTATTGTTCCAGTATTCGTGAACTCTGACAACCGGAATATTGTACTCCTCCCCGCATTGAATAATCATTTCATATATTTTTTCTGCGGTGACGCTTTCAAGCGCATCTTTTACCGGTACGGAAGTCAGCAGTATAATCTCAATATCAGGCTTTGCCTTAATCTCCTCTATAATTGAAGAGAGGTGCTGCCTGAACGATTCGGGAGTAAAGCCTGTATATGCATCGTTGAGCCCAAACTGGACAAAGACCAGATCGGGTTTATGTCTCAGAACATCTTCGTAAACCCTGTACAGTCCGCCTCTTGCAGTGTCTCCGGGGCTGCCGCTGTTTATAAAGTTAATTTTTGTCCCGTGGTATTTCTCGGAAATCATTTCTCTCAGGAAGCAGATATATCCTTTTGTCACCATCCATCCGTATGTGAGTGAATCTCCCAATGCGGCAATAGTAAGCTCTTCTCCGGTCTTCATTCTTTCTTTGAAGTTTAAGAGTTCCATCTTTACCTCCGTTGTTATATTATTAATACTAACAGTTATTATTAAATTGTCATCAAATAATAGTGTTATGTAAAAAAAAATGTTTAAAAATGTATATTTTTTTGATATAGTCTTATATTATTATTGATTTATTGTTTTAATTAATGTAAAATTATTAGAAAGAGTTTACAGTTTATAAAAAATATTACATATTTTTATTAGTAAGTCTGTTTTTTTATAAGATAAATAGAATAGGAAGATGACTATGGGAACTGTTATATTTAATGCTAATATGGCATAATAGAAATTTCTCAGGAGCCGGTTTATGAAAATTGAAATTACAATTTTAGGTCTATTGATGGATGGCAATCTCTATGGATATGAGATTAAAAAAAAGATTGTCGAAAGACTTGAGGATTACGTCGATATCAAGTTCGGATCAATATACTATGCAATAAAAAAATCAGTAGAAAATGGATGGGTCAAACGGGTTGGTACCGAAAAAGAAAGCGGTAATCCTGAAAGATACGTCTATGAAATTCTTCCTGCCGGCAAGAAGCATTATAAAAAACTTCTGAAACAGTACTTCGATGCGAATTTTATTCACTTTGATGTAGACATAGTTCTTATGTTTTTTAACTTTCTTTCGGATGAGCAGAAGGAATCTTTTCTTGAAGAGAGAATGGGGGTTATGAAAGAAAAAATTGAGAGCATCAGGAATAAAATTGAAGAAGGAAAGAGCGATGATGTGAGCTACATGCACATTCTTACATACTTGGAACATCATCTTCGGGCTGAATTAAACTGGCTGAAAACCTTAAAGTAAAAAATTTATGGGATAGTGTTTATTATTTCGGTCAGAAAATCTGCATCTTTCTTATAGGCGGTCTCTTCGAGCTCTCTCTTTAGTGCGGATAGGTTATTCCTGGTTTTTTCAACCTGACTGATTTTTTTATCCTCTCCATTTTCCAGATTGAGATCTTTTTCTATTAGTGAATCATTAAGAGTGCTGATTTTTATAATGTTATAGTAATGCCTCTGGGCCAGGGAATATGTAATATTTTTGAGAAGGTCGCTTTGTTTTTCGCATACCTCCTTCAGTTCATGTTTAAGTATTTTTGTAATGACTGTGTTGTTTTTTGCCTTAAGAGTGGCTGTTCTTTTCTCATTCAGCAGCAGTGCCATCTCTCCAAACACCGTGCCGGATTTCTCTATTGTGGCGACTCTGTTGCCTCCGATCTCTACATCTATTGATCCTGCCTGAAGTACATATAATTCCTCGCCATTTGTGTTTTCTTCACATATGATCGATCCTCTGTGGTACTCTGTAATTTTATCAGAGAGCTGGCTTGAGGGTTCAACTGTTATTGAATCCATTGATCTATGAAAGGCCTCTCCTCTCTTGTAGGAAAGGGAAGTTGTATAATTCTTTAATAGTTTATCAAGCCAGGGCAGCTTTCTTTTTGTGTATTCTTCTTCGATCAGCGCGACGGTATTATAGAATGTTATAGAAAGATCACGGAGAATTTTTTCATTTCCTCCAAGCTGATTCATTGCCTTGTTTATTATTTTGTTTGTAAGCAGAACCTGCTTTGCCAGTACTATAGATGTATTAATCAGGAAGGAATAAGATTCCATTCCTGTTATGAATTTTTCAGCAGAAATCTTTTTAACTACACTGTCGCATGCACTGACTGCTGTTTCTATTCTATCTGTTTCCTGAGACAGAATACTGTTCATTATCAGCTCTGTTGCACCGACAATAAGGTTTCGGCCGCTGATTGCATATTTATCCATGTTTGATGCGTAGAAGTATATGCATCCTTCAGAAAGGAAGTATGCACAGTTTGGAGTTGAGTTTATGGAGTATAGTTTGAAAACATCCTGTGACATAGTATATTATTCTGATAATATTTTAGTAATAAGAGAAAGAAGCTCTTCTTTTTCAAACGGCTTGGTTATGAATGCATCAGCCTGAATATCTTTATCGTTGAGTTTGATTGTATTTTCATTCAGCGCAGAAACAACGATAATTTTCGAATCAGGATGTTTGGTTTTTATTTCTTTGACAGCATTAATACCGTCTTTCCCGCCCATTGTAATATCCATTGTCACAAAATCGGGCTTTAGTTTTTCATACAGATCAATACCATCCTGGCCATTGTCAGCCTCTCCTGCCACTGTGTGACCGCCTGAGGTGACGATATCAGCAACAATTCGTCTCATGAATTTTGAGTCATCTACTATCAATCCTTTGGGCATCTTGGGAACCTCTGACGAAATTTTATAAACTTTATAAAAAAAACTGTAATAATATTCAAGTATAAAATAATTATACTCCTTTAAGTAAATTATATTAGTCCTGTTTTACTTCCGGCACAGGTGTTTCCCTAATTTTTTGATACTATTCAGCATATATCCGCTATATAATCACATTCTTTTAATTATACTTAAATTCTATGTTATAGTGTTTCCCGGGAATAATGAAAAAATATTCCCCGGAGAGGCTAAAATAATAATTGACCATTTAGAAAATAGACGCTTTATGTGACGTAATCATATATTGACGGAGTGTTTATGGACAGTTATGCTGCCTATTCAAAGGTTTTGACAAAATCGGTCAGTCACATTTTTAAGAAGTTTCTTAATGACCACGACATTGAAGAGGTCTTTGAAGGTCAATCAGGCGGGAAAGATCCTCAGGTTGCCGTAGAGATAAATGGAACTCTTAGAGGTGAAATTGTAATAAATCTTCCCCAGAAGACCCTAAATCAGATTTCTAAAAAATTTATAGGGAACTCCAAGGCACGTATCACAAAGAGCGTAAGCGCTGATGTGGCCGGAGAGCTTGCAAATCTAATAACCGGGACATTTGCAAATTTTATGCAGTATTCAGATCATGATTTGATTCTTTCCCCCCCGGAGTTCAATGACGACCCTATTTCTATGAAGGCCCTCTATGACAATGTGAATATTTCATTTCTTTCATCATTCGGCGGATTCGATGTCGATCTCTACTACAGGAGCAACTGACAGGTGACCTTTAAAACAAGGCTGCCTCTTCCGGCAGCCCCTGTACAGATTTTATCATAAATGTATTAACGATCCAGCGTTTCCATTACTGTGCATCTACTGGTTGCCTTCTCCATAATTTTGTCGTATTTTACAATAAATCTTACATGTCGTCCTGTTCCGATCAGTCCGAGTTCATCAAAGGCAGTAATATCCAGATTAACCTTGTTGTTCTCGACAGATTTTACCTTTGCAGTGACAGTAACAGTCATTCCCTGTATTGTCGGATTATCATGGGTAACCTCTATCGATTTTCCAATGGTGATGTATCCATCGGGCAGTTGCGGATCGATTACCTTAACTGAAGCCTCAATCATAAGTGCTGTCAGCGTGGGGGAAGCGAGCATTGTTTTAAGAGCGCCGCTTCCAAAGTTAAGGGCGGTATCCTCCTCGGTTATTTCTTTTTGAATAGATGCTTCCATTCCGGGTTTGATTTCATTAAAATCCATACTATACCTCCTTCTTGTATTTTTGTTATTCCGCAATTTCTAATTCTGATTGACGTAAGTTCCGATTAGAATAATTCAAATCTAATTTTTAGGCTGCCTCCTCCAGTGAATAATCCAGCTCTATGTAGAAAATTACATATAAACAGAATGTATTTCAATGTTTTTGATAAAAAAATATACAGAATTGTTTATTCGTATTCTTTTATTTTTTTAATATGAAAAATTTGTGCAGCAGATTTCAGGGTAGTAAAGACTATTGATTGATTTTAATTTTTATTTGATATAAATTCTATGCTTCACGGGATGCAGCATTCTTCTGTAGGGATATTTTAGTTGTTTTTTCAAGCATCTTTCTATGGATATAGGTAATGTAAAGCCGTGGTGTATGAAGTGCTGCTATCGGATGTTTCCGGTGTCTGTGCTATCCATGAGCAGCAGTGTTGAAAGAGAAAAATAGATATCCTGGGAGATAATCATGGAAGATAAATATAAGTGGCAGTATGATGAAATGAAACAGATCGGTACCGATTATGAGAACGAGGATGAAATTATCCGGTATGATGAGAGGATGGCAAAATTAAGGGATGTGAATAAGGAAATTAATGATATTATCGAGTCAACCGGCCTTGATGAAGGTCATACCATGGTTGAGTTCGGATGCGGAACAGGAGAACTCGCAATAGCAGCGGCGGGAATATGCCGAAAGGTAATTGCAGTCGATATTTCAGAACCGATGGTTCAATTCGCAAGGAAGAAGGCCGAAGACAGAGTTTCCCGTGGAATTAACTTTGTCTGTTCCGGATTTCTCAACTATGAGCATCAGGGAGAGCCTGCCGATGTTATTGTGTCTCAGCTTGCTCTCCATCATCTTCCTGACTTCTGGAAAATGGCGGCGCTTAAAAAAATTCACGGTATACTCAAAATCGGCGGGCGTTTTTATCTGCGGGATGTAGTTTTTTCAATTCCTCCTGATAAATACGAACAGAAGATAGAGGGGTTCCTTTCCTATACTGCAGAATCTGCAGGAGAGGAAAACGCCTCGAATTATGCAAGACATATCAAAGATGAATATTCCACCTATGACTGGATTATGGAGGAGATGCTTTACCGGGCCGGATTTTATCTCGAGAGGGCCGATTACGGAGAGGGCATGATCGCTGCATACGTGTGTATGAAAACAGAGGAATTTAAAATATAACAATCAGTCTGATTATCATCAGCGGAGAAAAAATACCATGGCATGATCTCTGAAGAGGTAGTATATAACAGGAACTAATATTGCAGGGAGGAGATTTCCTGTTTTTATTTTTACAATATCGAGCATGGACATCCCCAGACTGAATATCAGTACACCGCCCACTATTGATATTTCCCGCAGCATGTCTGCAGTCATATATGGTGCAATGAAGCCGGACATCAGCGTGATTGATCCCTGGTAGATCAGCACAGAGAGGGCGGAGAAGGCGACCCCTATTCCCAGTGATGATGTGAGTATTACTGTCAGAACTCCATCCAGTATGGATTTGGCAAAGAGTGTTTCGTGGTTGCCTCTTAGTCCGCTGTCCAGTGATCCGAGAATGGCCATCGATCCCACACAGAAGATCAGAGTAGCAGAGACAAAGCCCTTGGCAAAGGTGCCCTCTCCATTGCCGAATTTTTTCTGGAGTCCTTCGCCTAATCTTTCCAGAGACGCCTCTATACCTATTATTTCGCCGGCCAGGCCGCCTATTACCAGACTTATGATGAAAAGCAGAGGCTCCGCATCTTCACTCATCAGACCCTTTAATGTACCCGACATTCCAATAAATATTACAGCAAGAGGGACTGCCTGGAGCAGAATCTCCTTGTAATTTTCCTTAAGGCCCTTGCTTAAGAGAAGGCCTATGACAGCGCATACAATTATTGTCAGTGAATTTATGAACGTTCCGAGCATTATCATGGGTTAATCCTGAATTATATTTATTGAAACAGTATGTTATCGAAGGTGTCACCGGGTCAGGCTGTCAAGTGTTTCATTTTTTTAATCAGTTTAGAATACTTCAGTGCATATTCGGGGGCTTGTGAGGATGTTTTTATTCAGGCCTGGGGAAGAGCCTCAGTCTGTTCTTCTCCCGTCTTACCTTCATCTGCTGATTCATAAATGATATGCGGTAGACAATTGATTTTGCTGTATCCTCAGGAGTGTCGGGATTTTCCATCCCGCTGTAGAGAGCTTCAACCAGCATACCTCCCCAGGTATCGTGGATCTCCACAACAGCCAGCCTGATGCGGTAGTCATCGGTAAAATCGATTTTTCTTACTACAACAACAGCATTGGCTTCAAGAAGCTTCCCTATTTTTTGTGCATCTTTCGGTGAAATTTTACCCCGAAAGAGGCCGGCTGAGGAAAGCTCATTTTCGACATTTGCGTCATCGATGATTTTAAACTGTTCTATTTTGAAGTATAATCTCAGCGAATTTCTTAATCTTGCGCCTCCTTCATTATCCGGGGCATAGACAATGGCAAGAGTGGAAAAATTTTCGTAATCAAAGACAGCTCGCGCTGCAGGGCTGAAGTCGATGTAGGTGCCGGCCGTTGTGCAGGAAATCAGAACTGAAAAAATAAGCACGGGGAACAGTAAATAATTTTTAACGACCATGGCGTATCCCTCCTGCGAAAAAAATAAACTCATCAAATTTCTATTTTTCAGTTTTGCCGAGGATGTTATTCCTCATTATTTCCAGATCTGACGGGGTATCTATATCATTCTCCCAGTGTGCAGCATTTTCTGATACAACGAGAAATTCGCCTGCAGTACGGGAAACATCAATTTTATATACCTTTGAAATTATATCAAAAACAGAGTCTATAAAGAGTTCCTTCTTTATGGATTTGTTCTTTACCTGTCTTACAAGTTCGAAGTTCTTTGTCTTCATCAGATTGTAGATTATTTTGGAGAAGACACTTGGAGTAAGAGCCTTTCTCAGATTGTAGAAAAAGTTAAGTACTTCATTTTCCATGAGAGCATCAAGAGAGGAATGCTTTATCATGGAGCCTGTATTTCCAATCCGGGCCTGATAGTCCTCAAAGCCTACAAAGTATTTAAGTTTGCCCTTGTTTTTTCCGCGTTTAATATATCTGTGGCGGTGCATCATCCAGTCATTTTTTAAATCCCGAAGCCGTACAATCCCATATGACATGTAAACCGTTATTCCTCTGTGGTCTTTTATCTTCCCCAGAATTTCACTGTATTTTTTATGTACCCAGAGCACATCATCTGGCGTTATTCTCGGTGTGTCGCCGAAGAATACATCCACTCTGTCTCCGTAGGATATTTCGTTGAAGTAGAAGTCCTTCCAGTTTTCTCCTACAGATCCCTTCATCTGTCTGAAGTTAACGTTAGTGTATGCAGACTGGTCGATGTCTTTTTTCATGCTATCTACGTCATTGTAGACGTAGATGCTTTCATAGACGGGTTTGTCTTTGTCTCTGGCGCTGTAAACCGTATCGATTACATACTGGAGGACGGTTTTATGCCCGATTTTTTCGAGAAATTTATTCCTTCCCAGATAAATTATCTCTCCATCGTAGTATTCTTTTAGCTCTTTCTTTCTTTTTCGTTTTGTTTTAGGATCTATCTTGTCATAGCCGGCCAGAATCAATGCAACCGTCCGTTCTTTGTTATTTCTGTTGTTTTTCATTTTTTACTCTCTGACACCGGCAATTGTTTGTATCAGTCTACAAAATAGCCGGAAAAATGTCTGTTATTTTTTTTAAAAAAAAGAGCGGCAGTAATCATTTTTTTAATGAAGACTGTATTTTAAGTATTAAATTATTATAGACAGGAGGTTCCATTGAGTTTGTTTAGGCTCCTGGAAAGGTGATAAAATGAGGCTGCTTATAATTTCAGATCTCCACATTGGTATCAATGATCCAAGAAATGATGTGTTCAGATGGGAAAGTGAAAAATTTATATCGACTATGGAATCATACATAAAGAGATATGAAATTGATAAGGTCATACTTAACGGAGATATATATGAACTCTATAAGTATACCTTTGAAGATATAAAAAAAGCAAATCCCGTTCTGGTGGAATACCTGTCTGATTTTTATTATATAAAGGGAAATCATGACAGCCTCAGCGAATTTGGTGAAGATTGCTGGAGGCATAAGAACAGCCGTGGAGAGAAAATTTTAATCGAGCACGGACACAATGTCGACTGGCGAAACGGCTCGGTTTTAGGCAGGTTTATTGCAAAGACTCTTTATCATATACTGCAGAGACTTGTTAAATTTAAGTGGGTGAGGAAGATTTACTATCGCATAGTCGAATGGCAGGATCAGCTTCACAGAATACCGAGAAAATATGACAGATATAAATATTTGAATTATGCGCTCCGGCTTCTGCTTAAATATGATACGGTGGTGCTTGGTCATACCCATAAGATGGAATACGTGAAGACTTATTTTATAAATCATAAGAAGAGATATTATAACTGCGGTACGTGCTGTCACGGTAAATTTCAGGGCATAGTCCTGGATACAGAAAGTTCATTTTATAAATTCATAAATCCAAACAGCGGGAACGGATTTTATGCCGACACAAAGAAGTGATATTATAAAGGCTATTTTTTCCGTATTACCATAATTGTCAAATCATCGGTGAGACTTTTTCCCCCGGTGAAGGCATAAAAATCATCCAATATATGCCGGAGAATCCGGGCAGCATCTGATTCTTTACATCTGGCAAGAGAATCTTTAATTCCTTCAAAACCGTATCTTCTGCGCTCTGTATTCATCCCTTCAGTTATGCCGTCTGAAAATGCAACGAAGAGATCTCCTTCTGAGGCCTTCAGCCTTAGTGTATTAAAGGGCGTGTCAATACAGCTGACTCCAAGGATGGGCCCCTTTAGTGAAGTCTCTGAATATGTTAAAGCTGATACGGCGCCGTTTTTTCCTTTTTTAATCAGAATATCGGGGTGCCCGGCATTTACATATTCAACAGAATCTGCAGTGAACCGCAGCATAAGACCTGTGAGATATTTGTCTGACTTGTCAATTTCATTTCTCAGTTCAGTATTAGCCTTTCTCATTATTTCACTGAGATCTTCATTGCTGTGCACATAAAAGTTTCTGCGCAGGACAGACCGTGCAATCATAGTAATCAGTCCTGAGGCAATACCGTGACCGGACACATCAAAGAGAGTTAGTCCGCGCAGTTGATCATCATCCAGATAAAAGTCAAAGAGATCACCTGAGACTCCCGACATCGGCGCAAACTCTACAGCCGCATCCCAAAACTGGGTTTGCGGATTTGACTGAGGAAGAAGGGATCTCTGTACATTCTGAGCCATGACCATATCCATGTTTGCTATCCTCCGGGCCTCGCGGAGTTCACTGTTTGCTGTGGTAATTTCCTCATTCACTGTTTCGATTCTCTCCATGGAGAGTAGAAGTTCTTCTGTTCGCGTTGCTACTTTATCTTCAAGAGTGTCTTTCATCTTTTCAAGCTCACTGTACATAAGAGAGTTGCTTATTGAAATGGAGAGAGATGTGCGTATCCTGTTGATAAATTTTATTTCATCACGGCTTATATTTCTTAGATTTTTTCTCTCTCCCAGAAAAACAAGGCCGGAAAGTTCGTTGTTTCGCACAAGGGGAATCATAAATGCATATTTTTTTTCATAAAAGAGATTTTCTAAACTGCTGCGGATTGTTTCGTACTCAGGGTTGGATTTAACCATATCAAGTTCAACCAGATGATTAGATCTGATCATCCATTTTTTTATCTCATCATCCAGTGTAAATTCATCATTTGAGGAATTTACATAGTTATTCCCGCTCTTTACGTAGAAGTTTACGTCGCTGAAATAGAGTTTGTTCTTCATTTTCATGGTAAAGAGATCAATCAGTTCCTCTCTGGTCCTGAGATCTGATATCCTATCGGTGAATGTATTTTCGATAACCTGAAGATTGAATCTATATCGATTGAATGATCTGTCGACTAGGGGCTTTATTCTCTGATAGTAGGCATGGTTGGAGAGGAACCATAGCGTAAGAATTATGAAGCATAACGGCGAGTCCGATCTGCGCAGAAAAGGTTCAATAACTGCATATAGAGCCGCATTGGGGATCAGTATGAGTGAAGAAGTTATTGTCCACACAAGAGTGATATGAAGCACGCTTCGTATTTCCATGAGTCTGTATCTCAGCACTCCGTATGCGATAAGTCCAAGCGGTATGAACGTGAAATTTCCGAATGGATAAAAGTCAAATCCTCTCATTGCAGGTATATTCAGTATCATTAAAAATGAAGCAGCAATAAATGAAAGGACGATGTATTTAAGTTTGAGTATAATAGTTTTGTTTGAGGTTATTTTTATTTTCCTGATGAAAAAGTATATTGTATATAAAAGGTGTATTGCTGCATCAGCACCAAAGATGGTGAATAAAATATCTCCCTTTGCGCAGTATCCCCATGAATATGTGTAAAGTCCGGAAATATATAGATCGGTGTGTACGAATAATGATATGACTGAACTGGCAGTAAATGAAAGTATGAGAAAGAATTTATTTCCCAGGCCGAAGGACTTATGGAGGTAGAGAAAAACTACTGCCGGCATATAAACGTATAAAAAATGGACTGATTTTTCCACATGCAGTATTGAGTCTGTGTCGCCTTTTAAAAACTGATGTGCAATAAATATTAATGGCATCAGTGTCCAGAATATACAGACGAGAGAAAACAGTATGTTTTCGGTGCGGAATTTCCCCTTTAATACGGATACTATGGCCAGTGACCATCCGAGAATGAATGACAGAAGAGGCGGTATTATGTAAATATTCAGATTTTCAATAATTTGATTCATTAACGTTACCTTCTATATGTACTGAATTACGATTATAGTTATTTGTATATGTCAAATTAAAAAAGCATGTCCGGGCTTTAAAAGTGTGAAGAACCCGTTTTATGGTTTTTCTAAGGTAAATAAATAAATACTTGAAAGAATAATAATAATTTTTCTGAATATAAAAAAAGGACTAATTATGACAATTAAACTTCGAAGCGGAAGCAGAGTCTGTATTGCAGGAGGAGGGCCTGCCGGTTCTTTCAGCGCCATACATCTGCTGACAATGGCTGAAGCGGAGAATCTTGATATTGAAGTTCTGATTTTTGAGTCAAGGGCTGGCCATATGAAGTCTGGTGCTCAATCCTGTAAAGGATGTGCCGGGATTCTGTCGGCCGAACTTGTCAACGGGATGAAAGAGTTAAATATAGAGATTCCTGAGAATATAATTCAGGAAAGGCTTAACTCCTACAAAATTCATACTCACACCGAAGTACTCCATATAGATCAGCCGGAAAGCGACAGGGAAATTCTCAGTGTCTATCGCGGGCTGGGCCCTGCTAAACTTACCGGGAAAGAGCCCTCTTCATTTGATTCTTTTCTCAGAGATACTGCATGCAGAAAAGGAGCCAGGCTGATTCCTGAGAAGATAAAGTCAATCGACTGGGATAAAAAACCTCTGATTGCAACAGAGAGTGAAAGGTTTTCCTGTGATTTCCTTGTCCTCGCAACGGGAGTAAACAGTCACGTGAATATCTCTGACCACTACGGGTATGTTCCCCCCCGGACTATTTCTATGATACAGCAGGAGATTACAAGGCCGGAAAACTGGTCAGAGAATACCGTTGCAGCATATTTTGACAATCCCCGGGGATTTCTCTTCGGTGCATTTGTACCGAAGGATGAATATATAAATATAGCTCTCCTTGGGAAAACCAGGCTGGACAGATCGGCGATTAAAACTTTTTTCAGCGAGCCTAAATGCGGCCTTGAAAATTATTTTCCCGAAGAACCGGAGTGCCTCTGCCACTGCTCGCCAAAAATAAATTACAAACCTGCGGATATTTACTATGGAGACCGGTGGGTGGCCGTTGGAGATACTGCGGTTACCAGACTATACAAGGACGGAATAGGCTCTGCATTCAAGACTTCCAGGAAGGCAATGGAAACCGCCCTTTCTGAAGGGATTTCCCGCAATGCATTCATGAATTCCTACCAGCCGTTTTGTGATGTAATAGCAAAGGATAATATTTACGGTAAATTGTTAATCCGTTTCTTCATAGGTCTTCTAAAACACAGGAAACTCGCAAGGATCTGTACAGGTTGTCTTATTCTAGAGTGTCACATGAATAAAGAAGAGAGAATATATTCGAAAGTTCTCTGGGGAATGATTACAGGAGAATATTCATACCGCCATCTTTTTAGAATGATGATAAGTATAGGAGGACTCACCCGCTTCCTCAGAAATGTTCTGCGTATAGTCGCAAAAACATCTAAAATTCCGATAGCCTATTACTGGGATAAATTCTATGTGAGAAAACATGCATACAGAAAACATTGAAAAAATGAAAGTACTCATTGCCGGATGCACCGGATATACTGGAAGAAATCTAACTAAAAAACTTCTTGATGAGGGTACAGTGTCTCTACGTCTGCTGGAGTGGGATCCGCGAAGAGCTGGTCCTGAATTAAGGGGTTCTGTTGAACTGGTTAAAGGAAATACCAGGGACAAATCTGTCATGGATGAAGCATGTCGTGGTATTTATACTGCCTACTATCTCGTTAATTATATCGACACCGATCCCTCCCTTGAAAAACTGAATCTTAAAATAGCCCGCAGGTTCAGAAATTCATGTATTAAAAACGGAGTGAAGAGAATTATCTACTGCTCTGAGATGCCTGCCTCAATATCTATTCGCGAGGGATATCAGATCCGCAGAAAAATAGGAGAAGTTCTGCTGAAATATCCCGATAAGATTCAGACTCTGTGGCTTAGACATGGAATTGTTCTGGGTTCGGGAAGTCTTAATTTTGAAATACTGAATGCCCTCTCAGAGAGAAAGAAGCTTTTAATTTTCGGATGGATGAGGAGAAAGATTGCAGTAATCGGTGTTGATGATCTTGCTGAAGTTCTCAGTCTTGCGAAGAATGCAGATATAAGCAGCAACAGAAGTATTGACCTTTATACAGAAAGCCAGACCTATGATGATCTGTTAAAAATAATTGAAAAAGAAAAACATCTGACCAGAAAGAAAAGTCACTTTCGTTTTAATTATAAATTTATTTCATCTCTCTATCTTACTATTCACACTCCGGTTCACTTCGCAGTTGCCCGTGAACTCATAGAGCGGATAAGCAGATCTTTAGAGAGAGCTGAATCTGTAAAAAAATTTTTTCCCGATGTTAAATTTCACTCTGCAGAATCAGCAGTAAAGGATGCTCTCCGGGATGTGGAGGAGAGCGTTGAATCATGCAGATGGTGCGACAGTTATTCTAATATCAACAGCCGTATTGAGGATGAGGCAATTGTTCCATCGGGTATCCTCTTTGACAGAAGAGAAGTAATTTTTGATGGGCTCTCTCCTGAGGCTGTTTTTTCATCAGTACTGGACACCGGAGGTAAAAACGGATGGTTCTCCTATACTTTTCTATGGCAGATAAGAGGGCTCATGGATAAATTTGTCGGAGGGTATGGATTAAACCGGGGAAAGAGAAACAGCCGGAGTTTCAGGGTGGGAGACAGTATTGATGTATGGAAGGTGGCGGATATCCAGGAAAACAGGAGACTCCTGCTTTATGCGCACATGAAGCTTCCCGGCCGGGGCTGGCTGGAGTTTGAAATAAAGGGCACCTCCCTTGTACAGACAGCTTACTTTGAGCCTTCCGGCATAAGGGGAAGGCTTTACTGGCTTCTGATGCTCCCCTTTCACGGACTTATCTTTAACGATATGGCGCGCAAAATTATAGAGAGGGCAGGGGAGAAATCCGGGTCGGTTAATTGACCGGAATACCTTTCCTCCTCTTTTCGATTCATATATTCCGAGATAAACAGATTGTAGCCTGTCATGTGAAGCTTCTCCGATCTGGTTCGGTAATTATTTTTTTCCTTTTGATCCAGCTCTTTCCATCCTTCAATAGCTTCAGAGAATCTGGCACGGTTCTTTATCTGTCCCTCAGTCTTAGGGTCAGAGGGCTTTTTGTATGGTCTTGCGTATTGCTGTCCGTTTTTTGTATAGAACACGAGGTCACCGTGTTTTCCCTTTATGCTTTTTATCATATTATCTCAGAATTTAGTTCAATTTTTGCCATATTATTCTCCTTGCTTATTTTATAAATTTTATACGCAGCAGGGTTGGAGAAAATTAAAATTTTTTTAAAAAAGTTCACTCATGGAAAGTTGTTTTGGTTCTCAGGTAATGGATTTTTCTGATCAGCAGAAAAGAATTGACATTACCCCTCTGGAGTTTTAATTAATTGTGATAATGCAGAATAATATAGAACAGATCTACAGCGAAATTAAAGAAAAGCTTACTTCCGATCACCTTAAAAAGATTACGATTAATATCATAAATTTTTATAAAAAGAGGTCTTATTCTCATCTGAGAAAATATGTCTCAATCCTGGGAATTGATCGGGGAATAAAAAGTGAGAAATTATTTTCTCTTCTTATTCGTCACTACCATCCGGATAAACTATCCTTTATTCTCAAACAGGCTGATGTTCTTTACATATCAGGAGATTATCCTGAACTTCTGAAGTTTCATGACAGTTACTTCTTTACTCTTGATGGAATCAGAGATCTTACTGAGATTGATATTGAATTGAGGTCAGAGTACAGCTTTGACGATCATGATCTGAGCAACAGAGAAAGAGAAGTATTTGAAAATGAAAGTTTTGCTGAATCTACTCTGGAATTTGACGATGAGCCCTATTGTTTTCTCGATGCAGTGAAGAAGTTCTTCTACGGCGGTTACGACTACGATATTACAGAATATGATCTTGAAAATATGGACGGCGCTCTGGACTTATCCGACACAGAGATTGAAGAGCTGGATGGAATTGAACACTGCATAAATCTTGATGAACTGAACCTTTCAAATAATAAAATTGAGAGGATATCTAAGCTGACGACTCTTGAGAATCTGCAGTCCCTCTTCCTATCGGGTAATAATATCGAAAGTATTTCTCCACTTGCCCCACTGGGGAAACTGGAGATTCTGGATATAAGCTTTAACGGAATTTCAAATATTGATGTTCTCTTAAAACTGGATAAGCTGGAATATGTCAATCTCATCGGTAATCCTGTAGATGACTATGATGCTGTGGACAGGCTTGTTAAGAAAGGTGTTATGGTAGTATTTGAAGGTGATGTCCTCTTGTAATCAGCCCTGGCCGCTCTTTTTTTTAAATTCAAATTTGAGAGGCCGCTCACTCCATCCTGCCAGTGGCGGCATTAGTGCATACTTTCCCGTCTGGTGCGCATCAGAGCGGGAGGCATTTCTACTGATATATAATCAATCCCGGTTCAGGCGTGAGTTTAAGAACCTGCAGAGGGGTCATAAGAGGCCTGTCGTAGTGAACCCCTCTTCGGTTTGAATAATAATACCAGAGTTTAAAACCCTTATAGGGTATATTCACAGCCTTTGCGTTTCTGCGGTGAGTGCTTATTTTAGCCTCAGGACTTCCCCAGCCGGACGTCGCATGGACCAGGATAACAGGGTCGTAAACTGTTTTCACATCTTTTATATTCCGGATCATGTGTTTCTGAAACTGATGTATCACCAGTTGTCGTTTTCCAGGTATATTGTTGACTGCCATATAGTTTTTAATCTTCAGCTGTGCAGCATTGAGTTCTTTCCCTGTAATAGATCCTACCACTTTCATGGGCCTTGTGGTCCTCCACTCCGGGTCAAGCGCAAGGTGAACATTGGGATACTTCAAAAATGGAAGGAGCTGATCAAGAGCCTGATCTATAGTATACTTTCCTATCTGATGATCAAGATATACAAGAAAACCGTTGGCAAGGGCATAGTCGATGTATGATTCTACGAGTTTTCTGTTAATAATATTGATTTCACCAGCAGGTTGACACGTCCCGTAAATAAGATAAAAAGCAGGAATTATTCCCTTGCCGCTGTTTGTTGAATCGTAATTATCTGCCTCTTTTTTAAGCATCACTGCCAGTTCCGGAACCGGGTGACGGCCTACTATACCCATTATTTTAGATCTGGGATGACCATAGTATGCAACTATATGATTTTTTTCAAAAAGGGATGGCGAAACATACATAATATTGAGAAGCCTGCTGTGTATGGCAGCTGCATTTTCGCTGCTCTCTGACCATTTACCGGTAAGTTCAATCGCTTTCCTGAAAAAAGATTGAGAATAATCAGAAGTGAGAATATTCCCCGGGATAAAAAGAGTGAGAAAGATAATTGTTCTGGTGAAGTGACTGTTTCTTTTCATGTACCCTTCTGAATGAAATAATAAATTATGGGATAAAGTTCAGGCTGTAAGAATGATAATTTTTATAAAAATCGGTCAAACATTATAAACTGGAATATCAAAAAAACCGATTTAATCATTGATTGTTCTTCATAATTATTTCAGAAATCACTTTTTTCTCAGTCTTCATTTTCATTGAAAATTTTTAATATGACCCCTTTAAAAAAGACACTTTGACAAGCTCAGTGCATCGCACTTTCACAAACTCATCTCGGCAAAGCTCGATACAGGCAGTGCATAGACAGGTGCTACAGTGAGCCTGCCGAACAGCTCAGTTTATTGTTTTCAGAATGAAAAGGATCTTCCGGGGGGGAGGAGAAGGGATCCCTGATGAGATACTTTTTGTCTTTAGTAACACTTTTTATTTCCCTATTTACTTTTTTAACAGCGGAAATTTTTAAAACAAAAATCAATGGATTCCTGCTTTAAGGGAATCGTAAATTTTTGAGTAAGCTGTCAAATTTAAATATTGACATAATAGATTGAACGCGAATAAATTTTTTCTTAAAATAAAATAAGAGGTATAGTAAATGTTTAACTTTAAAAAACTTCTTCCTGCAGCAGCTATTCTTATAATTATGAGTTTAACTTCCTGCGGTTCATGGGTTGATTTACCAGGTCCGCTAAATCATGGATGTACTGACAAGAAGATAAATGAGTTTAAGAATGCCAAAAATAAAACTATGGGAAATATGATATTTTCTGCAACCTGCAAAAAAGAGGGTAAAGAATTTGCCGGAGACATTCGCTGTAATGGAGATAAACTTCAGGTTAAATGCAAGTAATGGTAAACATTTAATTTTTAATGTTTCGGAGCAGACTGAAATACCCGGTTAATAGATACCCGGGTATTTTTATATCCATGAGTGAATGAGGGATGTTTGAGTCTTCAAAACTTTTGCCCGAGTTCCGCAAAGCAGGCATTGTGATACTATTGCAGCTTCACGAAAAAAAATATCGCCAAATAAAATCCTGCAGTTTAAATATCTGATTTAATTCTGCATTTATTTCAAACAGGCAATGGCGTTTTTTCTTTTGTTCTAAGACAATAATCCTGCCGGATAATCATTGTGATTAAAATTTTAAAAAACAGCAGGTTTGTACAATACTGTTTCAGCTTTTTGTGTATGCTTTTAGTCATAAACAGGAGGCATAATATGAACAGGATAAAAATATTTAATGATGGTGAAAATGTTTCAGAATCTTCTCAGATAGAATGGAATGCTCACCCGGCATTTGAGGGAGTTTTTATGAAAAACATTTTAGGCGGAGAGAATACAGGGAGTAAGATCAGCGCTCATATTGTAAAAATAGAACCCGGCTGTGAAATCGGTGATCATGTACATGACGGGAAGGCTGAGCTTCATGAAGTGATTGAAGGACAGGGTTATGCCGTGATTAACGGAAAAAGAGTTGAATATATTCCCGGAGTTGTTTCCTTTATACCGGAGGATATACATCATAATGTGCAGGCAGGAGAAAAGGGGTTATTGATTCACGCAAAATTTATCCCCGCATTGAGTTAGATGATAGAAAAGTATCAAATAATAAAGGGTTTTGCAGATACCTCAATAGAGTTTTTGAAGGTCAAAATATCGGGGGATAATTTCCCTGTCCATTACCACAAGAGGCATTGTGAGGGAATGATTGAATCCGGATCAATGCTGATGAGTTTTAAAGACAGAAACTGCAGTCTGAAAGAGAATGACTTTTTCACGGTTCCTGCTTTTGAATGCCATTCCTGCAAAATACCCGAAGGGCAGAATGCTGTCTATTCAGTGATAAGTTTCTCCAGCAGAGATGAGTTAATCAGCTTGAAGAGCAACACCGGATTTATGGCTATTATAAATCAGAGAAGGCTTATGCCTCTCTATAATTATGCCTGCAGAAGTGTTATTGTAAATACGTATTCTGAAAATTCAAAAATAAAATCCATCATCAGATATATTGATGATAATTATATGAACCCTTTGAAAATAGAAAATATGACTGCCGTTGCAGATTTGAGCCTTTCAAGGCTGCAGCATTTATTCAAGAAGGAGACCGGCATGTCTTTAAAGAATTATATAATTCAGGAGAGAGTACGAAAATCCAGAAATATGGTTCTCCTGGAAAACCCGGCAGATATCGCACTGGATTGCGGATTTTATGATCAGAGTCATTTTAACCGTAATTTCAAAAAGTATACCGGAGTTTCTCCTCTGAAATATGCCGGATCAATTGAAATGGCTGATGGAGCGCAGAATTATAAATAAATGTACAATCCTACCATATCTTTCATTCTATGGTAGTCTTTTAATCTGTCTTCTGCATCATCCGGTATTTCCCGAAGTATGACTAAAGATCTATTTTATTGTCGCTGCTGAGACTGCATTCTGATAATTTCTTCCTGCCCTCTTCTGCTTTTAGTACTTCCAGTTTTATGATTCCCTTCATTATACCCGGATACATCTTCTGTTCGATATAGTATGTCTGGCCTGATTTTAATGTTATATCTAATTCAGATGTATTATCTCTGCTTGTCTCAATATGATGTTTCCCAGGTTTAATCATGAATACAACTTAGTATCCTTCGCAGGTACTGCCTGCCTTTTTC
>CAYNFB010000024.1:15777-22187 GCA_964396355.1 uncultured Leptospirales bacterium | reverse complement strand
AGTCTCCCTGAAAAAAAATATGTAAATTATATATGATAAAAAAATACTTCCAGTGAGGCCGCAGAGAGTAAGTATTATTGAGCGTAGTCCTATAATAGCAAAATTGTTTATAACAGTGTCATTTAGCCCGACTGATATTCCCATAAGAAAAAGCAGAAGATAGATAGACCATCCTGTCAGTCTTTCTGCAAGAGTTACGGCTTTTTTTTTGTTTCTCAGAATGTATCCAAACAATATACCTGAGATCATTATTATAATTATTTCACCCATAGAACCGGTATCCTTTTTTATGCTAATCAATAGGATCCGGACTGCAGTTCAAGTCAAGGTTTTCTTTAATTTAAGTTATGAATGACTTACTTTATTGATAATAATAAAAAAAGGATTTACTTTTTTCTATTTCATACTAAATTAAATAAATGAATTCCATAAGACAGGCAAATAAAGTGAAACATAATTTTTCAAACAGGATCTTTAATTTTATTATAAAATTTAAGACTCTTTCTTTTTACAGGTGGATATACCGACATCCCATCGTATCTGTAACATTTTTGATTTTATTAGGTATTATAATTATTGGTTTATTTATTAACTTTGTAGTCAATTACGTTGTCTAAATTTTAAGAAAGCAAAAAAGAAAGTGAAAAAATATATTACAATAATAATTATTTTGTCTTTTTTTGTTTTTCCTCCGGCTTTATTTCCTGAAATTTTTAGCAGAAATTATTCAGGGGAAAACGGGCATAGAGTCAGCAGAATCAGCATCAAAACAGTTAACGGAAAATTTTATGCCTACGTTGTGCTCCTTTTTAATGAAAATCCGCATTTTGTTAATCTTATTCAGAAGGGTACCATATCGCTTAAAGAAATCGGAAATGAAGGATTTAATATAAAAGCCTATAAGCATTATTTGACTACAATTTATGAAAAAAAGCTTCATCAGGAAGCATCAGAAATTTTAAAGATCTTTCTTGATCCTCACTCCTATACTGATGAACAGCTTCGGAATAAAGAGATAAGTTTAACCAGGAGAAATGTAATATTAAAATTTTTCAGGGATAAAAGCTCGTCAGGAATGCCTATTACTCTTGATTACTGTATCTTCGGAGAGAAGAAAAATATTCAGATCAGGCATCCGCTTTATGAGAATAAGGATAATATATTCTATATAAAACCGTTTATATATTACGATGAGTTTTCAACGAGTAATTCAACCTTTTATTATGACATGATATATATAAATCCTGATGAGGTTGAAAATGACTATATTATTGCAAAAAGCATAATCAATAACAGGGATATTAAATCTATGTTTTTTGTAGGTTCCAGGATTAACGATGACATAAGATATTGTCTAAAAAAATCTTTTCAGAATACGGGAAGTATAAGACAAAAGATCTGGGAAATGTTTGTTATACATGAGCTTACGCATAAAATAACGAATAATCAATACGACAATTATGATCAGATTACAGGCGAAGAACTTTCTCTTTCAAGTACTATCTATACAAATCCCTATCTTGGTCTTTCTGTTTTGTATAGTTACCTTAATTACAACAAGGTAAACCCCCACCACGTAGCTGCAATGAATTATGTAACTTATATATCTAATTATATGGGGAAAAAAGAAATTATGCAGAATCCGGGATTGATAAAATTGATTTCCTCCGAAAAACTCAGGGAGATTACCAAAAGTCACTTTAAAGATTGTCTGAAAAAAATAGGTGAATAAAATGAAGCAGCTTTATCTTGGGTAAAACTGCTTCATTCGGATTTTTCTGTTATTCCGGTTTCATTGTGGGGAAGAGCAGTATATCTCTGATCATTGTCTCTCCGGTAAGAAGCATGATCAGTCTGTCCATTCCTATACCCATTCCCCCTGTGGGCGGCATACCTGCTTCAATGGCCTGTACGAAGTTTTCATCCATGGGAGGAGCTTCCTCGTCCACCTCTCTTCTTAATGATTGCTCATAGAGAGTTTTTCTCTGAAAGACGGGATCATTGGATTCGCTGTAGGCATTTGCAAATTCTGTTCCGTTGATAAACAGTTCAAATCGCTGGAGAAATCTATCATCTTCAATGTCGGGTTTACAAAGAGGAGTTGTCTCGACAGGCTGATGAGTAATAAATGTGGGCTGAATCAGTTTATCCTCAACAGTGAGTTCAAACAGCTCATTTATTGCAAGACCGCGAATGTATTCACCCTTTATCACGCCGCCCCGTTTTTCTATCTGTTCTTTTAGTTCATCATCAGACATTGACATTACATCCAGTCCGGCATATTCCTGAAGCGCATCTGTCATTTTAATTCTCTTCCACGGTGTTTTGAGATCAATCTGATTGCCGTCAAATTCTACCGAAGTTGACCCGTTGATATCCACCGCAGTTTTCTCAATCAGTGCCTCGGCAAGCTCCATCATATCCTGATAATCTGCATAGGACTGATAGACTTCGAGCATGGTGAATTCAGGATTATGTGTTCTGTCTATACCTTCGTTTCGGAAGCATTTTCCTATTTCATATACACGGTCAAATCCTCCAACGATGAGCCTCTTGAGATATGGCTCAAGAGATATTCTCAGGAAGAGTGTCATATCCAGGGCATTATGGTGAGATGTGAAGGGTGCTGCTGATGCCCCTCCGTATACAGGCTGAAGTATGGGAGTCTCTACCTCATAAAAATTTCTGCTGTCCAGGATCGATTTTATACTCTTGGTTATGTTTATTCTTTTCTTAAAGGTATCCATTACTCCGGGAGTTACAAGCAGATCTACCTGTCTGTTTCTGTATCGCAACTCCTTGTCGGAGAAGAGATCAAACTGTTCTCCGTCTTTTTCTTTTACAACAGGCAGAGGCCTTATATTTTTTGTCAGGAGAACCATCTCTGTGGCATATACAGTAATCTCTCCGACCTTGGTCTTCTTCACTGTTCCCTTTATGCCGATGATGTCACCTATGTCGAGTTTCTTGAAAATGCTGTAGTCCCTGTCCCCGATATTTTTATTGGAGATGTAGAGCTGGATTTTGCCGTCTCTGTCCTGTATTGTGCAGAAGCTTGCCTTGCCCATTACACGGCTGGCCATTATCCTTCCTGCGATAGATACAGTCTCCTCGCTTTCAAAATAGTTGTCAAAGTTTTCGATTATATTCTTACTGTAATGAGTTACGTCGTAGTTATATGGAAAAGGATTTATTCCGAATTCATCTCTTAATTCATTTATTTTATCAATTCGTATCTTGATAAGGCTGTTTGTGTCTTCCATTTCATTTTCCTATTTTGATTTTAGTCAATAATAAGTATTTTTTTTATTTACTTCAGGTGTCAAATTAATTTTGATTAAACTTATTTAAAAGGGAAAAAGCCTTTTTATTTATTTGATCTCATATTTCTTTATAATATAACAAAACAGGGGTTTAATGAATGTATGAATTTGAATTGGGACCAATAAGACCGCCCAGCGAGGCATATAGCATTCTTCTCAGGCTGACGAGAAACTGTCCGTGGAATAAATGCGCATTCTGTTCTGTCTATAAAGGGAATAAATTTTCGCTAAGGACTGTTGATGAGGTAAAAGGTGATATCGATTCAATGTACGGAATTGTTAACTGTATTTATGAGGAAATTGAGAAAAATGGAAACGACGGCTATATCAGCGAAAAGATCATAGATTCTCTCGTCAGGGACGGCGGCATACCTCAGTATTATCTTCAGCAGGTTGTCTTCTGGATGCACTACGGATTGAAGAGTCTTTTTCTTCAGGATGCCGATACCATGGTTTACAGACCTGATGATCTGGTTGAAATACTTAATTACGTGAGAGAGAAGTTTCCTACTATTGAGCGGATAACGTGCTACAGCAGGTCAAAGACTCTCATGGCAAAGAAAATAGAAGATCTCAGGGCAATAAGAGAAGCCGGTTTAAACAGAATTCATATAGGCATGGAGACCGGTTCCGATGCTGTATTAAAGTTGATAAATAAAGGCGTTAAGTCTGATGAACATATCATTGCCGGCCGAAAGGTCGTTGAGGCCGGATTTGAACTCTCGGAATACTATATGCCCGGAATCGGAGGCAGTGAGTTCACCGATGAGAATGCGCTTGAAACATCCAGAATTCTCAATGAAATTAATCCGTCTTTTATCAGGATCAGGACAACGACTCCTCTTCCGGGGACAGAACTTTTCGATATGATGGAACAGGGGCAGTGGAGTCCTCTTGGAGAAGTCGGCAAGGTTATGGAGATAAGGAAGATGATAGAAAATTTAAACGGAATATCCAGCTACGTCCAGAGTGACCATATGATGAATCTCATTGAGGATGCCAATGGAAAACTGCCTGAAGATAAGGATGAAATTCTCTCAATTTTTGACCGTTTTTTTGAGATGGACAGTGATGATCAGGAATCATTTATTGTAGCGCGGAGAACAGGACGTGTTCGATTTTTTTCGGAGTACAAGCCTGATCAGTACTATGATAAACTGAGAGATAATCTTAAGAGAAGGTACGGCAGCATAGATAAGGCGGTTCTTGATCTATCGGGAAATTTTCTTTAATAAAAAGAGGACTGCATTCATGCAGTCCTCTTTTTAATATTAGTTTATTTTTTTTGCAGTCATTATCAGTTTATTGGGTCTTGATGTTTTTACATTAACTTCATATCCCATTTTTCCAGCTTTTGATGAGAGCTCATCTTCGAAGTCATTTGTTTTTCCTGCGAAGATAACTTCAAGTTTAGCAGCTCTTCCGTCTCTGCCTTTTTCGAGTATCTGCTGAACTACGCGAACGCTGTTTGTGACCTGATCTTTAAAGTTTTTGCGCTTGGCTCTGCTGCGTCCTGTTATGCGCACTTTAATTTCACGGGCATTTGCTGCTTTGACAAATTTTTCAATAATAGTGTTGGTGAAAGGACCGCTTTTAAATTTACCGGTATCTCTGTCTACCTTTCCCAGTATTTGTTTCAGGGCGGCTTCAATAGCTCTCTTTGATGCGGTCTCATCTTCTATGTGAATTCCCGGAGCCTGCTTGCTTGTTGATGCGAGAATTCTTCCGGTGTATACATCAATCGCTTTTATTCTAATTATTGCTGATCTTGATTTCATCTCTCTGGCTCCATAAGCCTTGAGTGTGGCTGAACCCTGAGCTTTTGTTTCAGCTGTTCCGACAATAATGACTTCGGCACCGGCATCATCCAGAAGGAGGTCCTGAACATCTTCAGAAACTCTTCCTGATACTGCTTTGCTCATCTTGCTTTTTTCTTTTTTCATCAGTTCCTGAGTCATTGCCGCATCAACAAATTCGAATCCGGAATTCCCCATTATTTCCTGAACCAGCAGCTCCGTTTCTGTGAATCCGGGAAGATTTTTCTTGCCGTTGAAGGTTTCATTTATCAGAACCATGAATTTAGGTCTTCCGTATCTGTTTAATGCATCCTCTATTGCATCCTCAATAACTGCAGCCTCTACAGTGCCCTGAATCGTTACGAAGTACTCAGTTCCATCCTGCTTTTGGTTGACTATTTCAATATTTTTAACAAGACCGTAGGATTTTGCTTCAACGATGTTTGAAACAAGTTCAAAATCTTTCATGACACTTCTGCCTGAAATTGTCTCGCCCAGTACTTTTCTTACAAGCTTGGATTTTGCGTCATCAGTAGCTCTGTCTCTTGCAAGAGATCTGTCATTGTCAAAAATAGTTGCATACCCTGTTGCCTGCCCTCTGTTCGGGTTTTTCTGTGATTTTGATCCATCGTCTTTAACATTTTTGCCGCCGCCGCAGGATACGGTGACTATTAAGAACATCATGGATATAGTGAGTATAAATCCTTTTCTCATTATAGGCTCCTTAATTTGTTGATTTATTCGAAATTATTGCTCTATATAGGGCAGTAAATCTGCTCTAACATAATTTATAGCAGGACCGATGCAATAGTCAATTTATTTTTCTTGCATGATCGTATAAAAAATTTAACATGAAATTTTAGGATTATCATCAGTTTGACATGTGTTTCTATGTTTGATTTATTAACAATTATATTAGTGCTTGATTTTAACCGGATTAAAATTTATTTTAAACAAAAATGAAAAGCGGGTAACCTCTTGGCTGAAGAAAAGAATTTTTTACAGACCATTAAGCTTGATATAAGCCGAAATTTTAAACTCGACTCCTATGAGAGAATTGCCTTTCATAAGCTGCTGGGTATAGTAAAATCCGATGCGGGGAAAGAGCTTCTGATCAGAGAACTTGACCGGGGTCATGATGTTAGATTGAGTGCAATATCCACTCTGACAGGTTTTGCTGATCCGGCTATTATACCGGTTCTTGTTCCCTTTTTATCAAAGAAGATCACAGAAGATGAAATTATCCTCATCCTTAATTTTATCTCCCGTCAGGGATCGGCGGATGAGGTTC
>CAYNFB010000024.1:9837-15742 GCA_964396355.1 uncultured Leptospirales bacterium | reverse complement strand
GATAGAGCTTGCTGAAAATTTGAAAAGTAATCCTGAATATGATCATATCATAAAAATAATATTTGATGTTCTGAAAATGATTGGTTCATCAAGTCCGGATTTATATGAATACCTTATTTCAATTGTAGAGAGTGAACCCGGAGAAAGTGCAATTCTCGAAGGCGCTGTAAATGCCCTCTCTGTGTTTTATAAAATAGAAGAATTTGAAAAGATCCTGAAGAAAAATGACGATGTGCTTTCTCTTTACGTCTTTCATGCCCTGTACAGCCTGAATATTGTTCTCGAGGATATCCTCTTTGAGGAGGAAAAGGAATATTCTCCTGCTGACAGGCTTAAGGAGAGTGAAGTAAAGAAGGAAGAGGAGATTCGTCTGAAGGTGAAGGTTCTCCTCGGCAAAGTATCCTCCAAATATGAATCCTATTCAAATAGAACAAAGAATGCATATATAAATGCAATGTTATCATGTAATCACAGAGAATCTGTTATTTACTGCATGAAGGCTCTGGAATCAAAAGAACCTGATCTGATTAGCATGACCCTCTACTCTCTTTATAATAATATAACAAGACTCAGGCTTCCTGAAAAACTTCTAAGAAGTATACTGGCAATGAATGTTGAAAATGACCGGGATAATGAGCTTGTGGCTGAGATCTTCATTCGATATTTTTCTGAAAAAGGGGTGTCCAGGTCTCATACTCTGTTTCGCGATAAACAGTATGGATACATTGTTGCTACTCTTGAGTCTTTTTTTGAGACATACAGACGTGAATTTATGATTCCCGATGTTGTGGAGAATGCCTTCCCTGAAAATATTCAGAAGATCAGGAGATTTATACTCCGCTATATGAATCCTGAGCAGAAAAGAAGGCTGCTTATGTTTCTCGAAAGTAAAGAGAAACAGCAGGTCGAAAAACTCGTAGATGAGTTATCCAGACGCATTGTATATATTGATGATGAGGATGCTGAGGCGATGTCTATGATGATTGATCTTCTTCTTGATGAGGATACTGTATCAAGAGAAATTTCGGCCTCAAGAATTGAAACAGTTAATTTTGAAAGAAGATATCTTCAGTCAAGAATTATCAGGCTGTGCAGAATCATCAGTGCTCTTAAGATAGAGAGTGCAGCAGCTTCTCTGGTTTATATATATAATTATTTGAAGAAGTATCCCGAGCCTGAAATATATGAATCAGCGGTAAACTCTCTGTGCAGGCTTAATTATTCCTATATGCTCAGTGAACTTGAAATTATGCTTACGGCAGGCAGTCCGGAGGATCAGATAAAGGCGGTCGGGCTTCTGCCTTTATTTAAGGAAAAGAGGCTCCTTAATATAATTATCGATTTTCTCAATTCAAATTTTTCTGTTAGTAATGATGTTGTGTCTGGAATTACTGCACTTTTGTCTGATCAGGATATAAAATTTAATATTAATGCTGCTAATGTCTTTAAGAAAATTATAGAGAGTAATTCAGATATTCATATAAAAAACTATGCAATTATCGGCCTCGGTCAATGTGCTTTTTCTGATGATATTGTCTATCTTAATGATTTATTTTATAAAATTGAAGATCAGATTCTCAAGGAGGCTGTGGTAAGGGGGCTTGGGTCCATTATCTCCTATCAGTCAGATTATAATAAGCAGGTTCTTATTCGAATAGTTCAGGCATATCTCAAAGATTCCGGGATAAAAGTTCGAATATTTTCATGTATAATCCTTCTTGAACTCGGTAATATGGACGCCCTTAAGAATATACGGGATATGCTTATTATTAAAAATAAATCAATTCAAAGGGAGATTTTATCCATTCTGCGGGGAGTTAAATCTCCTGATTTTTATTTTTTCCTCGTTTCACTCCTCAAGGAGGAATACGGCATAAGTAAGGATATAATAAGTGTGCTTGAAAAACTTCCGGAAGAAGAGCTTAAAGAAATTGAAATTTTTATAATAAACCTGTTCAGAAAATTTGAAATTCCGGTAATAGAATCAGGTCTAAGGGATAAGAACAGAGATGACGGTATTCTTCCGGATCTTGAAAAAAAGATAGTAACCGCTTTATTTATAAGGGTTGATAACTATAACAGTCTTACCGAAAAGATAAACTCTTTGAATATGATAGGGGTGAATCTCAGACTTGATGCTGTTTTTTCCCCGCCTGTTGATAAGTGCGGCGGAATTATATCCCACAAGGACAGCAGCAAACTTACTGCCTGGTTTGATAATCCGGTCGATGCAATAAGGGCTGCCTGTATGATAAAGGAGAGTCTTGACGGATATAATCGGGCCACCGTCTTTGAGGGAACCATAGAGGTAAGAATGAGTGTTCTTACAGACAGTTATAAGATTAAGAAAGGTGAAATTTTTGGATATCTGGAGGAAGAGGGAAACAGCGGAAAGGGGATACCTCTTACAAACAGAATTATTATTGATAACAGGACAGAGGAATCTACCGGTGAGTCCTACTACGCAAGATCTATTCCCGAGGTTCTTTATTCTGGAAGGCTTTCAAAAAGAATTCATTTTGAACTCATTTCGCCTGTTAATTTTAAACAACTGGCACTGGATAAACTTAAATCCAGAGAGGAGGCAATTGAACAGAAGAGGGAGATGGAGGCTAAAATTGAGGCTCAGGTGAAGGCTTTAAAATCGGGAAACAGATCGACAACCTCCATTGCCATTGCCAGCGAACTGGAGGATATCGGAATTAAAATAAAACTGCAGTTTGAGGAAATCGAAAGATTTATAAACCGGAGATCAACAGATAAGGAGTTAAGCCGGAATGTGAGGCTGATGCTGAATAACGCATATAATCTTTACCGTGTTGAAATATCGAAGCTGACTATTAAATAATATTCTATCGTTCGGTGAAACGTTTTGAAAGATCCAGTTTATGCCTGATCAGAAGAAGTGAATTTTTGAGAAAGAATCGGTCATTTTTAAACTGGAGAAGTTTTTCATACTGCTGGACTGCTGTTTTATAGTCTCCTGTTTTGAAGGCAGATTCTGCGAAGTAATAGTGAAGGGACTTGTCGTAATCCCCTCTGCTGATGTCGATTGATTTTAGCCATATAATGGCTCTGGAATATTTTTCATTTTTAAAGTTTATTTTAGCCTTCCCCAGCTGCCCGTTGGGGAATGTGTTTTTAACCTTCAGCGCTGCATCGTAGTATTTTTCAGCCGTGGCAAGCTGATCCCGCTGGAAATATATATCTCCAACAAGAACGTATGTGTTAAGTTCCCGGGGATTCAGTCTCAGCGCTTCCCTGAAAAATTCCAGAGCATTGCTCTCTTTATTCATTCTTCCGTATATATATCCTATCTGCAGATAGGTGTCAGAATATTCAGGAACGATCTGGATGGCCTTGTTCAGATACATGAGTGCTCTGCTCAGCCTGTGAAGATAGAGGTTGCATATTCCTGCATTGTAGTGATATGGGAAGAACAGGGGTGCATGTTTCAATCCCTGCAGCAGGAGCTTTTCGGCATCGGCATATTTACCTTCTTTCATCATTTCAGCTGCTCGGTTGTTGAGCTCCCCTGCCCTGTCTGTGCCGGTACAGAAAAGAACATCATCTTTAGAGAATATTCTAAGCTTTGCGGTCTGTTTTACTTCGTTTTTTCCGATTTGGTGAATTAGTGAATTAATAGGTTCTGAGAGAATCTGCATTGGACATGCTGCACTAATTATCAGGAGCAATATCAATACTTTTCTTTTTATTTGATCGTTTACCATGGTTAAAAAGTAAACTGTTTTGAAGTAATATGGCAATCAGAAAATATTATTTCAAATTATAATAATTATTGTGAATCAATGACATAGATATTGTTAATATTTAACATCAAAAATATTAATGCTTGACGGTTTTTTTGTATGTTGTTTTTTGTATTAAATAAATAACAATTTTATGACGGAGTCTGTGGTCATGGTCTTACTTAAAGATGTTAAAAAATCGTTCCAGGATCTGCAGGTTCTGACCGGGATTAATTTCGGCATGACTGAGGGCAGGATATACGGTCTTGCCGGTAAAAGCGGTGCCGGGAAATCAACGTTGTTGAGGTGTATTAATGGCCTGGAACAATATGACAGTGGTTCACTTACGGTAGACGGCGTGGAAGTAAATGAACTTACGAAGGAAAATTTGCGTATTTTTAGAAAAAATATTGGAATGATTTTTCAGCATTTTTCGCTTCTTGAGAGATTATCCGTTTATGAAAATGTAGCCCTCCCTATGAGATGCTGGAAGTATAAATCATCAGCTATAGATTTGAGAGTAAGAGATCTGCTCGATGTTGTAGGTATTGGGGATAAAATAAATTCAAAACCAAAGGAGCTTTCGGGAGGACAGAAACAGAGAGTTGCAATTGCAAGAGCTCTTACAATGAACCCGAAGATA
Source organism: uncultured Leptospirales bacterium (assembly GCA_964396355.1). Taxonomy (GTDB): domain Bacteria; phylum Spirochaetota; class UBA4802; order UBA4802; family UBA5550; genus CAYNFB01. Next base: position 11,350 of record CAYNFB010000024.1, on the reverse strand, counting down.
CTTCTATGTGATGAAGCTACCTCAGCACTTGATCCGAATACCTCAAAATCAATCGTAGCCCTGTTAAAAAAAATAAACAAACAGTTTGGAATCACAATAGTTTTTGTTACACACCAGATGCCTGTGATTAGAAGTTTATGCGATGAAATTGCTATTCTGGAAAAGGGGAAAATCGTAGATTCTGGAGTCGTTGAAGATGTCTTTCAAAATCGCTCCCGGGCCTTGCTTAACCTGACGGGCGAAGATGATCTGTATGACTATCATCAAATGAATAAAGTCTGCATTGCTATCAGTTCAGATAATTCTGTTCCATTAGATTTTTCGGCTATGGCACAAGCACTCGATATTGACATTACGGTGCCGTGCAATGGCGGATTTGAAAATAAAATAGGAAAATCGGGATCTACAATAAAAATTCCGGAGAGGGATATTCCAAATGCGCTCCGGTATATTTCTGATCAGGGACTAAAGTGTGAAGTGTTGAGTGAAACTGAAGACTTATATCCTTCCCAGGGCAATAGAATTATTGATCAGCCTTATTTAAAATCTGCAGAAATTATATAACAAGATGGTGGATAAATATGTATTCTGGTGAATATCTTGCATACTGGTGGAAATATTTTGATGGAATAATAGCTCCATCCATCTGGGCAACTTTAAGGATGCTCACTGCCTCAATGGTTCTTGCCTTTTTTTTTGGATTCTTAATGGCAGTATTTCTTGTTCTCTACGGTCCGCAGGGATTGAGGCCCAACCGGCGTATTTATAAAATTATGGATTTTATTGTGAACAGCATACGTTCTTTTCCTATAATCATTCTGATTGTTGCTGTTTCACCTTTAACGAGGTTGATTGTGGGAACTTCCATTGGTGAGAAAGCAGCAATATTTCCCCTTACTGTGGCTGCTGTTCCGTTTATGGCAAGGGTAATAGAAAATAGTTTGAAAGAAGTTAATGGTCAGTTGATTGAAGCAGCCAGATCATTCGGCGCAACTGACTGGCAGATAATAAAAAGGGTTATGGTTAAGGAAGCTGTCCCTATGATTGTTTCAGGGACCACTCTGTCTGTAATTATGTTTTTATCTGCTACGACGCTTGCAGGGGCTGTTGGCGCAGGTGGAATTGGAGCCGTGGCTCTTAATTATGGATACCAGAGTTTTAACAACACTGTACTTTATACTTCGGTGATAATACTGTTTATAATGGTTCTGATTATACAGTGGTTTGGTGACTGGTTATATAAAAAAGTTTTATAATTAAATTTAAGGAGAAGATTATATGAGAAGAGGAACAATGAAGTTCGTTACTGTAATTGCTGCATTATGTGTATGTCTTGCTGCAGTTTCATGTGGTAAATCAACAGATTCTGGCGGGGAAAAAAAATTAAAGCTGGGTTGTCTGGCCTATTCAGAACCGATGGTACAATGGATTAAAGAAGGGCTTACTGAATACGGTTATGAAGTTGAAGTGCTGATGTTTGATGCAAATCAGCTCCCTGCAACAGCTCTTAAAG
>CAYNFB010000024.1:0-9827 GCA_964396355.1 uncultured Leptospirales bacterium | reverse complement strand
GGTCCGGCGGCAGTGTCTGTATCACCTGCGCCACGTTTGGCGGGACCAACGGCGTGATCTCCGCACAAGGCGGGAACGGCGGGACCGCATACGGTGGTGGGGGCGCCGGCGGGGGTCGCATCGCGGTCGACTACCAGAACATCGCCGGGGCGCCGTCGATTCAGTTCTCCGTCCTGACATTTAATAGGGAGAATAAGTGCAGTCTTGAAATGGTAAAACCATATTACTTTCATTCATTTTTTGCCATATATTCAAAAAAATATAAAAGTCTGGATCAGATTCCTGTTAATGCGAAAATTGCAGTTCCCGGTGATCCGACAAATATGAGTAGAAGTCTGATCATATTAAAGGAAGCCGGTTTAATAACTCTTGGTGAGAAAAAAGACATTTTTTATACTAAACTTGATATAAAGGATAATCCAAAGAAAATTCAATTAATAGAAACAGAGATAACTCAAACAGCAAGAAGTATTGATGATGTGGATGGAGCAATAACAACAGCTTATTTTATAAGTGAAGCAGCGGGGAATGATCCGAAAAATTTTCTTTTTGAAGATCCTCAGAATAAAGAGTATGCTCTTGGTCTTATCGTAAGAAGTGAAGATCTTGAGTCTGACTGGGCAGTGAAAGCAATGAAAACTCTGAGATCACCCAGGTACAGGAAAAAATTTAACGACTATTTTAAGGGTAAATATACCCTCTATAAATAAAGGAGCAGTAGTATGGACAGACAGGCGGTTGTCGAAGCGGTTAAAAAAACAGAGTGTTCTCTGGTGCTGAAAAGAAAAATTGTAGGGGTTAAATTTTTATTCACTGAAGAGGAATTCGAAAATGCCGATGCAAAGAAGCTTAATGTAAAGATGGCCTACTGTGTAATGGTTAAAACTGCAATGTCGGGCCGGGCTGTTAAAGGTAGTCTGGAAAATTTCGGCTGTATGGGCTCCGCAAGGGCTCTTGGTGTAATTGATGCAGATGAGTATTTTTTATCGGGGAGACATTACAACAAACTCGGATTATATCAGAATTTGACTATTTCAAAAAATATCAGGAACAATATGACATTCTGCAGCCATAAAGCTTATGGTGTGATGATAAAACCTCTTGAAGATTATGATACAGAGCCGGATGTTGTTCTTGTTGTCACAAATCCATATAACGGAATGAGAATTCTACAGGGTTATACTCATATCTACGGCTATAAGAGTGATTTTAAAATGAGCGGCAATCAGGCAATTTGCTCTGAATGCACGGCTTATCCCTTTGAGTCAAATTCTATAAACGTGTCCCTTTTATGTTCCGGTACAAGATTTATGGGGGGGTGGGATGATGATGAAATGGCCATCGGTTTTCCTTTCAATCATTTAACTCCCCTCGCAGAGGGCATTTTCCGAACTGTTAATGCTGTTGAACCTGATAAGAAAAAGACTGTAATAGAGAAAAAACTTGTCTCCCAGAACAGAGAAGATCTTCAAATTGAGTACGGCAGAAATTATTATACCGGCCTTTATGTAAAATAAGTTTAAAAGGGAATAATAAATTCAGTATTATTCCCTCCCCTTTTTTTTTTCCGTGATGTAAATTAAAAAAATATGTAGCTGGCACTTAAAAATATAATTTTTTGTTGAATAAAATATGATATTTTTATTTAAATTTATTCACTGAAATTTGTACATTATTTATAGGTATTGCCGGGAAGTTTAAAATATAAAAAATTGAGGATTACACATGTCGGAATTTAAAAATGTTACGATTATAAAAAAAGCTGCTGTCTATTTTGACGGGCATGTTACGAGCCGTCTTGTTCGATTTGATGATGGTTCAGAGAAGACTCTGGGCTTCATGATGCCCGGAGAGTATACTTTCAGCACATCTGCTGGTGAGATTATGGAAATTATGGAAGGAGAGTGTGACGTTCTTCTTCCTGGAACTGATGTGTGGAAGAGAATAAAGGGCGGCCAGTCCTTCAATATTCCCGCATCTTCTGAATTTATGATTAAAGTGATGGATCCGGTTGATTACTGCTGTTCATATCTGAAGTAGTTGAATTCAATGCCCCGCCTGATTTCGGGGTCATCAGGCGGGGATTGAATGATTTAGAATTTAATCCCATGTTTCTCAATCCATAGGGATGGCGGATCAAAGGATTAGTAATTTTCTACTTCATACTTCTCCAGTTTTTTCCTTTCAGATCCAGCCCTAGCTGTCCGCCGGGATTCATTATATTCTGAGGATCGAAGTGTTTCTTCAGAGTTCTTAGCACCTCCATCTGTTCTATCCCAAGATGTTTTTCCATCCAGGGAGCGATCATCTTCCCTACTCCGTGATGATGACTGAGAGAACCGCCGCTTCTGTATATAGCATCAATTACTCCATCCTGGAAATCGGTGTACTCTTTTACTCCTTGATCTTTAATCATGAATATAAAGTAGAGGTTCGTGCCCTGGGCATAGAAGTGGGATGAATGGGTCATACAGATTGTCTCAGGCCTGCTCTTTATAAATTTTCGGACTTCCCTGTGAACGGTGTGGAGTTTGTCCCATGTAACTCCTGTTTCCAGGGTATCAATCAGTATTCCGTAATCCTGAAGATCTTCCCGGAGGTAGGGATCTTTATATCTTCCAGGTTCCCACATTTTAGTAGGAAAGCCTGTTATATACATTCCTCCGTTTTTCCTGCAGATTTTTTTTACCTGTTTTTTTACGTTCTTTGTATAGGATTTATCCCCCTCTGCTGATCCCAGGAAGAGACATCTCTTCATTGGTTTGTATCCCCTGAACTGCATCGCCTTATCGAGAATGGTGCCGTCTATTCCGTAGAGTTTCAGGCCGATGTTGGTTTCCTCTTCATCTGAAATTCTGAATACGGCCGGCATTCCGAATCCGGACTGGGTTATCTCCCTTCCCGCATTTATTGCATCTTCAAATGTGGGGAAGATGAAACCGAATCTCTGTCTGTTCTCCGGCATGTGTCTGAATATTTTCAGGGTCAGCTGCACCAGCACTCCGAAGGTACCCTCGCTTCCCTTCATAATATCATTTACCTTCGGCCCTGTTGCTGTTCCTGGATAGTCGAGGGTTGTGAAGGTCCCGGCAGGAGTAATATATTCCTGGCTTAATACAAGATCATAGGCGTCTCCGTAGTAGGATGAAGACTGTCCGGAACCGAGTGTCGCCACCCACCCTCCTGCAGATGAGAATTCGAATGATTGGGGAAAGTGGCCGCATGTGTAGCTTCTCTCTGTGCCGTGAAGCTCCGGAGCGGAGTTTAGGGAATTTTCAAGAGCGGGCCCCATTATGCCTGCCTCTACTGTAACCGTGCAGTTTGTTTCATTTATTTCAATAACTCTGTTCATATGCGTTGAAAGAACCAGCGTAATTCCACCTCTGGTCGGGCGGAGTCCGAAGTTGACCGAGGATCCTCCTCCGTAAACGTAGACAGGAATTTTCTTTTTACTGCAGTATGATATTATTTTCCCAACCTGATCCTTGTTCTCCGGGTGAACTACTGCGTCGGAGACCCGGTCAACTCTGCCCTCTCTGAGGTTTACCGCCTCCTCCACAGTCTTGCCGGTTGAAAATTTCAGGCGGTCGTAATTATCCGTTGAAATATTTTCAGGTCCCGTAATCTTTGCAATGGCAGAAAGATCTGTTTTTGTCAGACTTATCTTTTTTTTGAAGGACACAGTTTCGTTTCCTTCTGTCACCGTTTTCCGGAAATCATCATCGGTGAGATTGAATGTGTCCTTAATTTCCTGAAAGAGTTTAATATTCGGGTGCTTGTATCCATCGGGGGCTCCCCACTTGAATACTGATCTGTAGGTTCCCTCCTCTGGAGGCGCTTCCCTCCAGTTCGGTTCAAAATTGCTGCTTTTCTTCATCTTCTTCCCCCTATGGTTTTTGCAGAGCCGTCTCTGCTTCTTTAATCTCAAGATCTATTCTCTGACTGCTCCATCCAAGATATTCTGCTGCTGTCTGAGCTGTTTTCAGCAGAGCTTCCTTTCCCGGATGCCCCAGCGTGGCAATTCCTGTTCTTCTTAATATTATATCTGTGAGCTTAAGTGCCATCTCGTGTTTAACGGCGTAGAGAACCTGGGCTGTTATTTCCCCATTGTGATTAAGAGGTTTATTCAGCCCGGGTTTTTCCAATGCGGTTTCCATGAGTCTGTCAATTTCTGTGCCGTATATTCTGGAGAGGTAATCCACTGATGCCGAATATTGGTCTTTGTATTTTTCTCTGCAGTATGATACAAACTCCTCCATATCTTCTATTTCGCAGCCGTAGAGATAGTCTTTGTCTGTTGAGGTTTTTCCCGGGGGGATGCTCAGCTTTCGGGCAATGAGTTTAAATACATTTTCAGCCAGCTGCCGGCTGGTGGTGTACTTCCCTCCTTCGACTGTTATTAGCCCGCCCAGTCCTTCATCCTCGTTGTCGTAGATCTCATACTTGCGTGATGATTCGTAAACATCCTCCGTCTGATCTTCAACAAGAGGTCTCAGACCTCCATAAAAATGAAGTACATCATCGTATGAAATATTTATTTTATCACCGAATGATGAGTTCACCTCATCAATAAGCTCCTGGATACTCTCCTTCGTGATCTTCCAGTCATCGGGGCTACCTATGTACTCTTTGTCTGTTGTTCCTATGAGAGAATGGCCTCTCCAGGGAATTATGAAGATGTGCCTGCCTTTATCCGTCATTGCAGTCACTATGTGATCGTTGACCAGTTTACGTGTAATAATGTGTATTCCCTCGGATCTTCTGAGCACTTCTTCATGGTCTGATTTATTCGAAAGAGACAGCACTTTATCTGCCCAGGGACCAGCACAGTTTACTGTTATTCTCCCTTTGATTTCTTTTTTTTCTCCGCTTATGGAGTCCTCTATTTTGATTCCGGTAATACTCTTTTCATCATTCAAAAATTCTGTTACTTTCATATAGTTTGCAAGATCGGCTCCTGAAGCTTCGGCGGATTTTAAAAATGCCAGGGTGAGTCTTTCGGGAAACAAACTGGCACAGTCGTAGTAAATCACAGATCCGGAAAGATTTTCCTTTTCTATCAGAGGTTCTGCTTTAATTGTTTCCTCCAGAGACATTGTTCTGTGGCAGGGCATTTTTTTGGTTTTATCTCTGGTCCAGGTTTTGTCAAATGAAAGTATATCATAGAGTATCATGCCTATTTTGAGAGTTGTCTTGCCGGATTTAATAGAATTTTTTTCCGTGAGCACCATGTTAGGTATTGGGTAAACAAAATTAGGCGCGATATTTTCCAGGGTTTTTCTTTCTCTGAGGGATTCTCTCACCAGTCCCAGCTCCATGTTTGCCAGATAGCGAAGGCCTCCGTGAATGAGCTTAGAAGTGGCCGATGATGTTTTGGAGCCAAAATCATCTTTTTCAACAAGTGCCACAGAGAGACCTCTTGATGCAGCCTCATATGCCACTGCTGCACCGGTTATTCCACCGCCGATGACAATGACGTCGTAAATAATATTTTTTGCAAACTCACATCGTTTCATTTTTTTCTCCCATTTGTTTAATCATCTGTTCTTCTGCATAATCGAGGACCCTGCTCATAACCTCTTCTGCTTTTTCCGGGTCTGCTTCAGTAAATGCATCGAGAATATCTCTGTGAAAGGTTTCTGATACCTTTCTGTTCTTTTCGGATTGAAAGTAAACTGCGCCCAGATCCCGGAAGATCTGGTTGAAAAAATTCAGGATAAATATGTAGAAGACGTTGTCGCTGCATTTTGCAATTATATGGTGTATTTGAAGATCTTTTTCAAGAGTTGATTTTGATTTATCGCCGATTGTTTCTTTTATCTCCCTGAGTTCCTCTTTGCTGATCATAAGAGCTGCTTTGGCAGCTATTTCAGGTATTAATATGCCGCGTATCTCGAGAATACTTTCAATTGTCTTTTGTCTGGAAGGCAGGTCGGAATAAAGCATATGCTTGATAAGTTCCAGGTTGCCGCATCCTCTGTAATCCTTAACGTAAATTCCGTCTCCCTGGCGTACGTTGAGCAGTCCCAGATTTTCAATTTGTCTGAGTGCCTCACGGAGGGTATTTCTGTTTATATGGAATTGTTCGGAGAGCTCTCTCTCTGGAGGAAGTTTATCTCCAGGAGCAAGAGTACCTGAGAGTATTCGGCTTAAAATCTTAGAAGCTACCTGCTGGTTGAGATTTGTGCGGCTGATTTCATCAAACATAACTGGCCTCTTATTGGTTTAATGGTTGAACCAATAACATTTATCTACATTCTGCATTAGTTGTCAAGATTTAAACAAAAATATTTAATTCCTTTGCTTTACAAAAAAGAGTAAATTACTTCTAATGACTTATTAAGTATATGGAGCTCAAAGAAGATGAAATTGAGCGATAATGGTATTGATGAAAGGATACTGAAGGGAACGGACAAGGCGGGATATGAGAACTGCACGGAGGTCCAGTCGGAAACTCTGAAGCATAGTCTCCAGGGCAAGGATATTCTCGTCCAGTCTCAAACAGGAACAGGAAAGACTGCGGCATTCCTCGTAACTGTTTTCCAGCTCCTTCTGACCAAGAAGGAGCTGGACGGAAAGAAAGTTCTGATTTTAGCTCCCACAAGAGAACTGGCTCTTCAGATAGAGAAGGAAGCAAAACTTCTCGCTTCATCCCTTGATTTAAAGATCGGCTCCTTTTATGGAGGAGTGGGATACAATACCCAGGAAAGACTTCTTAAGGAAGGGGTGGATATAGCCATAGGCACCCCTGGCAGGCTCATGGATTTCGGCAATTCAGGAAAAATAAAATTTAAGGATTTCTCTATTCTGGTCATAGATGAAGCTGACAGAATGTTTGATATGGGATTTTTTCCTGATATCAGAAGGATGCTGAAGAAAATGAATCCTCCGGGTCAGAGAATATCTCTGCTCTTCAGTGCTACAATGAGCCTGAGAGTGAAGAATCTGGCATGGGAGTACATGAACGAACCTATGGAAATCAACATGTCTCCCGAAAATATTACAGTTGATAAAATCAACCAGACACTCTATCATGTTAACACGAGAGAGAAGATTAGTCTGCTTCTCGGAATTCTGAAGAAACACAATCCTCAGCATGCTATTGTGTTCACAAATACCAAGAGAGATGCTATGAAAGTTGCATCCAGACTCGCAGGAAACGGTTATAATTGCGATTATATTATTGGTGATTTGCCTCAGAGCAAGCGTTCCAAAATTATTGAGAATGTAAAATCAGGGAAACTGAAGTTTCTCGTTGCAACGGATGTTGCGGCAAGAGGACTTCATGTTGATGATCTTGATATGGTTATCAATTACGATGTTCCCGAGGATTATGAAAATTACGTTCACAGAATAGGACGAACGGCAAGGGCCGGAAAATCCGGTCAGGCTATTACAATGGCCTGTGAGAAGTTTGTATACGGTATCGAGCCGATTGAGAATTACATTAAAATGAAGATTCCTATCGATTGGGCTGGAGATGATCTCTACATAAAAGATGAGAGCACTCCTGAATTTCTTAATTCATATCTTAAGAATTCAAACCGGAAACCGATTGAAAAGAGGAAGTCCGATGGTTCCAGAACGAAGAAAACCGGAACCGCAGCGGGCAATCGCAGATCTGCAGTAAAAACAGGCGGTGCTTCAGCAGCTAAAAATGATGTACGCAGGAATGAGAGAAAGGCTCCTGCCGGAAAGAATCAGGCTGCTGCTTCTGCAAAGAAAAGTACTGCAAAAACAAAGAATAGAGCTGTAGCAAAAGCAGCACCGAAGAGAACTGCATCAGCAAGACTACCTGAAAATGCAACTCTGGAAGAAAGAATGGAGTTCTACAAAGAAAGATATGGTGAGAATTTCACTGTAACGAGGGAGACTGCGACTGGTGATGCTAAGCGAAATACGGTGAAGAAATCATCCCCTCAAAAGGTCAATAAAGGCAAGGCTGAAGCTGTTAAGAAAAAAACATCCAGAAAGCCGGCTGTAGAAAAAGCTAAAACAACACCAAAGAAAACAGTTAGTAAAAAGACAGTAAAACCAAAAAATCAGCCTGTGATGAAGAACAGCGGTTCCGGCAGGCTTGAAGATAAAGGTTTACTGAGTTCAATAATAACTTTATTCAGAAAGAAAAAGTAGGTTAGCCCGCAGCGACCCTTCTTGCTTTAAACAAATAATCGATCGCTGAATCTGTGTCTCCGTTGAAAAGGTGGCACAGACTCAGTGAAATTAGACTACTGCTGTCCTCTTCGTTTTTTTCTTCCAGAATTTTTATCTTATCTGCAATAGTTCCATATTTATCAGTATATATGTCAACCTTAACAGACTCGATATATTTGTCATAGAGTTTGAACTGATCTGAATTATTTTTTAGCTGTTTTATCTCGCCGGTGGAATTTTCATTCAGGCAGGATTTCAGCAGTATATCGTATTTGAGATTTTTAATGTTTTCCGCTGAAGTGAATTTGGATGTTATTCTGTTAACGAGCTTCAGTGATTCCCTGAATTTTCCCTGATTATAATAAAGAATTGAGAGTGCTGTCAAGGCAACTCTGTTGAGAGTGTCATTCATCAGTACATTTATAAAGTTGTTCTCTGCAGCTTTTATATTATCGAGCCGGCTGTAGCAGAGACCTGCCACCAGAGCTGATTTGAAGAAATGGCTGTCCAGTGATTTGGATTTTTCCAGATTGAATATTGCTTTCTTGTATTTTCCCTGCTTGTAGTAGATGCATCCAAGATTGTATAATGACAGATGATCTTCTTTGATGCAGTTGCCCATCTGATAGTATTTCGCCGATTCCTCAATCTTTCCAAGCCTGAATAAATCCTGTCCATGGTTAAAGTATGACTCCCTGGATTTTATCATTGCCATTGTCTGTTCGTTTAAAGTATCATTTGTTTCATCAATCGGCATCATTTTTGCCCACATCCATTTGTACCATATTTCTGCCCATTGATTTTGCCTTATAAAGAGCTGTATCTGCTTTTTCTATGAGATCTTTTTTGTTTTTATGTGTTTTCGGATTATACTGTGCAATGCCTATACTGATGGTTATCCGTATTTCATCAGAATTATTTTTGAATATTTTATTCTCAATTTTTTTTCTAAGTCTTTCTGCAATTTGAAAAGCAGTCTCCATCTCTGTACCTGTGAGAATGACGGCAAACTCCTCTCCTCCGTATCTGGAGGCTATATCAAATCCTCTTATATTCTGATGAATTATGTTTGCAGTTTCTTTGAGAATAATATCACCCTGCTGATGCCCGAATTTATCATTAACATTTTTGAAGTGGTCAAGATCGGCCATGAGAAGGGTGAGAGGTTCATTCTTCCTTTCGGATCTCTTTAATTCTTCAGAAAGTCTTTCCTGAAAATAGTGATGTACGTATAAACCTGTCATTCTGTCGAGTGTGGCCATGCGGTAGAGCCTGGAATTTTCTACAGCAATTGATGCAAATTTTGACAAATTATCCAGAAAGGTAAGATCTTCGGCCGTATATTCAGAGGATATAAGTTTATTGCTTATAAAAATCAGACCGTTTAGTGAATTTTTTGATTTAAGGGGAATTATCACTTCAGGTTTCAGTTCATTGTAGATATGAGCAGTAAGCTTGTCGTTTGCCATCAATTTTTTTGCATCTTCAGAATCCAGAATTTTTCTTTCTTCACTAAGAGATTTAATAAGCATTGATTTCTCATCAATGACCAGATCTTCTCCCGCAGCGTAACCGCGCTGCATATAGATGTTTAAATCGTCATTATCGAGATTTGTCTGAAGAAAAATGGCAATTTTATCAATTATTATCTGACCTATGCATATATATAATAT
>CAYNFB010000023.1:11391-22303 GCA_964396355.1 uncultured Leptospirales bacterium | reverse complement strand
GCCATGATCAGGGGCAACGACATGATGGGGCAGCTGCCCGGCGGGATAGAACATCACGCAAATGCTATAAACACAATACTGAATCAGGATTTTCTTTATAAACTCACCGAGATGCAGAATATTATCATACTGTTTGTGATTGCCCTGCTTCTTGGATTCTTCGTGCCGCGTATGTCCATTGGAGGATCTCTTGTAGCGACTGTATCATTTCTTATTGCCTACTTTGCAGGGTCATATCTGCTTTTTGACTACCTGAGTATAATTACTGCTATGGCCACTCCTCTTCTGCAGACAGCTCTGACCTATACTATGATTGTTACCTATAGAGTGGTCAATGAACAGCAGGAGAAGAAATACATTCGCCAGACTTTTTCCAAGTTTGTTTCAAAATCGGTTGTAGATGAACTTCTGCGTGATCCAAGCAAAATTAAACTCGGCGGTGAAAAGAAAATTCTTACAGTTCTGTTCTCGGACATAAGAGGCTTCACCACTATTTCAGAGAAGCTTACTCCTGAAAAACTCGTTGAACATCTGAATCTATATCTTCAGGCAATGACTGATATTGTCATCAAGTATTACGGGACTCTGGATAAATACGTGGGTGATGAAATAATGGCATTCTGGGGTGCACCTATTGAAATGGAAGATCATGCGATCAAATCATGCCGTGCTGCACTCGAGATGATGGATGTCCTTCACAAAATGAATGAAAAATGGGATGAAGAAGGCAAGCCAACCCTTGATATTGGTATAGGTGTCAATACCGGAGATATGGTTGTTGGAAACGTCGGATCATCCTCCAGAATGGACTACACTCTTATGGGAGATAATGTTAATCTCGGAGCAAGACTTGAAGGTACAAATAAAGTATATAAGACAAACGTAATAATAAGTGAATTCACCTATCAGTATGTAAAGGATCAGGTTCATGCAAGGGAGCTTGATCTTATCAGGGTTAAGGGAAAGGAGCTGCCTGTTAAAATATACGAGCTCGTTGCAATGAGAGATTAAAAACAGATTTCTTCGTTCTTTTTTCTGGAATTAATCTTAATACAGGGTGCCTCAATTTCTTTATGTATAAGAAGCGGCACCCTTGTTCTTTTACCGTCAGCCTTTGTGTAGGCCAGGTCAAGCGGAATTTTAAGCCCTGAGTTGTAGATGTATTTTCCGTAGGTTTGAAAATTAAGAGTCTCTCCGCGGAGACCGAAATTTTTTATATAGAAATGGAAGCCTGCCTGCTTGAATCCGATGCTGAAGGTGCTGAATTCAATCTTATGCAGATCAACAGCGGTGTAACCGTTGTCACTGAGGAATCCGGTCAGCCGTTTCTGTCGTTCACTTCCTGAAATAGAGCCGTTCTTTATTGAAAGATTTATCTCTCCCTTGCCGTTCTGTACAAAATGCCCGATCCTGTAAGCGTTTACATCATAGGATAAATCTGCATTCATCAGTCCTGAGTAATTGTATGAAGAACCTGCATCTCCCGACAATGCTCCAAGGTCCAGATCTGAAATATCCCCCTCCATTTTGACGAAAGGATAATCCTGTCTGAGATTGGCGTGTACATTCAGTGAATATTTGCCGCCATAGCCATCAATGCTGAAATTATCTGTCCGCAGTGACCCCTTTTTCAGATCCAGGCTAAATGCCAGATTTTTAAGAGCAGCCTTCCCTGCTATTGTGAGCTTGCTCGAATTTAAGTTGATTTTAATATCATTGTTATTCAGAAAAATTCCTTCAGGTTCCCGCTGAAAGAAACTCTGGTCATAGCCCTTATACATATCTATAAATCCCTTTCTGTAAACTATACTCATGGTCTTCACAACCATTTTTTTTAGATGTGAGAGCTCAATGTTCTTCGATACAATATCCATTGTACTTTCTGATTGAAAGGGATTCCATTTTTTTATAGCACTGGAAAAATCTAAATTAAAATCGGATTCATCCAGCTTAAATTTAGATTTTACTGCTATTTTGCTGCTGTCAAGTTTGACCTGCGAATCACAGTCTGTAACTGACAGTGAACCGATGTTCTTCAGTTTCGGAACCATGTTGAATTTTTTTATATCCATTGTGAAAGCAATCTGGTCCGGAACCTCTTTTTTCAGGTCAATGGAAAGTTTTCCTTCCGTATAAAGCAGCCCTCTGAAGTTGTAATTGTAAAATGGATTTACGTTTTCAGAAAATTGTGCAAGATCCACGGAATTAGTTTTAAATTCAAGATTCAGTTTTTTGCCTTTACTGTATGACCCGTTTGAGGTTAATTTAAGAACTCCGTCATCAATATTAAAAGTGCTTACCGTAATCTGTCCCTTACTATCTATGGAATACTCAATAGATGAATTCAGATTTTCATTTGATATTACCTGACGGGGATTTGGTCTGTCTGAACTGCTGGCATTTAGTTCTGATGTCTGAAAATTTCCTTTAAAATGGAAGTTTTCTTTATCTCTTGCGGTAAAAGCTGTCCCTGACAGAGCCCCCTTTACCGCAAGAGGCATGATCTTCTTTGCTTTTATAAAATCATTGAGGTAGGATATATCAAATCTGTTAAACTCAGATTTGTTTTCCATTTCCAGCGTATCTATATTGATTTTACCTTCAATAAAAAGTTGTCCCTTGTAGTTTTTGCCGCGGTTTTTGTTCTTTACAGAGCCGTCGGCTGAATAGTGTATTACGCTGTCTTTACATTCTGCATCAATGTCAATATTGTAGAAATCAATTGACGTTTTAGTATTTTTAAATACTTCCTTGTAGGAAAATTCTGAGTTGCGAAAACTTAATGTCAGTTTCCCGTCTGTAAGGAATTTTAGTCTGTTTTCTTTTTTTTCCAGATGAAAAATTTCCCGGAAAGTATCTTCATAGCTCTTACCGTAGCTTTTTTCAATTGTGAAAAGAGGACTGTAAAATTTAAAGCCGCATATTTTCAATTCACCTTTTATCAGGGATATAATAGAGGTATCAATGACTACTTTATCACATTTTATCAGATTAATGTTGTCATTAAAGTCTATTGAGTTGGATAGATAAAAATTATGGAGGATGATGTCTCCCTGGTAATTTAAATCAAGGGAATCAAATTTAATAGCCTTTCCGAAGGAATTTTTAAAAGTCTCATTAATTGTTGTAGAAACGAGTTCATGAGGAAATATAATATTAACGGATATACGGAAAGACAGGTATAAAATTGACAGTATTGAAAAAAAGGAAATTAAAAAAATAAGACTTTTTTTATTTATTTTCATATAATATTATTTACTCTTGAAAGGTATTTTATAATAAAGTCACTTTAAATAATTAAATTATTAATTAAATGAGTCAAGCATTTAAAAATGAATATTACTACATTACAGGAGGAAGAAATATATGGAAGACATGAATTACGTACAGAAGCTTCTTGAAAAATCTTCAGCAAATATCGATAAAATAAGGAATGTAAATCTGAAGGAGGAGTATACACCCTTTGTCGGTTCACCAAAGAGACATCACTCAAATGAAGAAATTCTCATTCTTGTTACAAATCCATTCGAACAGGATAAACATTTTTTCGAATTTTATATGGACACAATATCATCGATTGAAGAAATTGGCACAATTACTTCCGATGAACGTAAGAGCGCCTATCAGATTCGCGTTTGGGTTAAAAAAGGTACAATGGCAGTAAAATCTGAGACATTTATAGTGTAGTTAATATGGATTTAACAAGCATTCTTTCCGGTTCTATGGCGGCCAATCTTCACTTTATTTCATTCGGACTTCTTCTGCTGGCAGGTTTTAATCTTCCTGTTTCAGAAGATCTTGTTTTTATTATCTCTGCGTCAATAGCTGCAACTGTAATACCTGAAAATACAGTATTGATATTTATGGGCTGCTTTCTCGGGGCCTACTTTAGTGACATTATCGCATATCTGATTGGACGGCATGGTGTGAATTATCTGCTGAAGATGAAATTTTTCAACAGTGAATCAACTCAGCGGAAGGTTGCAACTGTAGAAAAGTATTTTAATAAATACAGCGGCAAGACTCTTTTTTTCGGAAGGTTTATTCCTTTCGGAGTGAGGAATATACTTTTTATTACAGCCGGCATGGTACGGATGGAACCTTTAAGATTCCTTATTATTGATTTCTCTGCTCTGATAATTACTTCTGTAATATTGTTTTCTGTAGGATATAAATTTGGTCAGCATATTGATCATGTGAAATATTATCTGGATAATTATAAAGTGGTTGTTTTTGCGGTTTTTCTTGTTGTAATTGGTTTCCTCCTTTTTAAAAAATTAAAAAACAGACCTTCTGAATAATTGCTTGACTATAGTTTTTTTTATATATTAATCATTAAAATGGGTAATAATATAAAATTAATAATAATCAAACACTAAGTATAATAATGCAGAATATTAAATATCATGCTCTCAATATCATTGCAGTTATTCTTTTTTCCTATGTAACAGCTCTTACTGCTAATGAAATAATAAAAAACAGTTTTTTCTATTTCACCCCTGCAGGTCAAAGCAGGAAGAATATAAAAAGCAGCAGAAGCAGTAATGTCGTTAACATCGATGTAGATAAGATCGTCGATTCGGGCTTTTTCAGAGTTGCCTCTGATCTTAACCTGTCTTCGGGAATTTCCGGTTCATCAGCTGAGTTAAATGATCTGAAACTTCTCGGTACAGTGACGGGGCCTTCGGGAATTTCACGAGCAATGATACTTAAGAAAGGGGAGAAATCTCCCGAAATATACCGAATGTGGACCGATGTACACGGCTATAAACTTTCCTATATAGGCAGCTCCAGAGTTATATTGAAGAAGGACAGTGAAAAATTCACTCTCAATCTGTTTGAAAAGAAGAAGTTCGACAGCAAACCCTCGACATCTTCTGCAAAATCAGGTTCTATTAAGAAGACCGTAAGCAGATCTGAAATACAGCAGAAGGTAATGAATAATCTTGATAATGCAATGAAGGGAATAAGGGCCGGCCCCTACCGCGTAAACGGGAAGATCGAAGGATACAGACTTATCCGAGTTCGTCCCTATAATATACTTTATAAGTACGGCATCAGAAGCGGAGATATAATAAAAAGAATTAATGGAAAGAAAATAGACAGTACTGAGAAATTGTATAATATGTGGACGGGCGTTAAGGAACTCACAAAACTGAGTGTTGATGTTGAGAGAGGCGGGCAGATCGTCACCTTTGATCTAAATATATCTGACTGACGGGAAGTTTTAATATGAGAAGATTACTGATAGCAGTTTTTTTAATACTGGCCTTCACGGCGGTTGATTTTACGGAGAATTTCGGTTCACCTTTAAATTCCCTACAAGCTGCAAAAAGAAAAAGAGCAAAGACTCTGGCTCTTAATTTTAACGATGTTGAGATCTCTGAGTTCATAAATGTAATGAGCCAGGTTCTCGGTAAGAATATCGTGCTCAGTGACAAGGTGCGGGGCAAGATTTCCATCAGCTCAGCCAGAAAGGTGCCTGTCAAAGAAGCCTATAATCTGATGAAGTCTATTCTTGAAGTCAAGGGTCTTGCCGTTATAGAGACAGACAATCTTATAAAAATAGTTCCTATAAAAGAAGCTGTTAAAAAGAATGTAGAGGTCATAATCGACGGAGAGAAAGTCAGTCTTGATAATGAAAATGCAGTGACCTATATATTAGAGATGGTAAATGCTGATGCCACAGAAATTCTGAACGTCCTGCGTACTTTGAAATCAGCATCAACTGATATCGTGGCATATCGTGCAATGAATACTATTATTTTCAGCGGAAATTCCAGTGAAATCCGGGGCCTTATAAAAATAGCCAAGTCACTTGACAGAAAGGTCGATGACTCGGGTGAAGATTATTTGAAGGGCCCAATGAAAGGAAATATTCACGTTGTTCACCTTGAAAATGCAGATGCTGTAAAACTTGCCGAGGTTTTATCAAGAATACCATTTTCAGCTAAGGCAGTGATAAATAAACAGCCTGTTGGTATAAAAAAGGCGAAGAACACTAAGAACAAAACTCCCAATATTTCAAAATCATCAAATGAGAAACTTTCTATAATATCTAATAAAGAGACAAATTCTCTGATAATAAATGCCACACCGGATGAATTTAAGGAGATTTTTGCTATTATCAAGCAGCTTGACACCGTGAGGCCCCAGGTTCTCATTGAAGCTAAAATAATCGAGTTAAACGCAGAAAATAACTGGGGTTTCGGCATCGACTGGAGTCTCGGCGGTGAATCGGGAATAAATCAGTTCGGAGGCTCATCTGTAATGGGAAGTATTCCCTCCTACTCCTCTCCCAGCGGTCTTGATAAGACAATAGTGACGCCTCTCACTCAGGGGGCTTTTTCTCTGGGGTATCTGGCCGATTCAAGTATACTGAATTACGCCCTTCTTTCTGCAAGCGCTTATGATCAGAATATCAATATTCTCTCCACTCCTCATATTCTTACTATTGATAATCAGGAAGCAGAGATAAATGTGGCCGAGGAAATCGCCATTCCCACAAATACCCGTATAAGCGATGATGATACAGTTTACTATACCTATGAATATAAATCCGTGGGAATTAAACTGAAACTTACTCCCCATATCACCAAGGGTGATAAAATAACTATGGAACTTCTCGTTGAAGTAAATTCTGTTCTTGGTGAAACAAGCTATACATCCGCCGGAACAATAATCCCCCCTGACCTTGGGAAGAGAGATGTTAAGACAAAAGTATCTGTAAAAAACGGTATGACCATTGTTGTAGGCGGTTTGATGAGGAGTCAGAAGACCGAATCTGAAACCAAGGTGCCGGTACTGGGCGATATACCGCTTCTTGGATGGTTCTTTAAAAACAAAAGTGTGGAAAACACCAAGACTAATCTTCTGATTTTTATAACTCCCCGAATAGTAACTGATTTGGCAAAGATAAAAGAAGTTACCCGGGAGAAGAGACTTGAAATGGAAAAAGCGATAAAGTCAGGCGAAGACGACGAGTGATGAATATAAGCAAGATTAAACCTCTTGGTAAGATCCTCACTGAGCGGGGGCTTATCACTCAAGAGAACCTTCAGGAGGCTCTTCTCTTCCAGGAGTCTTCATCTCAGAAACTCGGGCAGATCCTTGTGCGCAAGGGATACATAGATTTTACGGCGCTTCAGGAATCTCTTGCCTTTCAGTACGGGATTGATTTTCTTTCATATCTTGAGTTCAATGATGAACAGAACCTCTTCCAGTCAATTCCCCTGCACTTCATGAGAATTAACCGGATTGTGCCATATAAGTCGGACAGTAAAAATGTGTATATTGCAATTTCTGACGTTTTGAATATTCAGCCTCTGGATGATCTGAAGATGATGTTTTCCGGATATGGTACGTCAATATCTTTGTCCACCGATGCTGAAATAAGCAGGATTATAAATAGTCATTTTGAACTCGTTGAGAGTGAGACAACTGATGATATTATTGAAGACCTTGAAGAATCTGATTTCGAAATTCTCTCGGCAACAGCAGTTGAGACTAATGACATTATGGATATGGCCAATGAGGCTCCCATAATAAGGCTGGTAAACACAATTATACGTCAGGCTGTTAATGACAGAGCCAGTGATATTCATTTTGAGGTATTTGAAAAGGACATTGCCGTGCGTTTCCGAATAGACGGCATACTATACAGAATGTTCACACCTCCCAAGAAATATCAGGATGCGGTCATCTCCAGAATTAAGATTATGGCCAATCTGAATATTGCAGAGAACCGGCTTCCTCAGGACGGCCGTATTGAACTGAAGATCGCCGGCAAGGAGATAGATATCAGGGTTTCCGTATTCCCCACTCACTACGGCGAGAGAATCGTTCTGAGACTGCTCAATAAATCTGACATCAGCTTTGAACTTCAATCTCTGGGATTTTCTGAATCTGTACTTGAAAAATATGATGAGCTTATTGGTGTTCCCCACGGAATTATACTTGTAACCGGCCCCACAGGAAGCGGCAAGAGTACTACTCTCTACAGTGTCCTCAACAGGCTCAATAGCGAGGATGTGAATATTCTTACCGTAGAGGATCCTATCGAATACCAGATTTACGGTATCGGACAGATGCAGGTCAAACCCTGATATTATAATGATAGGAGAAATTCGTGATCTTGAGACTGCGGAAATAGCAGTACAGGCAGCACTTACCGGTCACCGGGTATTCTCTACACTTCATACAAATGATGCGGCTGCAGGCATTACCCGTCTGGTGGATATGGGCATTGAACCTTATCTTATCTCATCATCTGTAAATGCATTCCTTGCCCAGCGTCTTGTTCGTAAAATTTGTCCTCATTGTATAGAGGAGTATAAGCCCATGGCAAAGGAACTAGAAAGGGCCGGAATAACAAAATCTTCACTGAAGGGAGGCAAACTCTACAGAGGAAGAGGCTGTGACAGATGTCTAAATACCGGGTATTCCGGGCGTCTGGGAATCTTTGAGCTTCTGGTGCTTTCTGACCCGATCAGAAGGCTTGTTATGGCCAGAGAGGATTCTTTAAAGATAAAGGAATTTGCGCTTAAGGAGGGAATGATATCCCTTCATGATGACGGTATAAACAAGGCCCTCCGCGGGCTCACCACTCTCGAAGAAGTAATGAGAGTGAGCTGATACACGGGAAAGATTATGCTATTTTTCTACAGAGCTATTAACAGCCAGGGCGAGGAGCTTTCTGATTATATCGATGCTCCCGGAGCGGTCAGCGCCAAGGCTAAGATAAAAAAATCGGGTAACTACGTTGTCTTTATTCAGGAGTATAATGAGGCGAGAGCGGTTGCCCGGGATAACCGAATAAAGAAGTTCTTTCACGGACTGTCCGAGTCTTTTAATAAAAATGGTGCAAAGAAGCAGGTGGGGCTTTTCTCCAGACAACTGGGCACTCTTCTTAAGGCTGGAATGCCTCTTCTGGTTGTACTCAACGATATCATAGAACAGATAGATAACAGAACTTTCAGAAATATAATGATCGACGTGCGTGACAAAATTGAAGAGGGATTATCCTTTTCAAATGCACTGTCCAGGCACAGAGAGATTTTTTCCGACATGTATATCAACATGATTCGTGTAGGGGAAAATCTCGGTTCTCTCGATGAGGTCGTAGCCCGTCTTGCCGAGATGGAGGAGAAGAAGACTCTCCTTAAGAACAAGATACGCGCGGCTCTCTGGTATCCCTCCTTTATGCTTGTCTTTTCAATGATCATAGTGGTCTTTCTCATGGTTAATATCATACCGACTATCACGGAGATTTTTACAGAGCAGAACAGGGAGCTTCCTCTTCCAACGAAAATTATAATATCAATAAGTAATTTTTTAACAGACTTCTGGGTTCTCATTCCTCTTTTCTTCCTTCTGGTATTTTATATATATAAGAGATATTCTGCAACCGAGTCAGGCAGAATGAAGATTGATGAGCTGAAAATGAACATTCCTCTTTTCAGCAGCATCTATAATAAAATAGTGGTCTACAGGTTTACCTTTAATATGGGTATTCTCATGTCCAATAAGGTGGATCTGCTCAAATCATTTGAAATAGTAAGAAAGATAGTTGATAATGTAATTGTTGATGAGAAGATAAAGATGGCGGCCAAAAATGTACAGGAGGGCGCATCGATAAATCAATCTCTGAAGAAGTACGAGTTTCTTCCTAAACTGGTAATAGGAATGATCGCAGCAGGTGAGGCTAGCGACAAAGTGGATGAAATGCTTCTGAACATCGGAAGGGTCTACGAGGGAGAGATTGATATGTCTGTCACAAGTATTACCGGAATGATTGAGCCCCTGATAATTATTTTGATGGGAATTATTATTGGCGGAATAGTTCTTTCGGTAATGATGCCGATTATGGAAATGAATCTGATGATTCAGTAGACAGGCCTTCTTCAGGGCAGATATACTGAATTCAATATAGAAAAAGGAGCAGCCGATGAATAAAATTAAGGCAAGAATAATAAGTATCCGCAGAACTTTACAGAGCAGCGAAGGTTTCACTCTTATTGAGCTGATGATAGTTATAACGATTATCGCACTTATGGCGGGATTTGCCGTAACCAAATATTCCGGTATCGTCGATAATGCGAAGGTCACTACAGTGAAAAATAATTTTGGAATTTTTGAGATGGCCCTGGATCGTTATTATCTTTCAAACGGCAGTTATCCCTCAACCGAAGAGGGGCTTCAGAAACTATTAGATGAGGGACTGATCAAGAAAAAGGCAGGTGCTCTTCTTGATCCATGGAAGAATCCCTATCAGTACAGATATCCCGGCGAGGAGTCCCAGGATCCGGAGATTTTCAGTTTCGGTTCCGACGGCAGAGAAGGCGGTGAAGGAAATGCCGCTGATATAAAGAACTGGGAGTAGTCTTTGAATCCATTCAATGACAGCAGAGGGTTCACCCTGATTGAACTGGTTGTTGTTATGGCCATTCTTTCTGTCATGTCGGTCATCGCCCTTCCCCGGATGTCAAATTTTTTTAATTCTCAGAGGAAGAGTTCGGGAATTGCGATGACCTATATCACTGCTGTTGCTGATGATGCGTTTATAAACAGAAGAAATAATTATCTGGCAGTTCATCTTAATATTCCCGGAGAAGAGATGGATGATTTTCCTGATGGCGGAAGCCCGGGGAATTCTCTGACTTCCTATATTATTAAAGACGGGAAGCTTAAATCAAACAATAAGAAAATTCTGTCCTCGAGAGAGTTCCCGTCGTCCTTTGTATTTGACAGCGTAATTTTCAATGGAGGAAGAACTGTGTCTGAGGGCGTGGTACTCATTCCGTTTTACTCCGACGGGAGCAGCCGCGCTTTTACTATTAAGGTCAGTGCCGATGAGCAATTTGTTTATATCAGGAAGGCTCAGATCTGCAGAAAACCTGACATTGCAGGCAGA
>CAYNFB010000023.1:0-11381 GCA_964396355.1 uncultured Leptospirales bacterium | reverse complement strand
TAATTTTTAAAAATGGCCAATTCCGGAATTACCAGGGGAAACAGAGGGTTCGTTCTCATAGAGGTTCTCATCGCAGTGACAATACTGTCGGTGGTGCTTCTCAGTGTTTATTCCGGAATTTCTTCGGGAATAAATATTATAGGAAACAGCAGAAATTATACAAAAGCAATGGTTCTTGCTAAATCTCTTCTTAACGAATTCAGAACTGACAAGATGAGGGGAACTGATGTAAAGGATGTCTCTGCAGAGGGCTATGAGGGCTTCACCTACGACAGAATCAGTGAGCGATATGAAAATCCCATGCTGGGACCTATGCCTGCAAAAAAAACCGACATCGTGGTGAAGTGGAAGTATAAGGGACTTTCCCGGAACTACACTCTGTCCATGATATACCGGGTCAAATGAGAATCGGGAAAATCATAAAATCCAGTGACGGATTTACTCTTATCGAGATGCTTGTTGCCGCATCGGTATCGTCGATTATTCTCCTGATGGTTTATACTGCCTACTCATCTATTATCAGGACTGTCAATTACGGGCAGCGAACAGCTTCTTATTATGAAGAGCTGAATATGGCTCTGAGACAGATTGATTATGATATTGCAAATACGTACTGGAAGAAGGATCGGAAGAATTTAATATTCATCTGTGAAACAAGAGAAAGATCAAGTGTGCTGGATTTTGTTACATAAGAGTATAAGAATAACAGGATAGTAGATGGATTAAAAAAATCCAATACTGCCTCTGATATTCATGAGGTCTCCTACTATCTGAAAAAAGATGAGGACAGGTATAATCTGATCAGAAGAACTGATCTGCATTTCGACGATAATCCGACCGAGGGCGGAACCGATGGAGTTCTTCTTGATCATGTAAGGTCCCTTAAATTTGAATTTAAGTACAGAAGCGACTGGAAAGACAGCTGGGACAGCAGGGATGTCAACAAGCTTCCCCTTGCCGTCAGGACCTCCATTACGGTAGCAGATCCATTCGGTAAAGATGACAGCTATATTTTTATAACATTGCCAAATATTTCAAATGAATAGATTATTTAAAAAAACAGCAGAAGATTATAACCGGAGAAAGACCATTCTTCATGAGAGGGGGCTCTCATATTATCTCGGCTTCAGAAGAGGTTATATTCTCCTCATCGTACTAGTTATGTCGGCATTCCTTGTCTCGGTTACTTCAGACTTCTTCATGAGAACTCACATATATATATCCTATCTAAAGAGATTTAAGGGTGATACTAATGCGGAGTATCTGGCCTATTCCGGCTTTGAAATTGCAAAGGGAATTCTGGAAGTGGACAGGCTGGGACTGAGTGGTTCCTTTCTGCCTGATCTGAATAATAACAAGAATGTGGATACCTTAAACGATATATGGGCTCTTGAACTTCCTTCTATTCCTGTGATGGACGGCGATGTTAAAATCACTATTGATGATGAAAATTCGAAGATCAATCTGAGCGCTCTTGCCAACGAGTTTGTGGAAAAGACGCCCTACTACGGTATACTGCAGAGATTTTTCATCAACATGGGGCTGCCCATGGATTTTGCTGACGCGATTATTGACTGGGTGGACGAGGATGATCAGAGATTCCCATATGGTGCCGAATCCTCGGGTTACTACATGACCCTCACTCCTCCCTACTCTGCCAAAAACGGAGAGATGGACAGTATAGATGAACTTCTCATGGTGAAAGGCATAACTCCTGAGATTTTCTACGGTTTTGGTGGAGGAAATTCCGAGCTGGAAAAAAATCTGGTTGAACATAATAAAGGAGATAATACAATACCTCTGTTTAAACTGGAAGAGTTGAATAAAGAATCGGCAGCAAAAAAAGAGGATTCTTCATATAAGACTAATCTGGAACGAAAAATCGGAAGGGAGAAGAGCAGAAGACTGAGCGATTATTTCCGGGTAAATGGTAATAATGCCGACTTTACAGACGAGGTTAACCGGATAAATATAAACACTGCAAGCTTCAGAGTGCTTTCTGCTTTTTCTGAAGATATGACTGATGAGGTTCTCTCGGATATTATAAAGAGAAGGCAGCTTCGTCCCTTCACTTCCATAAGTGAAACGAAGTCCTTTTTCAACAGTGATGGAAAGCTTGACAAACTGTTAACAGTGAAGTCTCATATCTTTAGAATTACTGTTGAGGCTTCAGTAAATGACGGTTTTTCCAGATTGACTGCTTATTATGACAGAGACAATAAAAATACTTTGTACTGGACTTATGAACATTGATTACCGGGGGTTCTGATTGTTTGATAATATAGCATCCATTGATCTTGGATCCTCATCTGTAAAGATGATGAAGATCAAGAGAGGATTTAAAAATTTTGATATAGTTTCGATGATAATTGAGGAACTGGATCCTGCTCAGGCCTCGGCTGATTATGATGCTGCGGCCGGCGATGCTCTGGACAGGATTCTGGCAAAGGATAATCTTTCTGACAGTAAGATTATTACCACGATGCCGGTTGACAGAACTTTTCTCCGGAATATTACATTTCCTTTTAGTGATATGTCCAAGATAGCCGATGCTATTCCTTATGAGGCGGAAGAGAATATACCCTACTCTCTTGACCGTATCTCAATGGATTTCCAGTCTGTTCCCGGTGCGGCGGGTGACAGCAGATCTGTTATTCTTGCTGCTGTAAATCGGGAGATTCTCATGAAGAATATTCAGCTTTTGAACAGCAGAGGTCTTTTCCCACTTTACTGCGGTCTCGAGTCAAATGCTATTCTCGGATGTCACGAATACTTCAATACTGTTGCGGACGAAAAAACTATCCAGATTGACATTGGAAACAGGAAAAGTGTCATAAACATTGTAAAGGATGGTACTCTCTTCTTTACAAGGGCGATCCCCCAGGGAACGTCTATGCTGGTCTCTTTTATTGCAGAAACGCTTAATATTGATACCCCGAAAGCTTTTTCAGTGATGAGAGCTCTCGATGTTGATATTGCTTCTTTTGACGCAAATTTAGAATCGGAAAGATACAAGGACTTAAATATAAGTAAACCGAAGCTCAAGAAAATATATCAGTTTTATAATGATTTTTTTCAGTCAATAATAGAGAGCATTTCTCTGACTTTGAAGGCATACAGCGGCAATGGAGATTTTCAGGATATGGGAAGAATCATCATGACCGGCGGCGGAACCAATGTTAGAGGTACAGGGAAAATATTCAGTGAAGGCCTGGGATATCCTGCTGTGTTTATGCCTTTTTTTGATTCTTATACAGACCCCGATCTTAAGAGCAGATTTTCTGCTGCATTCGGTAATATCCTGGTATACATGAACAGGAAGTCGGAGACGATAAATTTTCTCAAGGGTGAATTCCATCCCGATGTATCAAACAAAACGAAGAAAATTTACTATCTTCCTGCCTTCTTTTTTGCGATGACATTAGTTGTGCTTATTTTTAATTTTATCATAACTTTTTATCTCGTCACAAAGAATAGCGGTGAACTGGAAACTATTCTCAATGAAAAATATAAACGGTATTTTCACTCTCAGACTGTACCGGCTGATCCGGTCAGTGAAGCAATGAAGCTTTTGAAAAAAGAACAAAAGGAACTTGGCGTAATAAACAGTATTATTGGTGATCAAAAACCCTTCATGGATACCCTTGCTCTCATAATAAAAAGTTTTGACCAAACCGGCGAATTTGATATGCAGAAGATGAACTACAACGGCAGAAGTATAGTAATAGAAGCAACGATTAAGAGCACTGCAGAACTCGAAAAGTTTAAAAAGAGCTTAATGAAATCCGGTGAATTTGAATCTGTCATTGTAAATATAAAGGATTCAAATACAGAGAGAAGTATATTCAATATGACTCTAAAACAAAAAATCTGACAGGATCACGAGATGTTAAATCTGAATAAAAGAGAAAAAAAACTGCTGCAGATTCTCATTGCTCTTATTGCTGTTATGGGCCTCTATTTTTTTCTAATAGAACCTGTTGTTAAGTTTAAGAGTAATGTGGATTCAGTCAATCAGGAGAAGCAGGAAAGACTTCGGAAATTTGAAGAGATCTATTCTCAATACCGTGATGCTCTGAAGGAAAAGAACAAGCTTAATACAGCAGTTGAAAATGTTGCAGGAATAACTCCTCTGGTAGATGAAATTGCTGCTGATCTTAAAATTATAAACAATAAGGTTTATCTGAGAGAAAAACCCGGTTCAGTTCAGAACAGTTTTCAAAAAATCACAACTGAGCTGCGTTTTGAAGGGCTGCATATACGTTCTCTTCTGGAGTTTATAAACAGGCTGGAAAAGTCCAACACAGTGCTGAAAATAAGCAGTATGACCCTGTATGCGGGTATCAAAGAGAAGAACAGATATGACTCTGTTATTACAATAGTGAGTTTTGTGAAGAGATAATGATGAAATTGAAACCTTTTGCTGATATAATAAAAAATGGAGTATATAATATACCTGCGTTGTTCAGAGCGCTCTATGGCCTTCCTCATTCTGGTAAGTATTTTATACTATCGCTTATACTTATAATTTTTTTCACAATAGTCACCTTCCCCTATGATTATATGGTGAGGAAAAGTCTGCGTGATATGGAAGGACGTTTCTACAAATCTATTGATATCGAATTTATGGACGTTTCTCTTTTTGGCGAGTCATATGCCGAAAACATTGATATTATCCTGAAAAATAATGATCAGCTCATCTGCAGAAAGGCACTCTTTGATGTCAGCTTCAGCCCTTTTAGATTATACAGGGATAATCTAAAAATGGATGTGCAGCTTAATTCCTTAAAATTCACCGGCAAAAAATACAGTTTACTCCTTTCTCTCAACGGGAATATAGATATCACTGTTGATAAAAAGACCGGGCTTCCTCAGGTTGGAATGATGAAATTTATTTCCAATAATATTTTTGTTCAGCTTAGTGATCTGAAAATACCGGGCCCTCTTGGTCCGTTGCCTGTGGATATTAAAAAAATCGAAATCAGCAGTATAAATATGGATTCAAATATCTCCATGGGAGTACTGACGATCGGCCGGCTTCAGATCTCAGGCGAGGATATCAATGGAACCATTTCGGGAACCATTGAGCCCAAATCAATATTTCCAAATTCAAAGCTCGAAATGATGGTAAGAATCAATCCGGACTCTAAAATCTTAACACAGTACAGGGATCTCATTTCACCAATGGTAAAGGACGGCATGCTGATTTTTTATCTGAATGGAACTGTGGGCCGTCCTAATATAAAACTGTCGAAAAATCAGAGTTAACAATGAAAATAGAAATGGCAAAACATTCCGGGTTCTGCATGGGAGTACGTAATGCAGTTCTCAAAATTGTAAATGAATTGAATACTGCGGAAGAAGAAATCTACGTCTATGGTCCTCTCATACATAACCCCCAGACAATAAATGTTCTCAAAGACCGGGGACTTATAACAGTAGACAAAATTGATGAAATTAAAGACAAGCAGATAGCCATCAGAACTCACGGTATTCCTCTAAATGAAAACCGTCAAATCAGATCTGAGGCAAAAAGAACTATAAATCTGACCTGCTCAAGAGTCGCACGTGTCCAGGCCATAATCAAAATGTATTCAAAAGACGGATACTTTACCATAATCATCGGTGACAGGGATCATGCTGAGGTTGTAGGATTAAAAAGCTATGCTCAGGCTGGTGTTTGTGTTGTATCTGATTTGAATGATGTGGGGAATATTCCAGAGGCAGATAAGTATTTGATTGTATCTCAGACTACTCATGAGAGAAATCAGTTTGATGAGCTTGTCGCCGCCATTGAAAATAAATGCGACAATGTAAATGTTATTGATACTATCTGCGACTCTACCCGCCTCAGGCAGGATGATGTTAAGAAGGGAATCAAAAAAGGTATAGATACTCTTATAGTTGTTGGAGGAAAAAACTCTGCAAATACCACAAGACTCGCTAAAATAGGTTCAGACAGAAATATAAAGACGCTACATATTGAAACCGATGATGAGCTTGATGAAAATGATTTTGAAGATTCTAAATACGTTCTTGTGACTGCGGGAGCATCCACACCCGGCTGGATAATTAATAATGTTCTTGAAAAACTCTATCTGATAAAAAATCAGAGAAGCAACTTCCTGATCAAGACAGCCAAGGCATATCTCGAGTTTCTCGTGCGCAGCAATATAATATCTTCACTTGCAGCGTTTCTCATGGTGCTGATTTCTCAGTCATATGCTGGACTTCAGATGGATTACAGGTATGGAATAATTGCTTCTTTTTACATTTTTGCCATGTATACCGTGAATAATTACTTTGACAGGGGATTTTTAATAAAGAGCAATTCCTATAAGTACAATATATATAAAAAATACGGCTTTCAGCTTCTCCTTGCGGCATTGGCATCTTTTGGTATATCTCTGTTTCTGTGCTACACAATAGATCCCTGGCTCATACTTATACTGATTCCATATACACTGGGTTTTGTCTATTCTGTACCCGTCGTGAAATCTCTCGTCAATAGGACTTCATCTCCGGTTTTTAAAAAGATTTATCACTCAAAGATTGTTACAGGCTTCGGATGGCTCATTGCAGTAATGGTTCTTCCTTTGATACTCTCGGGTATTAAACTGGATGTATATGCTGCTCTTGGCGCACTCTTTTTCTCGTTTATTTTTCTCAGGCAGCTGATAATTGATCTGGTGGCATTCCAGGGGGATCTTATCCTGGGAAGAGAGACTCTCCCCACCTGGCTTGGAATTAAGAGGGTCAGTCTGATCTCCTACGCGCTGGCGGCTCTTGCCATTATCGGCTTTACTGCAGAGACCCTGCTTCTCGGTAAGTTCACCTCTCTTCTGCTGATTTTGCCGGTGCTATACTATATGGTATTGTTGAAGAGGATTACTCTCTCTGATTACTATATCTCATTGAGATATGAGTTCATAATAGATGGGAACTATGCCCTGCTCCTGCTGGTTTTTCTGATGATATGATCAGACCTTTACCAGTCTGATTCTTGGGCCTGTTTCAACATATAGTTCATCTATGGCGGTGTACATGTCGCCGTCCATGGTGTATTCAAATTCTCCGGGGAATTTCAGAGTCATGTCCCGGGTCATAGAATTGAAATATCCGTCACTTTTTATATGCTTTCCCTTACGGATTTTGTTTATATTCATAAGAATTTTTCTGGGGGTCATACTTATTACTATTGTCTGAAAAGCATGACTTAATGATTCTGCATCAATCAATGGAGAAAATCCCATTCCGACGTGTTCAACTGTTGCTGAAAGAATTCCGTTTACTTTGTCCATGGGGATTTTTCTGCCGTCAATGATAACATCTCCTTCTGTCATTTTGAATATTTTTCCATCAGGACTGTTTTTTACAGCTTCGAGAGCTGTCATTGCTGCTACTTCAATATTGCGTTTGAGACCTTTCTCTGTACCGCTGTACACCTCATCAAGAAAATTTGTAACCATACCTGTACCGAATAAAAAACAGTATTTGTTTCCAACCTTGATTGTATCTCTCTCGTGTATTTCTACAGCCCTTTCTTTTTCCAGTGACCATATGAGTCTTTTAATCAGGTCAGGCCCCCTTCCCTTAAGATTTATCGTCCTTGCCACATTATTCATTGTTCCCTCTTTAAGTCTGAGAAGAAGGGGGATACGGTCCGGGGCACAGACATTTATCAGTTCAGTTAATGCCATATGAAGAGTTCCGTCTCCTCCTGCGACACCTACGTATTCATAACCGGAATTTATAAAATCCTCTATTGCCGGCCTTACATCCTCTTCAGTTTCTGTTCTGCGGATATCTATCAGGTCTGAGTGTATGTTTTTATAATGCCGGAGAGAGGACCTGTGTGTTCTGAATTTTTTTGAGTTGGGATTGATTATGATTCCTATTTTTTTCATATTGCAGAGCCGGATCCTGTTTTTTTGTTTTACTAAAATGGTGTAATATAAAACTACTGGTCTTTATAGTCCTGTATATTTAGATGAGTAAAGAGTTTTTTTATGTTTGATAAAATTTTAAGAAAATATGCCGATAACGAATCAGGACGAAATTTTTCCGGATACAATCTTAATTCAATTTGCAGACTTCTGGAGCTTCTCGGAAATCCTCATGAAAATTTTAAGACTGTTCACGTTGCCGGAACTAACGGCAAAGGAACAACATCGATGATTCTTGCGCAGATAACTTCCAGCTCCGGATACAGAACCGGGCTTTTCACCTCCCCCCATCTGCTTAGATTAAACGAAAGAATAAAAGTTGATTCTGAAGATATAAAAGATTCGTCTCTTTCTGAATACTCAAGTCTGATCGATTCGATAGTGGTAAAAAATAAAGATGTCAATCCTACGTTTTTTGATTTTATCACCGCACTCGCGTTTCTCTACTTTAGCGACTTATCTGTAGATATTGCAGTAATTGAAACAGGCCTGGGCGGCAGACTCGACTCAACCAATGTTATTATACCTGAACTTTCGGTTATTACCGATATCTCTCTGGATCATACCGCTATTCTGGGAAGTACCATTGAAGAAATTACTGCGGAAAAATGCGGTATTGTCAAAGATCACGTCCCGGTGATTACATCTAACCGTGATGAAAGAGTAATGAAAATAATCACAAAATCTGCGTCATCTCACGGCAGTTCTTTGACTGCCGCCGGAACTGATTTTTATTCAGCCGTTGAACTCTATGACGGTGGTAAACTGTTTTTTGATTACTTCTATCCGGAGGAGAACATTCAGATGCAGTCTCTGTCTATTCCTCTCCAGCCTGCCCATCAGATTGTAAATGCATCACTTGCTGTGACTGCAGCTTTTTTACTGCGGAATGGTTTATATGATAGAATTGACCCCCTTGTAATACGGAAAGCTCTCTTAAATCTTTCTCTTCCCGGACGATTCGAAATTATGAGAAGCAATCCACTTATTATATTCGATCCTGCTCATAATATTGACGCCCTTTCTGTTCTTATGAATACAGTCAAAAAATTATATTTTGACAGGGAAATTCATCTTATTTTATCAGTGATGGCTGACAAGGTTACCGATGATGTAAAAAACTTTTTCAGTGAATACCGCAGCATTATAGCCTATTACCCTCTGGATGATAAACGTGCCTATATTGCCGGGAAAGATGAATTCCCTATTTTTTTTTCCAGCAGAGATGAGGTTGAGGAGTATGTAATAAGTTCAGACGCCAGTGATGTCTTTCTTTTCACCGGAAGTTTCCGAATTTATGAGACTGCCTGCAGTATAGCTTCAGCCCTAACTGATTGACTCAAATAGTTGTTGATATTATAAACTTAAGTATATATACTTTTTTTATCTATTAAACAGGATGATGCCATGGACAGCAGTGAAACGCTGAAAGATTTGATTGAAATCAGGGAGTTGTTGAAAAGCGGTGATATTTCTCCTTCATACGCCGCTGAGGCTCTTCAGACAAAGCGAGGAGAGGTAATATCTCTCGATTCATCAGTTGATTCGGAATCAGAGAACAGCCAGCTTAAGAGCTTCCTCATAAATTTTAATGTAAACAATTTTGCAGACTGTACGGTAATTATTAATTCTGATAATAACGGCAATCAATTTATCGAGTGTGCAGGAGATAAAGGACTTATCAATGAAATTGGTCTCAGGCTGGATTCAGATTTGTTTTTCTTTAGAGGAACTGATGAATTTGAATCACTTGATGTTCCGTATAAGCTTCTCCATGAAACAATGGAGCTGGATTCAATGTTCTACACAGTTCTTACTCTTACTTCATCAACTCACTTCAGGCCGTCCAGTTTTCATATTCTTTGTGATATAATAATGGATTTGATCAGACTCTATAAACTAAAATCCAGGCCGGTTTTTAATGATTTTTTCGAATCAGTAATAGTTGACCTCAACAGACTGCTGTCTGAACTGAATAACGATCCGGAAAAAATCTATATGTACAGGTTTAATCATCTGGACAGTCTCTTCGGAAATATAGGGATGTCTTCTGTTCTTGAACTTTCGGATTGTATTGTGTCTACTCTTCAAAAATTTTACGGGGATAGTGCCGGTATATTTAAAATTTCACTCACTGTATTTATTGTCGTTACAGAGAGAAAAGATAAGCCCGGCGGGCTGGAATACGGTGAAAAGGGGCTGGATTTTCTCTACCGGGGAATTGTCCTTCCCTATACCTGTGTGGAGATTCCCTATGAAACCGGCAATACTGTTTATACTATTTTTGAGAAAATATTCATGATTAACAGCTATCACGCCGTTGGAAATCACGTCGAGTAATTAAATGCCGGCAGATAGCTCTATACTGTTTACTTTTCAGATGTTTTTTTGTCGGTTATGATTCTTGAATATTTCTTGATCTTGTCTATTTCGACTCCGGCATAACCGTCATCTTTTCTGACAATAATATCATTTTCCAAAAGAAATTTTAATCCCTCGCTTAATACCTGTCTGGGGCTCATGTTTATTGAAATAAAGTTTTCGTTTATGAATTTTTCAGTATATTTTTTAATCTTATGATTTTTCAGAACAAAGTCATTTCTTGAGAGAAGACTGCATATGACGTGCTGCGGCAGGATTATTTCATCTCTTATCCATATGTCCTGAATCAGTTCGGAAACTGAAGTTAAGGCCTGAGACTGTTTGGTGAAATCTGAAAGGAACAGAGGTGATGAAAAATTGATTCTCACTTCCTCTGTGAATACAGGCTTATTTGCTGATTCATCAGGCTTATTTTTATAAGCTGTTTGTGCAGGGATCAGAACAATTTCTCTGGACTCCTGATACAATACTTCATTTATCAGGTGAAAGAAATTATCGCTGAGAGATGATATGTTTGATTCCTTCTCCGGTTCAAGTTCTGGAAAATATAAAACAGGAACACCGTGACTTATAAGAGTTGAAAGATATTGAATTAAACACTCTTTATATAAGAGATTGTTTAATTTTGATCTGTGAATAAAGAATCCGCCGCTTTTTTTTATTAAATATCTTACGACATTATTTACTTTTTTTGTGTCGGAGATGAAAAATCTCGGTGACGGCAGACCGATTCTGCTTATTGAAAATATATAGTACAGGTAGTCCGCAAAATTCTTATATCTGGCAACGTAAATGATGTTTACGCTGTCCTTTAGGGATTTTAATTCATCAACCTCTCCTGTAGTAATTACACTGTTTTTATTTCTTTTTAACTTATTCCAGAGATATTTCATTTTAAGATAGCGGTGGAACATGGAACTGTATAGGGGACTGTATTGGTCTATAATTTCATTGAGATATACAGGGATGAGTTTCTTGATAGTTTTTTCGTAATTGTCCCGGTTTAAATTTTCTATAAAATTCTCTTCATCTTTGAAATAATGATACTTCGAT
>CAYNFB010000022.1:11169-22443 GCA_964396355.1 uncultured Leptospirales bacterium | reverse complement strand
TTGAGGTCATTGAATCCATTATTTTAAAGAAAAGAATGACCAGTGATATAGAAATCCTCTCTGAGTGTGATTACAGGTTTTACTATGAAATCATAAAATCATCCCAGGATATAATAAATCTGGCAATAACCATAAGCCTCAAACCCATAAGAATGCAGGTTATCAGAATTTTATACAGTCTGGGTGAGTACAAGGACGTCGTAATAGAGAATGATCTGCTTCTGTATAAGGCTCTGGCTAAAAGGGATTCCGAAGAATCAAGGAAGATAATGAAAAACAGAGTGGACACTATAAAGAGTATACTTCTGGAAAATGCCCTGATAAAAGACAATCAACTCTATTTTGACGAAGTACAGGAAGCAGCAGAAGAGAAGCAGATATAAAAAAAAGCCGCTTCATTTATACTGAAGCGGCTCATTCTAATGAACTAATTAGTCATTCATTTTATATTCATCTTTAAGCGGATAAACATATGTTTCCCAAACTTTCAGATATTTTTCTGTATCCGCAACAGGATTCATTATCATCTTCAGGCAGTAATCAAGCTGATCCTGACTATTGCTCTTTTTCTGATAAAGCTGAACCGCATACTTTGAGAAATCTCTGACGAGAACATCGAAGATCATATCGAGAATATCATCATCAATCTTATAGATTGCTGCATTTTCAATGATGAGCTGACCGTATGCAACTACTGTCATGATTTCACCCATTGCAAGAAGATAATCGATATCCTTGCTCTGTTCCTTGGTAGGAGTAGCTTTTGAAAGAAATTCCTTAAATGCTACTATCTGTTTCTTGATAATATCAATATTCGGAAGATCCTTGCTGTTATATGCAATATTATAGTCATGGAACTGAATCTTTCCAAGACCGCTTGTAGTTCCCTGATTCATGAGGAAAGAATCGTTTTCCGCACCGGCGCACTGAGGTATAACAGGAAATTCTTTAGAATTAAAGAAGTAATTATTCATGAATTTAACAACAAGCGCCATATTCACATGAACTGTCCCTTCAAGTTTAGGGAACATCCTTACTTCCTGAGTAGCCTGCTCAAAATAAACATCCTTCTCAAATCCTCTGGCAGCAATTACATCCCAGAGCATGTTAACAACTTCCTCTCCCTCTCGGGTTACTT
Organism: uncultured Leptospirales bacterium; assembly: GCA_964396355.1. GTDB lineage: Bacteria > Spirochaetota > UBA4802 > UBA4802 > UBA5550 > CAYNFB01. The sequence continues at coordinate 21,305 of CAYNFB010000022.1, read as the reverse complement.
TCATCTTACATAGCGGATCATAGAGGAGATAACGTCTGTCCTCTGAGCTTGCTGTTCTCATATAGTCAACCGCTCTGAGATTAAAGAGCTTCATTGCAGCAATCCTCAGGAATGAATCGGTCAGGAGATTCTTCACGTGAGGGAAATCTGTTACGTACTTGCCGTAGAGATTTCTGTTTGCAGCATGCTCTATTGCCTCATAAAGACAATGTGTTGCAATACCTATCGCACCAGGTCCGAGATTAAACTTGCACACATTTATAGTATTGAGCATATTATCCCATGCTTTGGGTCCCATCTCAGTAATATCTGCATCTGTTATAGGATAGTCATGCACTGCATATTCAGAAACATAGTTCTGGTGTGCAACAGTGTTCTGGACACATTCATAGTTGGGGTGTTTTGAATCTACAACAAAGAATACATAGTCATCGCTGTCTGCAACTTTTGAAAAAGTCGAAACCATAGCAGCCTCATTTCCGTTACCTATGTAGTACTTGTCGCCATTTGCCTTGTATGTGCCGTCACCCTGAGGATAGATCATCATATCACTTGAATAGATATCTGCTCCGTGCTCCTTCTCTGAAAGACCGAAGGCGAAGACTTCTCCTTCTTCAAGAAGCTTTGCTGCCTTGTTTTTTACTTCTTCATTATTTCCCATCCATATGGGACAGATACCCAGCTGAGAAACATCCCATACATACCAGTATGCGATTCCGTAAAATCCCATGAGTTCAGCCCAGTGGAATATTCTGTAGGTGTCCCATCTGCTGTCGGGAGCTCCGTAACCGGCGGGTGTGAGAAGTTTAGCAAAAATATTATGTTTCTGCTGAAATTCAACGAAGTCCTTCGGCCAGGTTCTTTCATGAAAATCATCTTTAATTTTCTTAAGTCCCTTTCCTTCGAACCATTCGATGGTCTTCTCCATCATTTCTTTTGAGTCCTTGTCAGGAAACTCAACGTCATACTTTTTTGGATTCAATAAAATCATCAGTTTACCTCTTTCAACTGAAATACTATAAGCTTATTATTTACAATAACCAATATACTTTGTTAATTAAAATTATGAGATTTTTATTGTCAATAAATTTGTGTTGAAATAGATATTTATATTTTGCATCACCGTTTCACCAAAGACAGGCAATTTTCATCGCAGTTTTAAAATAACCATTTAGATTTAGATTGCATTTTGAAATATACACTTAAATTTAGAGTGCTGATTTTATGCACTCTCAGAAGATTGACGGCAAAAAACATATACATTATATAAAAAAATGACTTAATACAAAAGAATCAAAACTGTTTTTAATCTTTTTTTTATAATTATCTCTCAAGAGCTCTCTTTAATTTTAGATAAAAAACTGGACAATCATAGCAAATATTCTCAAATGACAAAGATAAGATATCAGATCGACGAGGAATACAGTGAAAAAGACAGCATCAGAAGTAACCCTTCAGGAAGTAAAAGAACTCCTGAGCTCATATCTCCAGGGAGGCCAGAAGCTGAACTATGCTATTAAAATTCTGGGACATCCTGGTGTGGGCAAGTCGGCCATTGTAAAGGAGATAGCCGAAGAGTCAAATTACTACTTCATCGACACAAGGCTGGCATTCAAGGAAAACGTTGATTTGGGCGGTTACCCTGTACCTGATGATAAAACCCGGCAGATGATATATTACAGGCCGAAATTCATTCCTCCGGAACAGGTGCCCGAGGGTTACGACGGCATACTGTGGTTTCTCGATGAATCAAACAGAGCCCATCCGACTGTAATACAGACACTCTTCCAGATAATAACTGAAGGCAAGTGCGGAGAGCATTTCCTCCCGCCTGAAACATCAATAGTCCTTGCGGGTAATCTTGGAGAAGAGGACGATACGACAATTACAGACTTTGATGACTCGGCTCTTGATGGAAGACTCGCAGTCTTTCACCTCAAGCCAACGGCCTCTGACTGGCTCAGCTGGGGAGTTCACCAGGGCATCCATCCGTCAATTCTGAAATACATCTCCATGTTCCCCGAAAGGCTCTGGGACGAGGAAAAAATCAATCCAAATCCAAGAGGATGGCATCAGGTATCCAATGCGCTTAATCATTCATACAGTCTGACAACAGATGATGCTCTGACCGAGCATCTTTCTCATAATCCCGGATCTGCCGTTGAAAAAATAATGTACTCACTCATTGGGAATATTGCAGGCAGTGATTTCATAATGCAGCTGACCTCTCCAAGACAGATAAGCTCGAAGGAAATACTCGAAGGAAATGCAGAAAAACTCCAGATGCTCAAAGATGGTAAAATATCATCAGAGGATATACTCTGGGCATTCAACGGCACAGTCGAAATAATGAAAGAAAAATCGATTATCACCAAAGGGGAGCTGACATCAGAAGACATGAAAATGCTTGCAAATGTTCTTCATTTCATAGGCCATGCAAGAGGTGATATACGAATGTCCTACTTCTTTATTCTCATGAAGGAGTGCGGAATCTTTTCTATCATACCTGATGCGATTAAGCTGCTCGATGACAATGATACAGTTGAACTTCTGAAATCCAGATATGACAATCTTCTCAACTGAAAACGGAGACGGAGTGAAACTTGAAAGAGTTCTCGAAGATCTCTGGAGGAAGAGCCGCTTTGCCTCATTCTTCTATCAGGGAGTAGATACAACGGAAATACCGGATCTGCCCACACTGGCACTTGCAGTATACAGTTCCCGGCTGACGCTTTTTTTCAATAAAAACTTTATAGAAACGCTCAGCGAAGATGAACTCACCGGCCTGCTGGTCCACGAGATGCTTCACATGGTGCTTAATCATAATCACAGGGCAAGCCCTGACGGAAGCGTATATCTTCAGAATCTTGCTCAGGACATGATCATCAATTCCTATATTACCGAGAACAAAAAAACATTCTTCTCCAGAAAATCCAGATACATAAGCGAGACACCAGAACTTCTTCTCCCTCCCGGTCTCCCTGTAATTCCTGATATTTTTTTTGAAGAAACCGCAAACACAGATCCCGTCTGGGAAGAGGTCTATCTGTGGCTCAAAAAAAGAAGTGAGGAAGAGGTTAAAGAATTCTCCTTTACTGAGAAAAAAGAGACCAAATCCGGTTTTGACTCCGGACTTAAGGGCGGAGTAGAAGAGCTTCAGGATGCCCTGAACAGTCTTGATCTGACATACAATACCGCTCCGAAGGAAAAGTACACAAGCTTTAAGAACATGGCCGGACTGAAGTTTGAGAAAACAAATGGTGATTCAGTCCCCACAGGCATCCATATAATGAACAGACCTACTGACAGAAACATCATTGATTCCAAAATTAATCACTTTATAAATTTTGCATCAAGGGATGAACTATGCCGGGAGGAGCGTATTTTCGGCGAAATCAATTCCCTCATCAATGCTCCAAAAAAGACAGACACAACCTGGAAAGATAAGCTCAAAAGCATCGTGGACATAACCTCGCAGTCCAATGAATGGGAATACACCTGGCACAGATTCAATAAAAGATATTTTTCCAAAGGGATTTATGCTCCAGGCAGATCCTTCAAGGACAAGGAGGCAATTACTGTTGTTGTCGATGTTTCGGGTTCCATGGTCATGCAGCCCGGTGACCTTGAATCTGCTTTCGGAATAATAGAGGATCTGCTCTCCCGTTTTAAACTCTATCTGCTCTGCATTGATGAGAAAGTATTTGTGCCTAAGAAAAACGAGGACAGATTCGTTAAATCTACTGAAACGACTAAACCTTATGAGTACAAGAAAGGGGACTGGAGATACATTCGCACAGGCAGCAGCGGCACAACATACTTTGCCTCACTGTTTAATGCCTATATGGATAATCACAATGAACTACTTATTATAATCACAGACGGCTACATCTATGACGTTGAGAAACTTAAAACATATAAAAATACATTATGGCTCATAAGTGAAAACAGAGAAGAAACATTTAACCCGCCCTTCGGTAAAGCAGTAAAGATAGAGACCCGGAAGCAGGGAAGACTCAAGATAAGGAGAGATTAGATGCCTGAAAAACAAAGAATCCATGATCTCTACGAATCCGGATGCAGTGCAGACTCATTCGATTATGCCGGGGGAATAGAAGAGATTCTCAGGTATGGTGATCCGGAATACATCTATCTCTGCGGAAGACACTGGCCTGAATTTGATTTTAACCGGGGTATAGACAAACTCATATCAGCAGGTAATCCTGAATTCATACACAAGGCCGGCATATTCTGGAAAATCTTTGACTTTCAGAAAGGACAAAAATTTCTCATTCAGACAGGAGACAAAGAATACCTCTACAGATCAGGCAGGTTTTGGAAGGGATATGATCATGAGCTTGGACTGATTGCTCTGGGGAGACTGAAAAGTGCGAGATATATATACTACGCAGGTAAGGAATGGAAAAAATTCAACACTGACCGGGGGGCCGCCTTTCTCTTTGCAACGGGTAACGGTGAATTCATCTTCTATGCAGGGGCTCACTGGAAGAAATTTGACTTTGCTAAAGGTTTTGAAGCACTACTAAAGACTAAATCTTCAGAATACATATATAAAGCAGGTACTCTTTGGAGCACTTTCGACTACAAATCAGCATGGCAGGTGCTTGAAAGTGAAATTACCGAAGGGGCGCGGTGGAGAGCCAAAGCATTTGAAAATCATAAATGGAAAAAAAAACTGAGAGAAATCTGGGCTGACAGCTGGAAGAAGTAGAAAAGAGGGAACCCCGGGGTCCCCTCTTTGATCAGACATATTATACGAGATCAGTCCCCGGTTTTAAACTTCTTAATATCGGGCTTCACACCCTTAATATCAGGTTTCTTAAACTGTTTTACAGCATCCTTAGCCTCTTCTTTCTTTGTATCAGTGTCAGCTTTTATTTCTTCGGCTTTGACTTTCGTCTCTTCCTTTATTTTTTTAATATTTTCCTTATCTTGAGCCTTCTGATTTTCGACATTCTCCTTATTCTTTGATTTCATGTCGATTACCTGTTGTCTTATCTCGTTTCTCTGTTTTTCAAAACGTTCTCTTATATCCTCGCGCAGCCCCTTAATCTCATCTTTAATTCTTCTTATATTTGCAAGGTTTTCTTTCTTCATATCATCAACGCTGATAGCGTTATCCTGATCAACAACAGCTTCCCTGCCGGCTTCGACATAAACAGATTTTGCTTCGTCTTCTCCCGGCTTTTTTACAGCAACCTTCCCTTCCAGACAGGAAACCCGGCTCTTACCTTTCCCCTCTTCAACAAAAAATTCAGTTCCTCTGACGCCTGCAATGGCAGTTGGAGTAGAAACGATAAATCTCTCGCCTTCAGTTAATTTACGCGTAACCCTTGAAAAAAGTTTCCCCTTTTCTACGTAGAATTCAGAATATTCCTTGTTTTTGTTTATTTCCCTGGAAAGTTCTTTCATAGTCACAAGACTATTTCCAAGTATTCTTATTACGTTTTTACCAAAGTAGATATCAACCAGGGCTCTACTGCCGGTTTTTATCTGCACGCCCTGGTTTACCATGGCTCCAACAGAAGCCTTAACAGACTTCCCTTCATTAACTATGAATACACTGCCAGACAAAAAATTTATCACACCATCATTAGATTCAAACTTAGGCTTATCCTTGCACGACGTAGACAAAACAGTACAAATAAGTGCTAGTAATGCTATTTTCTTCACGGCTTTCCTCCATTGTTTTACTATATTGAACAATATTAAATTTACAATTTCTTTCAACTCAATTTTTTATTTTTTATCAATGACCAAATGCCATAAGTCCAATAAGTTTTTCAAGAAGTTCATTCTCATCAATAGGTTTACCTATGACATCGTTAAATCCAGCATCATAATACTCTTCTATTTGTTCTCTCCGCAGATGTCCGGTCTGTGCGATAACAGGTATTTTACTGTTATGCCGCCTGATTTCTCTTATAACCTCCAATCCTCCCATTCCGGGCATCTGTATATCAAGGAGGATCAAATCTATGTTATCCTGCTCGCGAATAAGATCCAGTGCTTCATAACCGGATTGAGCATAGTCACAAATAACATTTCTGGTTTTTAAAAATTCTGAAATATGAAAATAGATAAGATAATTATCATCAATAACCAGAATTCTTCCGCCTTCAATAGTAGACCTTTTACTCTCTAAAATATCATAGTCACTTACATCACTTATTCCGGCAATTGAAATATTGAAGACAGTCCCCCCCTGTGAAGTGGAGACTATCTCCATATCCCCTCCGAGGAGCCGAACCAAATCTCCGGGGATCCAAAGTCCGATTGAACCTGCTGAATTCTCCGACTTTCCACTGCTGTCCCGATAACATTCTGTATTTTCAGAAGCAGGAAAACACTCACTGGACATTACAAAGAATACTGCTCCCATTTCAGTCACGTTGCAGCCGAATTCAACTGAAGCATTATCTGAATTACGAACTACGCAATCAATAAGGCTGCATATAACCTGTTTTATTCTGATTCTGTCAGAATAAATAAAAAAATCATCCTCTTCTGTTAAATTTCTGCATATAAGTTTTATATTTCTGTGAGGTATTTTTTTGATTTTATGAAGATACAATTCAAATATTTCATGCATAAGATCACCGCAGGAAAAATTCTGTCTGAAAATTTCGAACTCTCCCCTTTCAATCAATGCAGTATCGGAAAGAACAGCAAGAAGAGACATTATATGTTCCGAATTTTCATCTATCATATTCAAATACCGTATTCGGGAATCATTATCAAGCTTTTCCCGGGCAAGAATTCGTGCAAATCCGATTATACCGTTCAATGGTGTTCTTATTTCGTGCGAAACATTTTCCATAAACATGGACCTGATTTTTTCGCTCTCGACCACCTTTTGCTTATCTTTGAGAAGGGATATTTCAGCCTCTTTTCTTCTGGAAATATCTGAATGTGTACCGATTACTCTTTTTGGGCTGCCCTGTTCATCCCATTCTATAGTCTGCCCCCGCCCCTCTATCCAGAGCCAGGAACCATCCTTCTTACGCATTCTGTATTCCAGAGTAAAAGACTTATCATGCTTTATCCTATCAATTATTTTTTTTACAGCCGATTCCCTGTCATCAGGGTGTATAAGTTCCAGCCACGTTCCCGGATCCCCGGGAAAAATTTCAGCCGAATATCCCAGCATTGTAAATATTCTTCTGTTATAGTTAACCATATTGGACTGGATATTCCAGTCCCAGAGACCATACTTAATCGCCTCGAATGTAAGTCTGAACTGTTCTGATGATTTTTTAATTTCTTCAATAAGGTTTCTATTCTCAGTGACATCCTTAAGCTGGCAGAGATATCCAATACCGGAATCTTCAGATGACATGGCAATAGGGATTACAGATACTTCCATTGCGGCTGTTCCAGTTCTGATTGTTTCATATCTTCCTGAACTCCTGATAGAATCGAAGTCATATACTATTTCACGTTCAAATATATTCTTAATTGAAATCTGTTCAAAGATATCATCGGGCAGATCAGGACTTTTAAAGATAGAGAACTCGTAGAGTTTTTGCGGATTTTGAATACCAAATAATTTTGTTATAGATTCGTTGTAGAGTATAATTTTTCCCTCGTAGTTGAGCAGCAATATTCCAAGGGGAGATTTATCGAAGATGCGTTTGAATCTTTTTTGACTCTCATTCAGTTTCACCTGAGTACTCCTGAGTTCAAAGAGTGAACGGTTCAGTTTTTCTGTTCTATCTTCAATCCTCCGGTTGAGAACTACACTGTTCAGTATAAAAAGAATAACAAACAGACAAAGTCCGAAGAATCCGGCTATAATGTAAAGATTATTACCGCAAAAAAATCCGCAGCCGGTATTAGCGAACCAGCGGTCATAGAGCTTTTCTGTATACTTTCCGCCGCCGGATCTTTTAATATCTGATTTAAGAATATTAAGGGCCGGGGATGAACTCTTTTTAAAGGAAAATCCGCTTTTAAAATATCCGAAGCTTAAAGGGGCCTCTTCTATTCCCGAATACTTCATATTCTTCACAATCCTGCGGGCCGCTGCGCGATCTATTAACAGTAAATGAAAATCTCCTCGTTTTAATAATCTCATTGCTCTGCCGGGATTTTCATCAAGAATAGGCCTCCTGCCGGTTATCTGTCTAAGTTGAGACAGAAGTGACGAGAAACCTGTTACCGAACCTGTTACAGCCACTGTCTGATCTTTAATATCTGTAAAGTTATCAATTTTTGTTCTGGAGTTAACATAGAAAACAGGATGGAGAGTTAAATCTTCCATGATTATATTTTCATAGGAGGTATTATCCTCAACATGCATGAGAACAATATCAGCTTTTTTCTGCCGGATATATCTTTCTACTATGAAACGGGGAAGCAGTGTAATGGAATAATCCACTCCACGCTCATCTGCAAGTCTCCGGAATAACTCAACAGAATACCCCGAGGCACCGGAATGTTCATCTATAAATGTGTAGGGGTAATTCTCAGCCGCTCCGTAGGCCCGGATTTTTTCATCGGATAGCAGGTCGGTGACTCCTGTAATTAGAACCAGGAAAATATATGCAAAAAAACAAACATTTCTTCTTTTAATCAATTTCATATATGTCCTGATATGCATTAACGTATATTTAATATAGATATTTTTTTATATCAATGACATTTTTTTTTCAAATAACCCGGATAAAGTTCGTATAGATAGAAATAACAGAAGGAGGTATTTATGCAGAACTACGCCACAGCTACAATCGAGGGATTTGTTACCAAGGAACCTCTGATAAAGAAAACCAAGACCGGGAAATCACTCTGTACATTCTCTCTGGCCATTAATCACTATTCTAAAGAGAATGAGGCTCCCAAGGTATCATTCATCGAAGTTGAGACCTGGGAAAAAATTGCCGATGTATGCTCAAGGAATGTATCAAAGGGCAGGAGATTAATGGTGATTGGCTCACTGAGACAGGACAGATGGGAAAATGAGAGCGGCAAAACTCAATCGAGACTGAAAATAATCGGTAATGAGATCCGCTTTCTTGAGGCTTCAGTGAATACAGGTAAGGCGGATTAATTCCGCCTTACCCTAAAGCTATTGCCTAGAATGGAATTCTGTTTGTTCTCGACCAGATGCCCATCTCCTGGGCGGATTTAATCAGGTCCTCTCTGAAATCAGGATGAGCAATATCAATGAGACATTGAGCTCTACCCCATATTGAACGGGCTTTCATATTGCACATGCCATATTCTGTCACAAGATAGTGGACCATTGTCCTTGGAACAGTAACAACAGATCCCGGCGTAAGCAGAGGCTTAATCCTGGACTTTCTCTGGCCGTCCTTCTTATCAATATAGGTAGATGAGAATGCCAGGAAGCTTTTGCCTCCTTTGGAATGAAAGGCGCCGATTACAAAATCAAGCTGTCCTCCCGTACCTGAGATCTGTCTGAGTCCCGAGCTCTCTGAGCACACCTGGCTCAGAAGATCTACTTCTACAATGTTATTAATAGAGACTACCCTGTCATTTTGTGAAATAAAGTCGGGGTTATTAGTATGATGGACCTTGCACGAAGCGGTTCTTGGATTGTCGTTTATAAATTCATATGTTTCACGGGTACCCAGACAGAATGAATATGTACTCTTATTAATATCGAAGCTCTTTTTGGCGTTTGTTATTTTCCCGGAGTCATATAAACCAACCATGGCATCACAGAACATCTCGCTCTGGATTCCGAGATCCTTTACTTCTGTCTCACAGATCATATTACCGATGAGATTTGGAAGAGTACCGATGCCAAGCTGCAGACACGCCCCGTCCTGTATTTGCGGAACGATGAAACCGGCAATTTTTTTCTCCTCCTCAGAAGGTTCAGGCATTTGAGGTGTAGCGAAAATATCGGTATTGGTTCCTTCGATTATATGGTCAATCTCGCTGATATGAACATACTCATCATTGCCGCCGAGACACCTTGGCATATTTTCATTGACTTCAACCACTGTAGTATCGGCCCATAATGCAAGACCCCTGTTGTGAGAGTTGCCCAGACCGAAATTCAAACACCCGTCTCTGTCCATTGGAGTAACCCGGGCACACCAGACTCTGGGCCGGATATACTGGAGATCTCTCGGATGATATGCAAG
>CAYNFB010000022.1:6108-11159 GCA_964396355.1 uncultured Leptospirales bacterium | reverse complement strand
GTTAAAACAGCCGTTCCTGTCCATTGGAGTAGTCTGCGCGACCCATACCTTTGGCGCAAGATAGGAAAGATCGCGTGGATGGTATGCAAGAAGTGTCGCTTCATGATAGTTAAACGGAAGGTGACAGGCCTGTCCCTTGTCTCCTGAAATTCTGTCAAGAAGCGTGTAATACCAGCTGAAGTACTGAAATGATTTCTGCTCCGGGTCATTCTGTATTACCGCAGGAAAGGGCGGCACAGATCCTGTTCCTCTGACAGAAACATTATTCACCTGTCCGACTCGATTACTGAGAGCAAGATCAAAATCGACGGGCTTCGTGGCGAACATCCCGTAATCAACGATATCATTGTCCTTAACTAAAGCTGCAGCCTGCTGAGCAGAAACAAGCTTCTTTTTATACTCTGCTAAATAGGTATTCATACTCCTCCCCCCGATTGGAATTATACATACTACTGTTAAATATAAATCCCGGAGGGAGGAATTACAATAAAATATACTAAAAGAATGACGTAAAAATAAAAATATTATTATGATTAAACATTTGTTATTTTATTAAGATGATTAACAATTTCTTTGAGAGGAATGGTCTCCTGCTTTCCCAGTTTAAAATCTTTCACAGAGACATTACCGGACAGGGCCTCATCCTCCCCTATAATAAGGGCGTATGATGCGCCTTCCCTGTCCGCCTTCTTAAACTGGGATTTAAAGCCCCTGGAACCAGGATCCAGATCCGAGGAGATACCAGCAGCTCTGAGATCATTGACCATGTTAACCGCAATTTTAAGAGACTCTCCGCCGGAATGTATTACAAAAGCATCGATGCCGGCTCCCTTTACATCCTTATCTTCAATAAGAAGATTCAGTCTCTCTATTCCTGCCGCAAATCCCACACCCGGAGTCGGCTTGCCGTCAAACTGTTCAACCAGGTGGTCATACCGCCCTCCTCCTGCAAAGGCGCTCTGGCTCCCCAGACTGTCTGACACAAATTCGAATGTCGTTCTTGTATAATAGTCAAGTCCTCTAACTAGAAACGGATCGAGAGTATATTCGATGGATGCCCTATCCAGATATTTTTTTACACTGCAAAAATGATCGGAACAGCTTTCACATATATTCTCTGAAATAAGGGGTGCATTTTCTCTGAGAGCTCTGCAGCTTTCATTTTTGCAGTCCAGTAGACGCAGAGGGTTCTTCTCCAGCCTTTTCCTGCAGTCCTGACAGAGAGACTCTTCATACTGCCTGTAATATCCCTTGAGTTTTTCCATATATGCGGGTCTGCATTCCCTGCATCCGATGGAATTTATCAGAATCCGATAGTCTCCTATTCCTATTCTCTTTGAAATTGAATCAACCACTGATATTATCTCAAAGTCGTAGTAGGGATCATCACTTCCGAAAACTTCAGCGCCGAACTGATTGAACTGCCTCAGTCTTCCTCTCTGGGGCTTCTCAGCCCTGAACATAGGGCCTGCATAGAAGAACTTGCAGGAAGAGAGCCTGTTGTACTCTCCGTTCTCCACGTAGGCTCTTACAACTCCTGCAGTGCCCTCAGGACGCAGAGTGAGACTCCTGCCGCCCCGATCCTCGAAGGTAAACATCTCCTTGGAAACAATGTCTGTATCATCACCTATACCCCGGGCAAAAACCTCTGTAAATTCCATGACAGGAACAACAATTTCCCTGAAATTATGAGTTCTGAAGACATCTTCATATATATTCTTTATGTAATTCCATTTCACTCCCCTGTCGGGGAAAATATCCTCCACTCCGGGCGGTTTTGAGATCATATCAGTTCTCCTCTTTATTTATTCTTCTGAAAATAGCATTATCCATTACTGGTCGGTCAAAACAGATTCTGTATACTCCATTAGGCCTTGCCATATCGGTTTCACCGTCTTCATGATATATGCGGAGTATTCTAAAATCTCCGTCTACAACGCTCTCTTTAATAGGGAATATGGCATTGAGCACCTCGCCCTTATACAGCGGATTGAAGGTCTTGACCTGTATTTCCTCAGCGGCTGTTCCGTCGTCAATTTTGTACGCAGCAAATGTAGACTTGCTGATATAGGGCACTCCGTCAAAGCCCAGGCCGTCAAATTCGTTGAACAAATCAGATGTATAGGGCCTGTGGCTGATAAGATCGAGCTCCTCCTTCCAGAAGGGCATGAATTTCTTAAACTCATCAGTACCGGCCTTCTCAACTGCATGTCTGTATATACGCGTAGTATTTGCCGCATGATAGAGAGACTTAATGCGCCCTTCTATCTTGAATGCATCAACCCCCGCATCAATGTACTCCTCAAGCCTCTCGAGAAGGCATAGATCCTTGGAGGACATTATTTCCGTTGCCCGTTCATGTTCAACAATGTCCAGATATGCACCGGGCCTCTTCTCCTCAACGAGTGAGTACTTCCATCTGCAGGGCTGGGAACAGTCCCCCTGATTGGCATCACGCCCCGAAAGATAACGGCTGAGAAGACACCTGCCTGAGTATGATATGCAGAGAGCACCGTGGGCAAAAACCTCAATCTCTGCATCAGTGTTCTTCTTTATCTGTCTGATCTCCTCCACCGAGACCTCCCTTCCCAGAACTATGCGTTTAAAGCCGGCATCAAGCCAGAACTTCACCGCCCGATGATTTAAGGTATTCATCTGAGTGGAAAGATGAAAATCAGCATCTATTCCCTCTTCTTTAAGCATCATCAGCATGCCCGGATCGGATATCATCACAGAATCAAAATTGATTTCCCTGATCTGCCTCACATAATCAAGAGCAGGCCCCAGATCTGCCTCATGAAGGAATGAATTCATCAAAAATGTGGTCGTGACTCCGTGCAGCCGGCAGAAGTCAACGCCCTGTTTAAGCGCATCTATATCGAAATTTCCTGACTTAACTCGGAGATTAAACATATTGCCGCCGAAGTATACATTATCGGCACCGTACCGCACAGCGAATCTCAATTTCTCGGGATTTCCTGCCGGTGAAACTATCTGAGGCCTAATAAAGCCTCTGTCTGTCGATGAATCCATTTTTTACGCCCTTCATATATTTTTGTACTGCTCTGTTATGTTCGCTCAATGTTCTTGAGAAGTAATGAGATCCGTCATTTCTGGCAACAAAAAAAAGAAATTCCGTAGATATGGGATTAAGCGCCGCATGAAGAGAGTCCCTGCCGGGACATGATATGGGAGTCGGAGGTAACCCTCTGCGCCTGTAGGTATTATAGGGGGAGTCCGATTCAAGATCACTCCTGCGTATCCTTCCCGTAAATCTTTTCACTGCATATCTCACAGTGGGGTCGCAGTCCAGCCTCATTCCTCTTCTGATGCGGTTATGAAAGACCGAGGAAACATACACTCTCTCGGAGGAAACCCTTGCCTCCTCCTCAATGAGGGAAGCCATTTTGACAACCTCCGATCTGTTTAGTCCTGTTTTGACACTCTCTTTATAGAGACTGTCCAGGACTGACAGAAATCTCCGGTGCATTATTTTTATTACTGCTTCGGCATCAGACCCCTCCCTGAAACTATAGGTATCAGGAAAGAGGTAACCCTCTGCAGTGGCTGAATTTATTCCTGTATTTTTTAAGAAATTTCTGTCCCGAGCCTTTCTCAAAAAATCCCGGGCCTTTACAACCTGATTTTTTTCAAGACGTGAGCCTATTTCATAGAGGTTAAATCCCTCGGGTATGGTCACCTTCCGCCGGATAACCCTGCCTGAATGGAGGAGAAGCGCCACATCAAATGTAGTCATTCCCGGAACTATCCTGTAGCGTCCGGTCTTGACCGAAAATCCGGGAATCACCGCGGCGGCTGTTCTAAAGAGAAGAGCGCTCCTTATGATATTCTCCTCTCTGAGAATCAGTGCTGTCTTGCCGGCGTGCTGTCCCTTTTCTACTGCAATTACCCCGGTCTTCATATTCACAGGTGATTTATTTATCATATAGGCTATACTGCCGAGTGATAGTGCAGCCGTAATTATCAAAAAGGTTATGTTTCTCATTACTGAACTCTCACTTAAACTTCACGTCTGCTATTATTCTGTCCATGTTGGGAACAGTGAGCCCATCGGCTTTCTTCCCTCTTACTGCAATACCGCCCAGTTCAGAAATTATTTTAATGTTGCCCAAAGCGCCGTCGGGATACTTTGAATACTCCGTAGTATAGAGGGGAACTTTCAGGTTCGCCGCAGATTTAGCAGCCTCAAATACTCCGCCGGTTTCGGGTGACTCTACAACATATACTGCCCGGGCAAGAGAACAGATTACCCTGTTTCTGTTAAATGCGTGATATTTATCGGCACTGTCTCCGGGTCTGAAAATCGACACAAGTGCAATTCTCTGACCATCAAAAAACTGCTCAAATCCCTGAGGCAAATTCAGTTTAAGAATTCCGTAGGGAAGAAATGCTATAGTATTGCCGCCCGATTCCAGAGCCGCCCTGTGAGCAGTAAGGCCTACCCCTCCTGCAAAACCGCTAATCACCGGGATATCATGTTTTACAAGCTCCCTTGAGGCGTGATAGGTAATGAACTCGCCTCGGTTGCTTACATCCTTATCGCCCAGTATTGCGGCTCCTTTTTTTCCGAGAATTTCCTTGTTTCCGTAGACATACAGAAGCGGCGGAATGGATGTCCCAAGCACTTCATGAAGCCTGGCGGGATAATAAGAGGAAAAGAAAGGCACAACATCTATACCTGCGTCTATTACCTGCAGGTAGCTATCCTCTACATCGGGAAGAATTTTCCGGCCCGATTCTATGGCAGAAATAAGTTTATCATTGAAGGAGAACTCCTCTTTCAACTCCTCTGCTTTTAGTTCAAAAAGGTCTGACATGGCTATTCCGCTGTTTTTCACGGCCTGATGAAATTCCCTGAGATGCGCCGGGCCGACGCCCTGAACATCATTGAGGGCTATCCAGTATTTAGTGCTGTTCATATATCTTCTTCTCTAATATTCTTTAAAAAAGTTTTACTACTTCTGCATCTATTAAAAAATACGGTCAATATATTTTCTGATTTTATTTTTTATGAAGGGGGATGAAAAAAA